>JAZKEA010000039.1:0-9846 GCA_040387315.1 Armatimonadota bacterium | reverse complement strand
AGGCGGCGGAGCCAGAGTGCCTGCTCGGGTCCGTGCAGCTGCGGCTCGGCCTGCTCCGCGAGTTGTAGAAAGTATTCGTAGTGCCGCACGTCCAGCGTGCTCTGGTCCGCAACGCTTGCGACCTGCTCATCGGCGAATTCTCGCAAGGTTTCCAGCATGCGGAACCGCATCTGCCCGATGTCTTCCTGCTCCTCTTCCGTAAGAACGAACGAGTGGTCGCGCAGCAGCGTCAGAAGCATCAGCGCATCGGGCCGGCCCGTCACTGCCTCGGCAGCCTCGAGAGTCCAGCCACCGCGAAACACAGACAGCTGTGCGAAGAAGTCCCGAGCCTCTGGGGCGAGCAGGTCCCATCCCCACTCGACCGCTGCCCTCAGGCTTCGGTGTCTGCCCAGTGCGTCGCGGCGACGGGTGACGAGCAGGTCAAAGCGCTGATCCAGCCGCTCGCGCATTTGAGAGGGCGTAAGGGTCTGAGACCAAGCGGCGGCAAGCTCGATAGCAAGCGGGACGCCCTCCAGTTTGCTGCACAGGTTGGCGATAGAGTCCGCGTTTCTCGACGAAAGCTGAAAATCAGGCCGTGCCGCCCGCGCTCGGTCCACAAACAGCTGAACGCACGGAAAAGCCAGCAGCCCTTCCGGTGCGCTGGTGTCGCCCGTCCAGATAGTTTTGCCGGTCTCGAACGGGGCAGGAAGGGGCGCGAGGGCAAACTCCTGCTCACCATCAATCAGCAGGCGCTGCCGCGATGTCACCAGACAGGAAAGGCTCGGGACACCAGCGAGCAGTTCGTGCGCCACGTCTGCTCCCCCTTCGCCCACCAGCTGCTCGAAATTGTCGAGGACGAGAAGAACGGGGCGGTCCGCAGAGGTCTTCTGGGCGAGAGCCTCGATAGCCTGCTGCAGCGGCGACGTGGTCTGAGCACGGGGCAGGCCAAGCGCATCGGCAAGAGCCCCCCCGATATGCTCGGCCTCGCGCAGATCGGCGAGCGGCACGAACCAGATGCCGCCGGGAAAGTCGGCACCGAGCCCCCGAGCCGTTTCAACCGCGAGCCGCGTCTTGCCGGACCCGCCTGGCCCGGTGAGAGTCACCAGTCGCGTCCCGCCGCTGCCGCTTGTACCCTGGGGCGAAAGCCGCGCTCTCAGCTCTGCCAACTCCTGTTCACGACCAAAAAAGCGAGTGAGCGTGAGCGGAAGGTTAAGAGGGGCTGCAGGCGGAGACAAGGGCTGCCGCGTCCCCGTCAGCGTTTTCAAACCACTGTGGCCGATAGGCTCATCCACCGTAGTGGTACGTGGTTTCGCGTCAGGCACTGGGGAGGGAGCGGTGGTCAGCCGTGGCGCGGGCTTTGCGGCAAGAAGCGCCCTAGTCTCGGGCGCGGGCTCCCCGCCGAACTGTTCCTCCAGAAGGCGTGATAGCTCATCGAACTGACGGCGTGCACCCGCCCGGTCTCCGACCGCCTGGAGAAGGCGAATCACGTCGGCATGGGCATCTTCGGCAAGGGGATCAGCGGTAACGGAACGACGCGCAAACCCGAGCGCAATTTCCGGGTTGCCGGCCTGTTCGTGGTGAGCAACCAGGCGGCGCAGCGCATCCAGATAGGCGCTGGCGAGTCGGTCACGCTCTGTCGTTGCCCAGGTTTCGTACACACCAGGCAGCAGCGGGCCGCCATACAGGCTAACAGCCTCTTCCAGGAGACGTAAATACTCGTCGCGCGGTAGAGCGGGGCGTGTCGCTCTTTTTATTACTTCCTCGAACTGTGCGACATCTGTTTCGATAAGGGACGGGTTAAGGCTGATGTCGCCGCTGCCGCTTGACACCAGAACCGTGCCAGCCGGTATCCCCGGTGGTTCCAGCTGGCGTCTCAGAGAGGACAGCGCGGTCCGCAGGTTGGTTCGTGCAGTTTCCGGCTCTGAGTCCGGCCAGAGCAGGTCGGCGAGCTCTTCGCGGGTATGAGGGCGTCGGGGGAATAATGCCAGATAGGCCAGTAGCGCACCGATCTTTTGGGAGCGGAAGCGTGCCACAACCTCGGCATCTCGCTCCGCCCGTAATCCGCCCAGCAAGCAAACACGCCAAACGGTAGTCATAACGACCGATTCGCCGCCATGCCGGATTTTACCTTCCGAGAAGCGGGCTGCTGGATGGGTTTCACAGGACGGAACAGGTATACTTGTGACCTTGGTCACCAGATCGCGGTCGCGGAGGGCTAGTCTTTGGTCTTTTCGAAGACGACCCAGCGTCCATTTTCCTGGGACGCGTTGCGCCGGAGGTGACGGGAACAGCGGTCAACAAGACTTCGTGCGAGATCGGCCCGCTCCGAGAGCTTACTGTCTTCTTCGGCACCGGCTTCCAGATCCCAGTCGCGCATAAGCAGAAGGGCCTCACGTCGGCGATCCGGCCCCTCGGCGGGACCAAGCGCAAGAGTAATAAGCTGCGATTCGTCCGGATCGACGACCAGAGATCCGGTTTTGTTATCCTTCTCCACGGAAAGAAGCGAAACTGCAGAGGACGTCTCCGCGGTTCCCGGCGCGTCGCGGATACCCCACGCTAGGGGGGTGTCTTTGGTGCGCATCGCAGTGACAAGAGGGCGGATCGTGCGCCGCCAGCGCAGATCGTCCCGATGCCGTGCCAAAAGGGGAATCAGACGAATACCATCAGGCATACGTCTAGCCAGAAATCGCAGCATATGCTCGATATCAGGCTCAGTAGCGGAAAAGCGAACCATTCGTCCCACGGGCACGATTATACAGCAACCAGAGCAACTCGGCCCAAGTTGTTTTCCCAGGGACGTTTGTTCGCTGTTTGACAGTGCAATGGGGTTCCGTTACAATGACGAGTCGGTCGCCTTTCCCGGTACATCTCTCCCGCTTATGCCCGTCCTTTCACTTCAAAACGTTACCAAACGATTCGGCGGCCTTGTCGCCGTCAACAATGTCTCGCTGACCCTTGAAAAAGGGGACCTTGCGGGCCTCATCGGGCCTAACGGCGCGGGCAAGACCACCGTCTTCAATCTTCTGACGGGCGTCTATGCTCCTACGGAAGGCTCCATAAAGTTCAACGGGCAGGAACTCGGCGGAAAGAAGCCCCACCAGATCGCGAAGCTGGGCGTCTGCCGTACCTTCCAAAATATTCGTCTTTTCCCTGACCTGTCGGTACTGGATAATGTGCGTACCGCCGCTTCGACACGAGAGTCCTCCGGTCTTTTCAGCACGGTTTTTCGCACCGCCCGCTTCGCCCGCGACGAGGCTCAGGTAACGGCTGAGGCGAAACGTCTTTTGAAACTGCTGAACCTTGATGACCTACAGAATGAGTCCGCCCGAAATCTGCCCTACGGGGACCAGCGGCGACTGGAGATCGCCCGCGCATTGGCAACAGCGCCTGAACTTCTGCTCCTGGACGAACCGGCGGCAGGCATGAACCCGCAGGAATCCAGCGATCTCATGCACCTGATCCGCCGTCTCCGCGATGAGTTTGGCCTCACCATTCTTCTGATCGAGCACGACATGACGGTTGTTATGGGTGTCTGCGAGAAAATTACCGTCCTTGTGTATGGTCAACCCATCGCCCACGGCACCCCGATGGAGATTCGAAGCAATCCCAAGGTGGTTGAGGCATATTTGGGCAGCGATGATTCTGAGGCGATGGAGGCGGCAAGTGAGGCGCTCGCGGCCAGTGGAAAAACGGAGGCGGCCTAATGGCGGAATCTAACGCCAGTAATGCGCCGCTGCTGTCGCTCGAAGATTTGGATGTCTATTACGGCGCCATCCACGCGCTGCGCGGGGTTTCCGTGACCGTGTTCCCCGGGGAGATCGTAACCCTGATAGGAGCCAATGGCGCGGGCAAGTCCACCCTGCTGCGCGCCGCCTCGGGGATGGTGCGGGCGAAAGAGGGCCGCGTCGTTTTTCTGGGCGAAGACGTGACCCGGCAGAACCCGGCGGGAATCGTGTCGCGCGGTCTGGTCCACTGTCCGGAGGGCCGCCGTATCTTTTCCAACATGACGGTTCGCGAGAACCTGGAGCTCGGTGCGTACCTTCGCCGTGACAAGGCCGGTATCGCCTCTGACACGGAACATGCGCTGAACCTGTTCCCAAGGCTGCGAGAACGTTTACAGCAGAATGCCGGCACCCTTTCCGGCGGCGAACAGCAGATGCTTGCGATTGGGCGCGCCCTGCTGACCAAGCCAAAGCTTTTGATGCTGGACGAACCGTCGCTCGGACTTGCCCCGAATCTGGTGCGGGACATCTTCCGTATCGTGGAGATGATCAACCGCGAGTCCGGAACCGCGGTCCTGCTGGTGGAGCAGAACGCGCATCAGGCACTGGGTGTCGCCCACCGTGGGTACGTCCTGGAAACGGGGCGGATTACCCTGGAGGGACCCGCTGCTGATCTGCGGTCGAACCCTGAGGTGAAGAAGGCATACCTGGGCGAGTAAGATGCAGCTTTCACTGGATAATATCAAGGATTACGCGGATACCCTCGTTCTGCAGGTACGCGGCGGCGGACGCGAGCTGGACTACTCCGAAGCGTCAATACAAACCCTTGAGGAGCTTCTTCAGGTCTCTGACGAGCTGATGCGCGGCGAAAACTTCCCGGATGCCCAGCGCAACCTGATCGTCTTCTATAATGGCTGTTACCTCGGTCAGGTACTGTCCGAAAACCTGATCGGTGTCTGGCGCTTCGACGAGAACTGGTACGACTCCACTCTCGTTTTTCCGTATCGCGGCGGCGGCATCCAGATCCACCCTTTTCACAAACTTTTTCGCCGTGTTACAGAGCCACCAGAGGAGAATAATCTGGTGTCTTATTATCAGGGACTAAAAGAACGCATCGACGGCGATACTGCTGAATAAAAATCGGGCAGGCGGGGTATTCTCCAGGCATCTAACGACGTGAGACGAGGAAGGATACTCAGATGCCGATTTATCAGCACTTTCAGGAAGCCAAAAATTCACAGCCGCTGCCGATGGCACAGCAGGTCGGCGCCTGCATCACCTGCAGTTTTTGGGCAGTCGAAGCACCTCGCCCTGAGGAAGAGGTTCGAATGGTCGGACTCTGCGTTCAGCCTGAGTTGAAGGATTTTGCCTTGATCGTCAGTGGCGCCAGCGCCTGCAATCACTGGAACGAAAAACCGGACGCCGGACCTGCCGCGAAAGCCTACGCGGAAGCGCAGGCGTAACCAATATTTCCAAGAAAACCGCGCCAAGTAGCGCGGTTTTTCTATGCCTTGTCGATGGCTGCAGTGAACGCGCGTACGGTTTGCTCAGGGTCACCTGTAAAGGCGTACATTTCCAGCGAGTCATCGTAGTTTGCGCGGCGCAGTCGCAGATTTTCTCGGCACACCGGATCGTGGTAAAGCAGATCGCGAAAAAGCGTCGGCTGTTTTGCTTCCGCTGCCTCAAATAAGGCCCGAGAGGCTGCCGTAAACCGCCAGCCGTTTTCGCCGTCCGTCAGGAAATAATGCGCACACGGGGGAGCGGACGCAATAGGGGAGCAGTCAGCGCCGCAAAAAGGGCAGATATATCCGGGCTTTTCGGCTACAGGTATGGGATCTTCATTCGCACTCATGCCGCTATAGTACCGTGTTTGGTTTGTTGCTTTGTTCAGGGGAAGTGCCCTGTAAAGCGAAAGCGCCGCCTTTCTTCGCGTCAGTGGCGGCGCTTTTGCTTAGAGGACTATTAGCTGGATTATTCCTCGACAGGAACGCGGAATTCCGACAGGCGACCGGCGAGCGCTCTTGCGACTTCGGCGTGAACGTGAATTGCGTCGGGGCGGTAATCCACGGACAGGACGTGTCCGTACTCGTAGCACTGGGCGACCATCTCGGACCGTGAGTAGGGAATCGCAAGATTCATCGTTTCTACCAGGGTCTGAATGGTCGCGACGATGCGGTCCATCAGGTAGGTGATGCCGTCACGTTTCGTCGCGGCCATATAGACGGAATTTGGCGTCGCGGCGACGAGAGCCCTCAGGCTGTACTGGTCCTCAACAAGGTCCGCCTTATTGAAGATCGTGATGATGGGTTTGTCGCCCGCCCCTAGCGCTTCTAGCGTCTCTAGCACTGTATCCCGATGACGATCCACCTCGGGAGACGAGGAATCTACGACATGCAGAAGGAAATCCGCCTCAACCACCTCTTCCAGGGTCGCGCGGAATGCGGCGACCAGATCGGGCGGCAGGCTGCGGATAAAGCCGACGGTGTCGGTGAGAAGAATCGCCCGTCCATCCGGCAGAACAACGCGGCGAGTGGTCGGGTCAAGTGTGGAGAAGAGCATTCGATCCGCCAGCACCTCGGACCCGGACAGCGTATTCAGCAGGGTCGATTTGCCTGCTGAGGTATAGCCCACAAGGGCCGCGGACGGGAACGGCAGATTGCGCCGCGATGCCCGCTGCTGACGCCGCTGCTTTCGAACCTCGTCCAGCTCGCGCTCAAGCTCGGTGATGTGTTCCCGCACCTTCCGGCGGTCTGTTTCCAGCTTCGTTTCACCGGACCCGCCACGGACACCGATACCACCCTGCTGCCGCTCGAACTTGGTATAGAGCGACCCCAGCCGTGGGAGCAGGTAGGTGAGCTGCGCCAGCTCCACCTGAAGCTTGCCCTCGCGCGTTCGCGCCCGCTGCGCAAATATGTCGAGGATGAGCTGGGTACGGTCGATGACGCGGGTCTGCAGGGTCTCCCCCAGGTTTCGCTGCTGGGTAGGCGACAGGTTATCGTCGAAGATCACCAGGCCCGCCTCGGTCTCGCGCACCTGAGCAAAAAGCTCATCGGCTTTGCCATGACCGATCAGATACGCGGGGTCTATCTGGCGACGCCGCTGTCCGACCTTGTCGATGATATCGACCCCTGCTGTGTCCGCTAACTCCCCCAACTCATCCAGGCGCGCTTCCAGGGTGTCCGCACCGTCACTGTCATTGGTCTCCAGCGCCACCAGGATGGCTCGCTCTCGTGATCCCGTGGTCTGCATTTTCGGTTCTCGTCGTTCTCGGTCGGAAATAGTCATAACTCCTTATCGCCTTTGCTTTTCCCTCAGTGCTTTATCGTACTATACCCGTTTGCGGCTAAACGGATTCTGCTGTGCGAGCACTTCCGAGCAGGGCGGAGCAGGGATAGGCAGGAAGGGAAAATCACCGCTTCGGGTGAACTTGATCCTTAGCAGACAGAAGGAGCCAATTATGAGCAGCGACGTTCCGAGTCCCTTTACCGGGACGTGGTCGGGCGAATGGCAGGCGACCCACCGTAACGGCACGATGATCCTTATCGTGTCCGAGGCGGGAAAGATTCACGGTGAGACAACCGATACACGCGCGGCGCTGGTGGGGAAACTCACGGGCGAGGTGACGCCACGCGGCGAATGGACTTACGCCTATAATTACGGGAAGACATTCCGGTCCGGACGCGGCACCATGGCGTTACCTACGGATGACACCGTCAATGCCTCGTTCAAGGATTTTGCCAATGGCGTGCTTGAACAGGAAGGGGTCTGCCTCCTGAAGAAGCAGGAACCGGAAGTGACTGCCGCTGTTGAATCCGAATAGATCCGCTGTTGTTGGTGGAACCTTTTCTCATCCATAGTTTGTACTTAGTGATGAGAATTTTTGTGAATCAGTGAAAAGCTATCTTGCTTGGTACGCCCATTTATTCTTTCTGGAGGTTTGAATGATCCGAAACTATCGAACTGCGGCTTCCGCTATGGTCGCGACCGCTGTCCTCGCCGTTCCCGCCTTTGCCGGTGCGCTTTCGTCCGGTCTGAACACGGGACAGAGTGTCAGCCCGTTTCATCCCAAGCATGTTTCCGGTCCGCTGAAGGACACGACGGAATGCTTCCCCTGCACTTTCCAGAATCGCCCTCAGGTTCAGGCATGGGTAAACGGGGACGACTCCAAGAACGTTCTCCCTATCGCGAAGAGCCTGGGCAAGGCGATGCAGACGCACAAGGACAAAGAGTTCAAAGCCCTCGTCGTTTTCCTGACGAAGCCTGAAAACGCGGCAAAGACCGAAGCCGCTGTCCGCGCCGCCGCGAAGACGCCGGGCACCGAGGGTGTGGGTATGGCTGTCCTCCGGACGGATGATGAGGCGGTCAGCAACTACAAGGTAAATACGGCCGCCGGTGTTAAGAACACGGTCTTCGTGTACAAGAACTGGAAGGTCGCCGATAAGTTCGTCAACCTGAAGGCGGATGCGAACGGCCTCAAGACACTGAACGCATCCATCGCGAAAATTACTTTGTAAAACAACGGACGCCCGAAAAAAAAATCCCTGCCGCGCCTGCGGCAGGGATTTTTTTGTAGGAAGATTTTGCCTGTCCTAAAGCAGTTCGGAAAGATCCGCGTCGCCGACGGGGACGCCTGCTACCTTTCGCTTGATGCGAGCAAGGGCATTGTCGACGGATTTGGTCTTGCACCGAAGCTCAATCGCGATCTCACGGTAGGACTTGCCGACCTGATAACCGGACAGCACGCGCCACTCGAAATCAGAAAGAACCTGCTGCAGGGTATCGTGAAGCGTTTTGGTGTCTTCCGTGCGAATCACCATCTCTTCTGGGTCGAGAGACTCATCGCAGGTAAGAATGTCCGAAAGATTCCAGTCAGCGGCGGGGTCCTCGGAAGGAGATTCCAGAGAGAGCGACGTGTTCAAAGGCTGCTGCTTCTGCCGTGTCGCGGTCTTTATGGCGGTAATGATATGCCGCTGGATACAGACCTTTGCAAAGGCGGGAAATGAGATGGCTTTATCGCAGCGGAAGTCTACGATGGACTGCCAGAGTCCGATCATGCCTACCTGAAGCAGGTCGTCTTTTTCGGCTCCGACTAGGAAATACGATTTGACTTTGGTCTTGACGAGATTTCGGTACTTATAAAGAAGAAACTCTTCTGCCTGCTTGTCGCCACGCTGGGCACGATTGACGATCTCACGGTCTGGCATTCCTGCATAGCGTAGAAGCGAAGGACGCGGAACATCGGGAAGCGTCGTCGTCATGATGGTTCGGGTCGCTGCTGTGATCACGCGGGTACATCCTCGGGGGTAGCGATGCGGCAGGGGCCGAAGATCGCCACACGGTAGATTTTCTGCTGATAGCGCTGCAAGGGTGAAACAACGGCGGCCTTCAATGAAAAACGATTGAATCTGCGTCTAAACGCAGAAATGCCGCAGCACGGAAGCATTGCATCTCGCCTGAAACGAATAAATAAATCAGGAAGTGTGAAAAGGGACGAGATGCCAGGGAAGAACGAATCAGAAGAAATACGGACGGGCGACGCCGATAAAGGGGACTTTAAAGGTAATAGCCAGAATGAAGGTAGCGCAGCGGCAGGGGAACCCGTTGCCGCATCGCCCGGTCGCGTGCGCCTGTCGCGACATGACGTTTGGTAACGTCGTAGTTGCTGCAGAGGCGTCGTTGCCAGGACCTTCACTGCTGGGATGCTTTTGTGTCGCATTGTCATCCGTTGGTGTAGGGAGGCGCTGGGTGTAGTTTGCTCGCCATTGCCCGCTCCTCGGTCAAAATTATACAGTACATTCTTGCTCTCGCACAAGAAAGCCGGGAACTTCTGCACAATTATGCGTGTTTGGGCCGATTTTTTCGTCTCTGGGGCAGGATTTTGACGTATTTCAAGAGTTTTTGAAGGCAGATAGCGAACGAAGGGTCTCAATGGTCAGGAAGACACGGTATGCATCGGCCAGCCGCCGGAGTCTCCTCTGGTACCATAAGCATGACCTACGTAATGACACGCGCCATTAATAGTGCCGTCGCTGCGGCGCCGACGGGCGGATCCTCTTCTGCTCGCGCCGTGCCGGATACGGAATCGCTCTACGACCCGTCGAGCGAAGCCGTGGCTGCCGCTCGTGCGGCGAAAGGTGATGTCGCC
>JAZKEA010000038.1:0-9486 GCA_040387315.1 Armatimonadota bacterium | reverse complement strand
GTCTCGGCTTCTTTCACAATTCCATTTTCCTGCGGGGAAACACCCAGCAATGAAAGGGCGTTCGCCAGCGTTATCTGTACGCCCTTAATAAGTGCCAGACGCGCCTGGAACAGAGGGATTTCCTGTTCGACAGCAGAACGCTGACCTATGTTCCAACTGAGCCGACTATCCCAGTCGTGCCAGAGTGCGGCCAGATCCAGCACATAGCGGGCAATACGGTGGGGTGCGAGCGAGTCCAGCGCCTCTTGTATCTCGTCGGGAAATTCCAGCAGCTTTTTCATCAGGACGGTATCTTCCTGGTTGGTAAGCCGGGATATATCCGATGCGGAAATTACTTCCGCGTCTGGAGACGCGATACCCGTTTGGGTGGCTTCACGCAAAGCCGAACTGCAGCGCGCATACGCATCCTGAACGCGGTAGAGCGGATTTTCCCTGTCCTGCCTGCGCGCAAGGTCCAGATCGAAATCCTCCGCGGCACCGGAAGACTGCAGCAGGAAGAAAAAGCGAGCGGCATCTTTGCCGACATCACCGATCAGCTCATCGAGCGTCACCGTGTCTCCGGTGCGCTTGCCTATTTTTTCCTCAACACCATTTCTGAGCAGGCGTACCGGCTGAAAAAGCGCGATCTGAACCTGGTCCGGGGCGTAACCCAGAGCCGCAAGCCCCGCTTTGGTTCGTGCGATATAGCCCTCGTGGTCGGCCCCCCAGACATCGACAAGCAGATCAAAGCCGCGGGCCAGTTTATCCGCGTGGTATGCCAGGTCTCCTGCCAGATAGGTGGGCGTCCCTTCCGCACGAACGAGAACGCGGTCTTTGTCGTCGCCAAACTGCGTGGAGCGCAGCCAGAGTGCGCCCTTTTCCTCAAAGGCGACCCCACGCTCTTTCAGGGACTGCAGCACCTTCTCAACTGCTCCGCTTGCATGCAGTGTCTGCTCGGAGAACCAGTTATCGAAGTGAATTCCAAAGGCAGCCAGAGCTGCCGTCTGCTGCTCGCGCATGCCGTTCAGGGCGAGTGGCTGGAAAATGGTTGTGGCGGCCTCCGGTGTCAACGCGGCGTAGCGGTCTCCCTCCGTGTTCACGATACTCTGGGCGATCTCGATTACATATTCACCGGTATATCCGTCTTCGGGAATCTCCGCGGGGTGACCACATAGCTGTTGGTAACGAGCAAACAGAGACTGCGCGAAGATCTGCATCTGCCGCGATCCGACGGCATCATTGACGTAAAACTCTCGGGAGACGGTATTCCCGGTCCATTCAAATAAAGAGGCCAGGGTGTCTCCGATAGCGCCCCCGCGTCCGTGCGCCACCGTAATCGGTCCGTTCGGATTCGCGGAAACAAACTCCACGAGAACCTTTCGTGGGGTGCCGTAGCTCGTCCGTCCGTATCGCTCACCCTCGGACAGAACCTGACGCAGCGCCTCGCCCAGCGCAGACGGGTTCAGACGCAGATTCAGTGCCCCATCCGCCGTAGCTTCCGCTGTCGCGATCAGTCCGTCCGTACCGGCTGTTTCATTCAGACGCGCGGCAATGCTTTGGGCAATTGAGCCGGCTTCGTTCGCGTGTCCGGCATGGGATGCCAGCATCTGTGCGATATTCGTGCGGTAATCGCCCTGTGCCGGGTCAGCAGTTGTCTCAATTGTAAACGGAAGGTGTACATCACCGGTAACAGTGTCGACAATAGGCAAAGAGTTTGCCGCGCGGCAGGCCGCGACCGCTGATTCGATCACCTGTTTTAGTTCGTGTTTTAACGCCATTGGATATTTAGTTCGCTATCAGATCGTGCAGTATAGGATTCAGGATAACACCCAGAGACGGGAAGAGCCAAGCAAGAAGTGCGGTAAACGCGAGGACGGTTCCGAAACCCAGGAGTATTTGAGGGAGCCCCATGCGCCACAACCGCGCCAGAGGGCGCATGGGCGCGTCCGGGGCGGCGCTGTGCCGGGCCAGGACTTCGCGAGCGGCAGAGATCGCGCTCTGGAGCTGTCCGTCCGTCGCGGGCCGGGTGGTGACATGCTGCTGAAGCCAGGAACCCAGGCTGCGCCAGTAGAGGAGCGCCGCCAGCCCCGCCGCCAGCAGGTTCAGGCCGCCGGGCAATGCGGTAAAAGCGGTGAAAACCGTGGTCGCGAGGAAAACAGCGGCGACAAAGTTCGTCCCGCAGCGCGGATGGACACGCGGCATCGCACGAACTGCTTCCACCAGCAAAGGCTCCCCCCGCTCGATAGCATGAACAACCTGATGCTCGGCGGCATGGTAGCCCGCGATAGGCGAGAACCGGAGGGCCAGCAGAAGCGGAAAAAGACCTAGTATAGATCCCACAACACTGCCGACAGCAATGCGGATCACTTCGGGAATGAAGGCAGTCACCCATGCAGGCAGCGACAGCGGGGGGAGCCGGGAGTCGGCGAAGATAATGAGTGCCAGCGCTGTCACGGAGATCGTAGCCATAAAAACGCCCGTGAGCATCAATCCCAGCGTGCCTGCACCGCCCGAAACTCGTCCCGTGGTCAGATAAACCCCCAGCGGGGTCGCCATACCGCCGATGGTCGGCGGCTGGAATGGACGGGAGAGTTCCTGCACAAGATCACCGCGCCCAATCAGGCCATAGAATAAAAAATCAGGCCCGAGGACTGGCAGAACGTCACGCTGGGCATGGTCAAAAAGCCAGGAAACCTCGGAAACCGGTGTCATGGGTACGGTCCAGGAATCGCACGGTTCCATTACCGCGTCAACAGCCGATTCTCGGACTCGGGCACGATCTTCTGCGGTTGAGGCCGCGAGAAGGGAGCGGGACAAACCCGCTTCCGTCACCATTCCGACCAGTCGCCCATTGCCGCCGATGACCGGGACAGCGCGGTACGGACTTGCCTTGACCATCTCGATGGCAACCGCGACTCTCTCCTGCGGTGCGACAGCAGGGACGCGCCGCATCACCTGCGAGGCTACAAGATCAAGAGGCGCTGCCGCCGGGAGGTAGGCCGGGTCGCTGTCGTGGTTGGAGAGAGGGGAGGCATTACCCCTGCGGCGTTGGAGGAAACTTGTGGATTGCGTCATTCCATGATATGCTGACGCACTAGCCCGGCGAAAACCGGGCTTTTCAGCGTCTGAACTTCCGTTTCGGATAACTGGATAAATTTTACTTTAATTGGCCCGGGAGACGTTTGGCTCTCGGTATGGATCTTGAAGGAGCGAAAATCAAATGTCAAACGTCTGCTCTGTTTGTAACAAGGGAACGCTGAGCGGTCAGAATATCCGGCACGTACACTCCGGTCAGTGGGCGCTCCGCGCGCCCCGCACCAAGCGACGGTTCAAGCCGAACATTCAGTCGGTACGAACCATGGTCGCGGGCACCTCCCTGCGGGTGAAGGTCTGCACCAAGTGCCTGAAGGCCAACAAGGTTACCAGAGCCGCGTAAACCTTACAGAACCTTAAAAATAAAAGCGGGCGAGACATCTCGCCCGCTTTTATTATACGTCACCGCTTCTTTGGTTTGCAATTGCGTAATGCCACCCCTCCACCGGATTGTCCGCCAGCATGCGTAAATCTCAGCCTGCCGCTTTTGCCCCTCCACTCTCGAGCAATGCTGACAAACGCTTTGAGAACGGATACCGCCGTCTCGTCGAGATCGCCGCTCAGGATGATGCGGAACGTGAGCGCGGGATACGGCTTCTCAAGGTCATTACCGGCGATCCCCATCTTCCCTATATCGCGCTGACCTTTGACGATGGTCCCCATGGTCCGCGTACCGCCCAGCTTCTCGACCTTCTGCGACGACTTGTTGTTCCGGCGACTTTCTTTCTTGTGGGGAAGCAGATCGCGCTGTATCCTCGCCTTGTTCAGCGGATGGTGCTTGAAGGGCACGAGGTAGGCAACCATACGTATCATCACTACCGCCTGCCGCAGATACCCCTCGAAGAGGTTGCCGGGGAACTGAACGCCACCCGCGATCTTGTCTCCTCGATAATCGGCGCTCGTATCCGGCTTTTTCGGCCACCGGGGGGCGAATACAATCCTGAGGTCCAGCATATCGCGGAGAAGAACGGCTATGCGACCATCCTCTGGACCGATGACCCCGCAGATTTCGTGGCAGGGCGCACATCCGCGCAGATTGAAGGTTTTGTAAAGCGGGATATGACCCCGGGCGGCATTATCCTGCTCCATGATGGCATTCCTGCGACCATGAAGGCGCTGCCGGATATTGTTGTCTCACTTCGGGCGCGCGGCTTTATCTTCGTGACGGTCTCAGAACTGATTCAGCGGGGGGGAGGGCTGCTCAGAGTCCGGAACCTGCGCGTTCACTCCCGCACCACCGCCCACTGAGCGCTCCAGGTTTTGGGGGTTCAGGATTCGCGTCGTGGAACGGGCACTCTCAGGAAATCATGGGCAAGCTGAGTTTCGGGAAATATGGCGCGAGCCTCGGCAAGCAGGGCGTTCAGGCCGGGTCCGTTCTCACTCTCGTACCGTGCCGAAAAGTGGGTCAGATAAAGCTGGCGAACTTCGGCTTCCGAAGCCACCCGTGCCGCCACTGTGGTCGTGGAGTGTGCGGCGCGATCCGCGAGCGGTTTGTCCTCAGCGGCGTAAGTTGCTTCATGGACCAGCAGATCCGCGCCTTTTGCCAGAGTGACTAGATCGGCGCAGTAAAGGGTGTCGCCGCTGAAAACGACCTTTCGGCCCGGTCGCGGTTCACCGGTCAGCGCTTTGCCGTCCACCACCTGCCCACTGGGCAGCGTAATAACCTCGCCTGCTTTGAGCCGCCCGAAGATCGGCCCTGGCGTTACCCCCAGCGCCTCGGCGGCGGCAGCATCGAAACGGCCCGCGCGCGGCTTTTCCTCAAAGCTAAACGCATATGCCTCGATGCGATGACGGACGGGGGCGGCGGTGACCACGATCTCCTCATCTTCAAAGAGCGGCTTGCCGGGTTCGACCGTTTGGATGTTGACAGGAAACCCGAAGCGCATACCGCTGCAGCGCAGACAGGTGCGAACATAATCTCCCAGACCCGCAGGTCCATAAAGGGTGACCGGGGATGTCCCGCCCTGGGCAAGGGAACGGGAGGCGAGCAGGCCCATGACTCCGAAGAGGTGATCCCCATGCAGATGGGTGAAATAGATTCGCGTCAGCTGTGAGAGGCGCACCTGGGGAGCCCGCAGCGTCTGATGCTGTGTGCCCTCGCCGCAGTCTACCAGCCATAGCTCGCCGCGCTCCGTCAGCTGCAGAGCCGTTGCGCTGACATTGCGGCCGCGTGACGGCGTCCCGCTTCCTGTACCAAGAAAGGTGAGTTCCATTCGCTCTCATTGTTGCCGGAAAACACGAAATCTTCAAGACAATGTATAAAACGCAGTAGATGAGGTACTCTGCAAAAGAATTTAAGGGCCGTCCGCCAGTGAAGGAGCTTGAGGATGCCATCCGACAATGTTGCCGTAATTGTGGAGTGGATAGAGCGCGTCTGGAACCGAAAAGAGCCGGGAGCGATTGCCGAGTTTCTGACCGACGAGACTATCGCCCACGGTATGGGGCCAAATGGGACGACGCTTGTGGGTATCGAACCGTTCGCGCAGGCGCACGCGCTGTTCTGCGAGGCGTTTCCCGATATACACGTAACTGTAGATGTGATGGTTGCCGAAGGCGATAAAGTCGCCACGTCTCTCACCTGTCGGGCGACTCATAAGGGCGATGCCCTTGGGGTTGCCGCAACCGGTCAGGTAGTCGAGTTCCGTGCCATGACCATTGCCCGAATCAAAGACGGCAAAGTGATTGAGGGCTGGAATATTCTCGACCTTATGTCGGTTTTTCAGCAGATCGGGGCGATGCGGGTCTCCGAAGCCCTGCCTTGACCGGAGAGCTGACAGGGAAAACAAACATCGCAATTTGTAAGCATTGACGTTGACGTTTACCTGACAGCATGATAGACTCTTTCCACAATTAAATATGCAAGGCGTTGACGAGGCAAGTAAGTACGTCGTGTCCATTCAGAGACCTGTCGGTTGGTGCGAGACAGGAGGCGCGCGTGATCCGAAACTCCCCTCCGAGCCGAGCTGCTGAACGTCCGCCACGTTGGTGGATCACTAGGGGCTCCGGGTGCGCCCGAAATAGCGTAACGAGTGGTCGTCCTTTTCCGGCAAGCCGGGCGAGGCGTCAATTCGGGTGGTACCACGGGAGCGTTTTCAAAAGCCTCTCGTCCCGATGTGCGCGTATGTGAAAGTACGTGATTCCGGGACGAGGGGCTTTTTTGTGGTTAAGGCCCCGGATATCTCGGGCGACGGTTAACGAACGATTGATTACCAGACAGGGAGCAGGCAGCGATTATGGGCAAAATTAAATCAACGGGCGCGGAGGCGCTTTTGGAGTGTTTGCGGCGTGAGGGCGTGGATACCATCTTTGGGTATCCGGGTGGAGCGGTGATTCCGCTTTATGATGCGCTCTTCCACTGCGAGTTCATCAAGCATATCCTGGTCCGTCACGAGCAGGGTGCGGGGCATATGGCGGAGGGATTTGCCCATGCTACCGGTAAAGTCGGCGTGTGTCTGGCAACCAGCGGGCCGGGCGCGACCAACCTTGTTACACCAATCGCCGATGCGATGATGGACTCTATCCCCATGGTCGCCATCACCGGTCAGGTTCGCACGGACCTCATTGGTAAGGATGGGTTCCAAGAAGCCGACATCACCGGTATTACGATGCCAATCACCAAGCACAACTGGCTGATCAAGGATGTAAATGATATCCCCCGCGTGATGCACGAGGCATTCCATATCGCGCGCTCCGGTCGTCCCGGACCCGTCCTGGTGGACGTTCCCGTTGATATCTCCCGCACTGTCTTCGAGTACGATCCGGATGAGGCGCAGAAAGTCGATATCAAGTCCTTCAAGTCCGGTTTCAAGGTTCACCCGATGCAGGTCAAGCGGGCTGCGGAACTGATCATGGAGTCCAAGAAGCCGGTCCTTTACGTCGGTGGTGGCGCGAAGGCCGCTGGCGCGAATGACGAACTGCTGACGCTCGCGGAGCGGGTCGGTATTCCGGTAACAACCACGCTGCATGGACTGGGAACATTCCCCGAGAACCATGAACTGTCCTTGGGGATGCTGGGCATGCACGGAACCGCCTATGCGAACCATGCGGTTCACAACTGCGATCTTCTGATCGCGGTCGGGGCGCGTTTCGACGACCGTGTGACCGGTAAAGTCTCCGCGTTTGCCCCTGATGCGAAAATCATTCATATCGACATCGATCCCGGCGAGATCAACAAGGTCAAGCGGGCCGATGTGTCCATCGTGGGTGACTGCCGACTGGCGCTGATCGAACTGCTGAATCTGGTCGAGCCGCGCACCGATCTTGCCGCCTGGCAGCAGGAGACCGGGGTCTGGAAGACGGACTTCCCGCTGGAAGCGCCGAACGGCGACGAGGATGGTCAGCTGCACAGCGAGCACGTTATCCGGGAGATCGCGCGTCTGACGGACCGAAAGGCCGTTGTCACGACGGATGTCGGTCAGCACCAGATGTGGGCGGCCCAGCACTTCGGGATGCGCTCTGCACGCCAGTTCATCACGTCGGGTGGCGCGGGAACCATGGGCTTTGGCCTTCCGGCGGCGATCGGCGCTCAGTTTGGACTTCCGGATGCGCAGGTCTGGTGTATCTCCGGTGACGGTTCCATCCAAATGTGCAGCCAGGAGTTTATGACCGCGCGTGTTTACGGTCTTCCGATCAAGATCGCGATCCTGAACAACCAGTTCTTGGGGATGGTGCGGCAGTGGCAGGAGATGTTCTGGCAGAAGCACTACAGCCACGTCAACCTGGAGCAGGCTCCGGACTTCGTGAAGCTCGCCGAAGCTTATGACTGCGTCGGTCTGCGCTGCGAAAAGGTGGAAGATGTCGAGGCGACCATCAAGAAAGCCATGGAGATCAATGATCGCCCGGTTATCATCGACTTCCGCGTCGCGAAAGAGACCAACGTCTATCCGATCATTCCGGCGGGTCTGACGATCCACGATATGGTGACGACCAAGCCTGTCAAGATCGAAGACGAACCCAGCAACGCCTGCCATCTGCCAGCCTCCGTGATCGCGGAAGGCATGATGATCGATGCCGAGGCGGATAATGCAAAGGCTAGTGAGACTGAAGCGGCGGACGCCACACGCTGATCTCTGGTCCGTAAACTTATCCGGCTGCGAACACACTTCGCAGCCGGAAACGGTCACTGCCGCACAAACCAACGAGAGTCTTTGCCATGAAAGAGATTGCGCCAAACGTTACCTGGATCGGGTTCAAAGTCTCGAACGTCTACCTGGTCGGCGAAAAAGGCGGCCCCTGGGTCGTGGTCGATACGGGCACTCCAGGGCATTTCGAGGCTATACGGTCCGCGGCGGAAGCAGTCTACGGACCGGGCGCGAAGCCCGATGCGATCCTGCTGACCCACGCCCACCGGGACCATTTCGGATCTGCTCTCGCTCTGGCTACGTATTGGAACGTGCCTGTTTACGCGCCTTTGCTCGATCTGCCGTACCTTACGGGAAAGGAACTGCCGCCATCAGACCCGACAACCGACGGTGTTCTTGCCTTCGCGGCTCGGTTTCTGCCAACGGGCGGTACCGATCTGGGAGAGTCTGTTCAGGCGCTGCCCAATGATGGCACCATACCGGGTTTACCGGACTGGCGCTGGCTGTCGACACCCGGTCACACGCCGGGTCATGTATCGCTCTTTCGGGAGAGCGACCGAACGCTGATAGCCGGAGATGCGGTTCTGACGGTGAATATGGATAAAGTGTCGGATGCCGTCACGCAAAAGCAGGAGCTTGCGCGTCCCCCGGCAGCGGTGACCTACGACTGGGTCTCGGCCCGGCGCTCCTTGGAGGTGCTGGCGACCCTTCGTCCCCTAGTAATCGCCTCGGGCCATGGAATCCCGATGCAGGGGGAGACGCTTGCGGCAGACCTGGAAGGGTTTTCGCAGGAGTTCATCACGCCGATGAAGGGACGATACATAGCGGAACCGGCGCGTTTTGACGAGAACGGGATCGTTTTTTTGCCGCCGCCGCCAAGAGATTATCTGCCGGGTGTGGCGGCAGGAGTCGCGGTGGCAGCGCTTGTGGGTCTGGGAATTTATGCGCTCAACCGGCGTGGCAGTAATGTTGAGAATGGCGAAGATCGATCCGCAACTGCTGGGCCGATGCCGATAGAGGATTTAGAAGGATAGGCGATATAAGCAGTATAGAGAGTCTGGAGACGGCTGATGCCGCGGCAGACAGCGTACGTCGGCGACATCTGGCTGCCGCGCTCTACCAGCCCGAAGTGGCACGGCTGATTATTGTCGGCGAAGCGCCTCCGCCGGAGCGGTTCTTCTTTTACGGAGATTCGATCTTTCTCCAGTATCTGCGCCGCGTGTTTGCGGGACACGCCAGCGGGGAGGGGATGCCCGCGCTGGTTCCCGAGGCCGCAAGGCGCGGCGCGGACTGGTTTCTGGCGTACTTTCGAGCCCTCGGAGGCTGGCGGACG
>JAZKEA010000037.1:7495-13426 GCA_040387315.1 Armatimonadota bacterium | reverse complement strand
GATACGAGTCCACCTCCTGGGTATGCCTCGTCATCGCCTCCGCCATTCGGAATATATCCGCCCGCCCCGTCCGGAGAAAGCTGTACCAGAGCCACAAATCCGGCATCAGTTCGGTGTTCGCCCAGGCAAAACCGCCAATGTCGTACCGCCACGTGTGCCGGGTCGGATCGTAGGAGTGCATGACATCGCCAAAGTCCCAGAAACCGTACCAGCGCCGCTGCTCGATCTGGCCCTGGTAGAACGTGATGGCATCGTCCATCTGCTCCTCGATCCACCGCTTTCCCGGCTGCGACCGGTCCGGCAGGCTCCAGACGCCAAACGCGCCGACCGAATGATAGTGTTCCGGCGCACAGACAAGCTGTGCCGGACGAGCGTTTGCACGGGCGAACGAAAGCAGGTCGTCATTCGAGGGAGTTCGGTCAAAGGGGCAGAGTGTCAGCTCCGTGGTACGCGCGATTCCGTACGGCGTGCTGAAGCCCGGTTCGATGTCCTCGTAGGAGGCGTCGAGGCCATGATCCTCGGTGGAGTAGTGGCGCAGGTCCATTGCCGGGGCGTCCGGTGACCAGAGCCAAACACTCACCTCGGCCGCGTCCGTCGATGCCTTTTCAACCTCAAAACCCGTGGGATGAAGCTGCCAGAAATTCTTCATGCCCACTGCGAGTCCGCCCTCCGTGTCACCGGCAAACGCCAGTCCAAGCGACCGTCGCCCGCTCGCCGCCGTAATCCAGGCGCTTTGCGCTCCGGTCCGTTTTTGAATCGTGAAGGAGTCGGCGGAGATCTGCGTCAGCTTGAAGGCGTCCCAGACCGCCATCGGATGTATATCCTGATTGCCGGGAAGGTCCTCGATGTTCGGTATCTGCTCCCCGGCGATCTGACGCACATACAGGTCCGGTGAATGATTGCGGCGTCCTGCAATTACCTTCACCGGTTCTGCGAAGAGACCTGTCTCCTCGCCCGCGAGCCGGATATGCCGGTTGTGGAACTGCTGGCGAAGCGGGACGGAAAACCGAACGCCAAGCCCTCGGATAAAGTCCTGCTCCGCGTCCCCATCGAAGACAAAGGAGTGCACCATTCGAACCGTATCGATTCCTGCGAAGAAGTAGAGGCGGACCGTAAACGGCAGCCAAAGGCGATCCGACGATTCCGACCGGTGACGCCCCCCGATCTTCACGACGACCCGAGTCTCACCTGCCTGCTCCACGATAGCGGAATCCACCTGACTGACAAAATGCTCTTCGCGTATCGTTAGGCCCATTGCCTCTTCCGTCCGGACCTCACGGATGCAGACAAGGTGGCCGTCTTCGGCGATCCTTCTCTCTCCGATGGCGAATGACCGAATCAGAGACGGCCCCGAACGACCGATACGGCAGATCCTGGTGCCGTTTACGACCTCAATAAAATCGCTGTCTTCGCGGATCGTAAGAGGGACCGGTTCCGGCGAAGGTGACGGTCCCTGAGCCAGAGTTAGGAAGGTATCGGCAGTACCCATCCGGATGCTCGCGGCATGACCGGTCCATTTGAGGGAGCCGTCCGGCCAGTAGGCGGCAGGCCAGGATTGAACCGGCACAGCCGTACCCTGTTCTGAAGTTAGGTGAAAGGCTAGTGAGTCCGTCTTCACGGATCCCTGCGGCCACGGCACTCCCCAGCTGATCCCGGTTGAGACAGTGGGCACCGTCTCATCCAGCCAGCGTAGTTGTAACGGAACTGTCATGCATTCCTCGTTGATTGACGGCAACGGCATGGCTGCCGAGAGCTTTGCGTAACGATACTCCCCTCAGCAAATCAGTGTCAACTCCGTGCGGGATGCGGCGTTCATGCCGTATCATGGGGCATGGCATATCCTCCCCGTTCTCCCTTAAATTTGCATCGCTTTGTCACCACGTTGACCGCGCTTGGCATCAGTGCGGCGGTGCTTCTACCGAGCTCCGCAGTTTACGCACAGGGTGCCGGACGCCGCCCGACGAATCCCTTCCGTGGCCCGACCGCGACGATCCAGAATGCCCCGGAGCGCGATTACGACCTGAAGCATGTCGCGGTTACACTCAGCATCAACGCGGCTAACCGAAGCTTCACCGGTACTGTAGTCAATACGCTATCTCCGCTGAAGGGGGCACTTCCCCTTGTCCGGCTGCACTGCGGTGCTCGCCTTAACATCGTCTCCTGTGAGGTAAATGGTCAGGGAGCAACCTACACGCGAACGGGAGAATGGCTGAATATTCGTCCCTCGTCACCCATTCCGGCAGAGGCGACGGCAACGGTTACGGTGCGCTATGCGGGAGCGGATCATAATGCGGCGGGATTTGGCGGGGGCGAAGGCGGGCTGCACTGGATCCGACCGGAACCGAATGATCCCGATCATGTCGGATTGTGGACGCAGGGAGAAACGACGGGAAATCGAAACTGGGCCCCCACGTGGGATTACCCTAACGATTTCGCCACGACGGAGACCACGGTCACGGTACCGCAGGCGTGGACAGTCGTGGGTAATGGCAAGCAAATCTCGAACACAACCGATGCGCAGGCGGGAACGCGCACGGTGCACTGGAAGATGGACCAGGAGCATGCCACCTATCTTCTGTCGCTGGTCGCGGGTCCCTTCGACTCTCAGACGGACAAGTGGGAGGACATTCCCCTGCTTTATGTCGTCCCTAAGGGCAAGGGAAACCTGATATCGGCTTCTTTCAGCGATACGGGCGACATGCTCTCCTTTTACTCGAAGATCACCGGGGTAAAATATCCCTGGCCCAAGTACGCCCAGAACGCGATGTATGATTTTGGCGGCGGTATGGAGAACATCTCCGCCAGCACGCTTGGCGCCGGTTCGCTCACGGATGCCCGGTCCGGGTTTCGGAATATGGCGAGCCTCAACTCTCATGAGTTGGCGCACCAGTGGTTCGGCGACTATGTCACCTGCAAAAACTGGGGCGATGTCTGGCTGAACGAAAGCTTCGCAACCTTTTTCCAATTTCTGTACTTCGAACATAGCCGTGGAAAAAACGCCTATGACGGCGAAGTCGCCAGTGCGGTACAGAGCTATCTCGGCGAGGCCCGACGGTACAAGCGGCCCATAGTGACCTACACGTACCCGAATCCGGATGCGCTTTTTGACAGCCACGCCTACCCCAAGGGCGGCACCGTCCTTCATACCCTGCGGCGTGCCATCGGTGACAAGGCTTTCTTCCAGGGTGTCAATCTTTATCTGACGCGCAATGCCAACAAGCCTGTCGAGACGGCGAACCTTATCAGCGCGATGACCGAGGCAGCCGGGAAGGACCTTCAGCCATTCTTTGACCAGTGGGTCTATAAGCCGGGTCATCCCGTACTGAACTACACCTGGACCTACGATGATACCCGGAAGCAGGTGATCCTCACGGTCCAGCAGCAGCAGGACACCTCTGACGGCACACCACTCTATACGATTGAAAATGCCCAGGCGGGGATAATCATCGACGGAAAGATGGTGCGTGTCCCGGCCCCGCTGACCGGCAAGACCGAGCAGGTGTTCCGTCTGCCATCACCGACGCGGCCAGAGACCGTTCTCTTCGACCCGGACCACGATTTCCTCCGGGAGATCCCTACTCTGGCCTGGACGACCGCGGAGCTTCCCGCAATCGTGGAAGCGGCCCCGAACAGCGTAGACCGCTCCCGGGCGATGCAGCAGCTGCTGGACCCGAAGAGCGGCCCGCTTTCAGACAGCAGTCGGCAGCGGCTTGTCGCCGCCCTGAAAGCGGATACCGGTGAATTCGTTGCCCTGGGCAACATTATCCCGCTGGCAAATCTGGAACGTGAGGATCTGCAGCCGCTGTTCCGCGAGATGATCTCCCGGCCCGGCTACTACAATGGAGGCGACCGAGACCGCCGGGTTGACGCGATACGGGCGATGCGAAAGCTTCCCCGAAATCCTGCGGATACTGCGCTTCTGCGGGGATTGGTGAACAATACCGCTCCCTATGCGGTCGTTTCGGCGGCGGTCGAAACGCTGGGGGGATGGGACGCGACGGCTAACCTCGACGTTATTCGGAAAGCGGCTCAGATGGATTCACTGGACGAGGTGATCCGCAAATCCGCGTATCGAACGCTTGCCAAAGAAAAACCGGATGCCGGCCTTCCGCTGATCCTGACAACCTGGGAGAACCAGTCCGCTCCCCGCCGAGTACGGCAGGCAGCGCTTGAGGCGATGGGCGCTCTTCCCGCAGGCGAGCCGCGCAGCACCGAGGCGCTGCGAGCCGCGCTTGCATCAAAGGACACCGGTACAGGGTACGCTGCCGCTCGCGTGATCGAGGAACGCAGTGATATCGCGCTTCTGCCGGAGCTCAAAGCCTTTGCTGCCACTCCCCCGCGTGGCGCCCCACGCTGGCTTCAGGGTGCAGTCAATCAGATCATTACACAGATGGAGAAGTCATAGACATGCGTATCGGTTTTGTTGGACTCGGCCTGATGGGCGGCCCGATGGTTCGAAATATCGCAAAAGCGGGAATCGCCTCGGCAATAGTGGTGCAGAACCGCACCCGCGCTAAAGCGGAGTCCCTCGCAGCTGAGGTCGGGGTCGGGGCCACGGTCGCCGATACGCCGCGTGCGGTCGCCGAAGTCTCGGATATTGTCATCACGATGGTTCCGGATGTTCCGGATGTTGAGCAGGTATATCTCGGTCCGGATGGCATTCTTGAAGCCGCGCGACCGGGCCTGATCTGCACGGATATGAGCACGGTCGGCGCGGCCTGTGTCCAGCGTGTGGCGGCAAAACTTGCCGAAGCCGGGGTACAGTTCGTCGATGCTCCTGTCTCAGGGGGTACTATGGGCGCTCAGGCGGGAACCCTTTCCATCATGGCAGGGGGTCCTGCTGCCACTCTGGAAATCCTGCGTCCGGTCTTCGAGGCAATGGGCAGCAAGACCGTCCATTGCGGCGAGACCGTCGGGTCCGGTCAGATTACGAAATTGATCAACCAAATTGTCGGCGCGATCAATCTGGAAGCGGTCTGTGAGGGACTGGTCTTCGCCCAGGCATCGGGCGTCGATGTCAATGCGGTCCTCGAGGCGGTCGGAGCCGGGGCGGCGGGATCGTGGTCGTGGTCGAACCTGGGACCGCGCATCGTCAAAGGTGATAACGCCCCCGGTTTCAAGGTCGATCATCAGATCAAAGATCTTCGTCTGGCATCAGAAGCCGCTGAATCGATGGGCCTGACGCTGCCCGCGCTCAAGCTGGCCCTAGCGGACTTTGAGCAGACACGGGACGCAGCGCCGGGCAATGGCGACCTGGGTACCCAGGTGATGATGCAGGCGGTACGAACTAAATAAACGCGGGAGGCGTCATCGTGGAACTTCGCTCGCTCACGCCGGAAGACAGACCGGGTCAGGACAGACTGATGTCCGAGGCTTTCAGTGCGGGCCGACGTCCCGCTCCGATCTCGGAAGAACCTGGACAAAAAGATTCCGAGAGTCAGCCGCCGGTGCTGGGAGTCTTCGAGGGTTCACGGCTTGTGGCATCTCTGACGATTCAAGAACTGCATTTATTCTGGGGCTCTGACATCGTGCCTCTTGGGGGTATCGCGGGTGTCGCCTGTGCCGCGGACCAGCGGGGGCGTGGTCATGTGGGGCGACTGCTGAAAGAGTCACTGCGGACCATGCGGGATGCCGGGCAGTACCTCAGTGGCCTGTTTCCCTTCTCCGTCGCCTTCTACCGTCGCTATGGCTGGGACTGGGTCGGAGAGAAGCGGACATTCACGGTTCCGACAGCGGCGATAGTTGCGTATCCTGAGGGGAAACACCTTCGCGCTTACGAGGGACCGGATGCTCTGGATATCGTACGACCCCTTTACGAGTCTTTTGCGCGTCGGCACCGAGGAATGACAACCCGCACGGGCCCAGAGCCCGATTTTTGGGAGCAGGCGCTAAAGCACCGGGATAATCGAACAACCTACGTTCAGGTTTATC
>JAZKEA010000037.1:0-7485 GCA_040387315.1 Armatimonadota bacterium | reverse complement strand
TATCACAATCCGGAAACCGGCAAGCCTGAGGGCTATCTAAGTTTCCGCTACCCGACGGAGGGAGATACGGGCCGCGTCGGGGAGTTTCTGGCGAACACTCCCGCTGCCTATCGGGGCCTGCTGTCGGTGCTGCACTACTACGGAACACAGGTTCGGCGTGTGCGGATGAATGGTCCCGCAGATGCTCCCCTGCCGCTCTATGTTATGCACAATGATCTGGAGACGGAGGCAGGCCCTTTGTTCATGGGCCGCGTCGTCGATTGCGCTGCCGCCTTTGCGGCGCTTCGTCCGCAGACGGAAATTTCCGGGAGATTGGTCTTGGCGGTGACAGACGAACATGCGGACTGGAATCAGGGAAAGTTTGCGGTGAACGTCGAATACGGACAGGTGACAGCCACCGCGGTGCAGGATGAGCCGGGAGTTGCAGTGGACATACAGACTCTGTCGCAAGCGTACTGGGGTCAGCCATCGCTGGATCAGCTGCGAGCAGGAGGTCGATTGTCGGTGACGGATGAAGACCAGTACCGGCTTCTGGCGCGGCTTCTGCCCTCAACAACCTGCTATCTGCTGGATAGCTTCTAATCCAAAGGTCAACCTATGGCAGAAATTCAGCCAATTCGCTGGGGAGTTCTCGGCTGCGCACGGGTATTTGAACGCCGCATGGTTCCCGCTTTCGCGTCAGTAAACGGAAGCATACTGGTAGCGGTGGCATCCCGGTCACAGGATAAAGCAGACCAGATGGCAGCTAAACATGGGGTCCCACGGGCCTACGGCTCCTACGAAGCGCTGCTGTCCGACCCAGCCATTGATGCGGTTTACATCCCTCTCCCCAACGACCTCCACTGCGAGTGGACACTGCGGGCGCTGTCTGCCGGCAAGCATGTACTCTGTGATAAGCCCGCCGCACTCTCGTATGCCGATGCGATGACGATGGCAGCGGCGGCGAAGAGGTCCGGTCTTCGCCTGCAGGAGGGCTTTATGTGTCGCCATCACCCACAGCACACCCGCCTGCAGGAGATCGTTGCCGGCGGTGAGATCGGTGAACCGGTCCATATTCATGGCACGTGTACCTATCCTGCCGACCTGTCGAATCGGGCGAATATTCGCTGGAATCCCGATCAGGGAGGCGGCGCGCTGCTCGATGTCGGTGTTTACCCGGTCAATGCGGCTCGCCTCTATTTTCGCGCGGAGCCGATAGCGGTTTTCGCTTTGGCATCACTGGATGAACAGAGCGGCGTCGACCTGCACACGACCGCTGTCCTCGAGTTCTCCGGGGGACGGACGGCAAGCATCGTGGGCGGCTTTGACCAGGCGTTTTCAACCCGTTTGGAAATCTTTGGCACCGCGGGGAGCGCTGTCAGCAGCCGTGCGTTCCAGGTAGGCGAAAACGGAGTTCAGCTTTCGATCACGGTCGCGGACGACGTGCGGACGGAGACATTCCCGCACTGTGATCAGTATGCCGCCGAGGTTGAGCATTTCTCGGCCTGCGTTCGTGATCCGGCGAAACCCCTCTGGCCCGCCGAGGACGGTACAGCCCAGGCGCGCGTCACGGAAGCACTCTGCAGGTCAGCGGCAGAAAAACGACGCGTTCTTCTGGAAGAGATCAACGCGGAATAAATTTGGTGACTTTTGTTACATAATTAACGCAACCATGAAAAAATCCAACCGACAGTGCTGTCACTTCGACCCCATACTGCCTGCTCTCCTTACCTTCGGACTGGCTTCAGGGGCCGCCTGCTCCATCGCGTCCACCACAACGGTGGTTCAGCCCGCATCGGCGGCGAAACTAACTAATGCCGCGCAGCCGCGTTATGGGGCGCGGGTGGATGTTGCCACGACGAAGGAGGGCAGCCGGGACCCAGCGACATCCCCGGATGCCGCGTTCGATAACGATGTTCACTCCCGCTGCGTCCTGCGGGGTTCGCCGCCGTACACGTTCACGATTGAGCTGGCGGCATCACTTCCGCTGGAACGTATAGCCTTTGCCCACTCGGATTACCTGACTGAGCGTGCGCCGAAAGATATCGAAATATCGCTGGATGGCAGCCCTGCGATACGCCACACCCTCGCACTCCAGCGGCCCGAGAGGCGAAAGGCCGCCTGGCAGGAAGTATCGCTAAACGGCAAAACCGCGCGAGTCGTCAAAATCACCATACTGTCGAACCACGAACCAAGCACGACGGTGAACTGGGGCGGTCTGGCGGAAATTGCCGTTCTGACCTCTGCCGATCTAGATGCCCGGTTCGCGGTTCCGGGTGGGACCTCGGCGTCCGCAGCAACGTTTGTTCATCAGCCGCCTCTAACGGCGACGGGAATAACAGTTCCGAAGGTGAACCTGCCACCTGTCGCTCCCCCCGACGAACATCCCCGGCTTTTACTCACCCGCCGTGAAGTTGCCGATCTGAAATCCGCGCTTGCCAGTTCGGAGCGTGGAAAGAGCGCACTGAAAGGCCTGCTGGACACAGCAAACGGCGCGGTCACTGCGCCCCTCGACTTCCCGGACCCCAAAGGACCCCTGGGACAGCTAAATGATCGTGGTGATGACGTTGCGAAACGCCATGATCGCCTCTCGCTCGCCGCGGGGACCCTGGGAATGGCCTACACCCTTACTGGTGATCCACGTTATGCGACTCGCGCGGCTGAAATTCTCCGGGGCTATGCGGAGCGGTATGAGTCCTACCCCGAACACAAAGGGGTCAACAAAAACGACACTGGCAAGGTGATGGGACAGCGCCTTTCCGAGGCCATGTGGCTCATTCCCCTGATACAGTCGTACGACTATATCTATGACAGTCCGGCCCTGACCTCGGCCGACAAACAGCGCATCGAGACCGAGCTTATCCGCCGTGCCGTCGCCTTTATTCGCCGCAAGGGAACCGCGCAGGAAGAGGCCACGGAGCGTGACAGCAGAGATCCCGGCTGGCGGACCGCCCCACCCAAAAAAGGGAGCGCGGCAAACTGGCTTCTCTTCTATAACGCCGCAACCATGATGGCGGGGGCGGTTCTGAACGATGGCGATATGAAAGACCTGGCAGCCGCCGATTTCCGGCATCTTCTGTTCAATGGAATCGGGTCCGACGGCATGTGGGAGGAAGGTGCCATCGGGTACCAGTTCTTCGCGATGTCCGCGCTCACGGGGGGGCTGGAGACCGCGGCCCGCCAGGGAATCGATCTGTGGAGTTTCGACAACGGCAGAATGAAGCGCCTCTATGACTCTCCGCTGCGCTATGCCTATCCGGACGGTTCCGCGCCGGGCATCAACGACTCCACCCGGTCACGGTTCGGGGACTGGTCTACCATGACGTACGATTACGCCTACCTGCGGTACGGAGACCCGGCCTACGCTTTCCTGGTGAACGCATCGCCGCGCCAGCTGTTTACCTCGCAGGCAGTCTACTTCCCAACACGCGTTTATAATGCCGTGCCTGAGCCGAAGGCCATCTCGTTCCCAAGTACGGTCTTTGAAAGTCTGGGCTATGGCATTCTGCGCGCCCCACGTACCTATGCGCTCATGGATTACGGTCCCCATGGCGGCACTCACGGGCACTTCGACAAACTGAACCTTATTCTCTTTGCCACAAATGCGAGTGGCAAGGGCGACGAAATAGGCGGCGAGCCAAAGTTTCACCGTTACGAGGATGCACTGCACGGGGAGTGGACCAAGGAAACAGTCGCGCACAATACGCTGACGGTAAATGAATCCAACCAGATCGCCTCGGAAGGCAAGCTGGTTCTCTTCGAGGACACGGCACCGTTCAAGGTCATGCGCGCGGAATCCACCACATCGGCACCCGGCGCACGCCTGGATCGTACCGTTGTTGTAACGCCGGATGCCGTCATCGACCTGTTCCGAGGACACAGCGCCTCGTCGCGGACCTGGGACCGCACCCTTCGATTCCAGGGTACGCTGGCAGGTTTTCCGGCAGCCACGGCCACAGCAAAGCCCCTGGGAACCCGCGACGGTTACCAGCATCTGAAAGTTTTTGAACGACGCCCCGCCACGGACGCATCCTGGACCGGAACCTGGAGTACAACGATTGGCCCCTTCGCCGCAACAGTTGCCGGAGCATCGGGGCAGGAGGTGATTCTTGCTCGTGGTCCCGACGATGACCATATTGCTCTCGCGCGCCAGACCGGAGAGCGTGCGGATTTTGCGGTCGCTTACCGTGTCGGCGATGGCTCAGGATCGGTAAAGTCTTTTCGCGCGATGCCAACTGGAGACCCTGGCACGGTCGCAGTCGAGATGACCATGACGGATGGGAGCACAACAACGGTGATTGTTGCCCACCAACCTGGAGTCTGGAAAGCACTTGGGTGGGAAAGCGATGCACGAGTCCTATGCCTTCAGCAAAAGGGAACCGAGAAGACGCTGCTGATCACGGGAGGAAGTTACGCTGTGGGCAAAGAGATCGGAACGGTTCGTCGCCCCTCAGCAGGCAACTACTTGATCCGGCAGATTGGTGCCGGTAAGACCGAGATGCTCTCGGGATGGTCACCTAAAACCATCCGTACTGTACATTTGCATCGGTGATGGCAGGGCGATAACTGCCGCTGGTTTGGGTATGCTTACACCATGACAGCACCTGTTAGCGATGCGGCTACCGTCGCAGCCATTGATATCGGCACCAACTCGGTCAAGATGACAGTTGCCACAGGGGGATTGGGAGCGCCCCTGCACGTTCTGGCGGATGTCACCTCGATCACCCGCCTGGGTAAAAAGGTGGATGCGGAAGGGCGTCTCACCACGGAAGCGGTAAACAGGACCCTTGCCGCCCTGGATGGATTCGCCCATGAAGCGCGATCCCTCGGGGCGACCCGAATCACCGCGGTCGGCACCAGCGCCCTTCGGGACGCCGCAAACGGCAAAGAGTTCGTCCAGAGGGCGGAAGCGCTTCTCGGCGGCAAAGTCGAGGTGATCACCGGCGACCGCGAGGCGACGCTGATCTACACGGCGGCGCGGCACGACCGCGACCTTCCCCTGCCAGAAAGCTCCGATATTACGCTTGCGACGACGGATATCGGTGGTGGGTCTACGGAAGTCGTTTTGGGACGGGGCGATACCGTGACTTTCCGTACGAGCCTTCAGTTGGGAGCGGTTCGACTGACGGAACGGGCGATGCTTTCCGACCCGCCGACACCGGCGGAGCTGGCACAGGCGATAGCGATAGCGGATGATGCCCTAGCTGTGGTTCCGGTGACGCCTGCACGCGAAGCCGTGTTTATGGTAGGCAGCGGTGGCACTGCCGCGAATCTGGCGGCGATGAAACTCTCCGTCGGACGTCCCACAGGTTCGCCTGCGCTGACACTGGAAGAGGTCCATGCCACCCGCCTGACTCTTGAAGAGATAGAGGAACGGATTGAAAGTCTTGCCGCCGTTCCCGTCTTCGAACGGCGCGCGGTTCCCGGACTGGAACCGGATCGCGCGGATGTCATCGTCGCCGGGGCGATCATTCAAGCCCGCGCCCTGCGTCATCTGGACGCGAGCACGATGATCGTCTCCCTCAGGGGATTACGGTACGGTCTGCTGTACGAGATGCTCGGCTAGTTTCGAACTACGGTTTCAGATCGTAGTCGTGCAACAGTTTTTCTGTCTTGGCCTCGGAGATTCGGTTGACCAGTTTCCGGGCCTCATGGTTGTCGCGGGACGTTTTACAGAGCGTGATCGTGCTGGAGATCGTAAAAAACAAACCCATAGCAAGATAGCCGCGGACCCAGGGTTCCACCGGCAGGTTCAGGATACCCAGGACCATCAGCGCGACCGAAAGTGTGAAGGCGATGTAGGTGTACACCTGCCATGCCGCGGAATCCTGCGAAAGACGGGGCTGCTGCTCTAACATGGACGTGATACCTTTCTGTGTTTGCTGATATCAGTATGCATGATCCACGTTTCGTCGCCATGAGCAGAACAGCCCATCTTTTCGCTTACGCCTCTAGGTCTAAAGTCATACGCGCAAAGACGTACCGCTGCGCTTTAGGGATCGTTACCGCAAGCCGCCCGCGCGGCAGCACGGTCACAGAGCCGTCCCCGGCGAGCGTTTCGACGCGCCATTTGTCTTTGGTATTCAGCACCGGGAGAATCTCCGAGTAACCGGATCGGTCGTTGAGCTCTCGGAAAAGCAGGGCGTAAACCGTTCGGGAGTCGGCGCTGATGGAGACGAAGCCCGTCCAGGCGGTGCCATCGGGAGCCTCGCCAATCGGAAGAACCGCGCCCGACGAGAGCGCAGTGCGATGGTTCTTCCAGACCGCGACCAGCGGAGCGGCGTCCTTGATGTAGGCGGGGGGCAGATTTTGCACCTCGAACCAGCCCAGCGGCGAGGTCATCATCACGGTCGCGAAAAGATAGTCGGCAGGGTAGGCAGAAGGGGCGAGCGGATCGCCTTCGTACTTCTCCGTATTTCGCGCATTATTGAGGAACTCCATCCGCAGGCGTACCGGGGGGATGTAGTGTGAGAGTTTCCACACATTTCGCAGAGTCGTGTGAGGCCAGTAACGGTGCCAGTCCGTGTACCGGTTCTCCACAAAGAGCGGTCCGGTCCCCAGCATCCCAAAATAGCCTTGACGCGTTTCCGCGGTAACATCCGTATCGAAGACGATGCTGCCCTTGGAGCCTCTCAGCACCGCATCGAAGAATGCTTCCAGATTTCGTTCCCCGGTTTTGGTACGCAGCTTGACCCCATCGATCTTGAAGTAGCAGATGCCCAGTTCGCGGTGCAGGCGAAGCACGGTATCGGCGTCCGACTTCCAGCGCGCGAAATCGTCTGAGGAATCCGGGGCAAACCAGAGTCCGAAGCGCAGCCCCTTTTCGGCTGCCGCTTCCACCAGTGGGGCAAGCCCACCCAGAAAACGCTCCGGGTGCGGAGACCAGAAATCCGGCTCAGCAGCGTAAAAGCCCTCCCATACTCCCCCCTTCTGGACGCTGTTCGCGGTCCGGCCTTTCTGCCAGCCATCATCGATCTGAATGACATCGACACCGAGACGTGCGCCGTTGATAATCTCGTGGGAAAGGAACTCGGTCGAAACGCGACCATCCTGCCCTCTATCCCCCCAGGTGTTGGATACGAGCAGTCCGTCACGCCCAGACTCATTAGGGCGAAGATGGTTCTGGAGAGTGTGCAGCGCGGCAATACGACCCGCCAGACCACCGCTGTAGGTCATGGTGGTCCAGCCGTATCCCATGCCACCGTCCGCATCGATTCCGTGCCCGGTAAGCGAGATCTTCCTCTCGCGCGGCTGCACGGTAAGGTCCGCAGGGGAAAGCCGCAGCGGCTGTGCGTGCGGAAGCGGTGCCAGTTTCAGGAAGATCAGCCCCGCCCCGGAAAGAACATCGTCCACGAAGAACAAGTTTCCGGAGAGCGCCAGACGCTTTTCGGAGGGGTGAAGCAGCCACTCCTGCTCCGATGCCAGTTCATTGTGCTCATCCGTGCGGTCCTTCAGGGTTACCTGGGTCAGGCGCAGATGAAGTGGCGCGAGTGTCAGGGCCTCCAG
>JAZKEA010000036.1:0-4596 GCA_040387315.1 Armatimonadota bacterium | reverse complement strand
GACGCGTTGATATAGGGCATGATACCCATCGCGATCACCGAGAACTTCTTCAAAGCACCGCCCGAGAAAACATCCACCAGTCCAAAGACGCCGTTCAAGTGACCGGCAATCGCCGTCTGATCTACACCCGCCGCCGGGACATGGAGCGCCAGAACGTACACCGCGAACATCAGCAGTACGTACTGCAGACGTTTGCGGATATCCGGCACCTGGATCGCCGTCGCCAATTTTTCAAGCATTTTACGCTACTCTTCTTCCCCGCCTCAAGCTTCCAAATACTCGTGTCGGGGGAAACGCAAAGCATTTCCCCCCAGATCGAACTAGAGGATTTCTACGGTGCCACCCAGAGCGGTGATCGCTTCCTGAGCCGAGGCGCTGAACTTGTGGGCTCGAACGGTCAAAGCTTTGGTGAGCTTGCCGTCTGCTAATACCTTTACGGGAAGTGCGAGGTCTTTTATCACCCGCTTTTCCAGAAGAAGTTCCGGAGAAATTACCGCGTTCGCCTCGAAACCTTCCAACTGGCTGATATTGATCACCGTATAGTGGGTTTTGAAACGTCCGGTGTTGAAACCACGCGCCGTCAGCCCGGTACCAATACCACGCTGCTTTGGCAGGCGGCGGTGCAGGGGTGTCTGACCACCTTCAAAACCCAGTTTGCTGGCGCCTCGCGACTTGTCACCCTTGTGACCGCGCGTCGACGTTTTACCATGACCGGAGCCGGGACCACGCCCGACCTTTTTGCGGCGGTGGGTTGCACCTTCCGCTGGTTTTAGTTCATCGAGTCTCATTACGCAACACTCGCTTCCTCAGTGGCGGATGCCACGACGACAAGATGGCGGATCTTAAAGATCATGCCCTGGATCGACTCGTTATCGGGAAGGGTCACCGTCTGCCCGAGCCGTGTGAGCCCGAGCGCACGTGCTGTCAGCCCCTGGCTCTTCTCGTAACCGATTGGGCTCCGCTTCAGGGTGATCTGGATATTCTTAGGCTGCGACATCGGCGGTCACCTCCTCGGTTGCTGCCGGCACAGCGGTCAGAACCGCGGGCACAACAGGAGCGGAAGCCCCGTTCGAAGCCCCGTTACCGCTGCCGGCGACGGAACCATGACGAATCTCCTGAACGGTCTTGCCACGAAGCCGGGCAATGTCCTCAACCGTCTTCAGGCTGGTCAGCGCATTGATGGTTGCCCAGGCATTGTTGACCGGGTTAGAGGCGCCGATGGACTTCGCGAGGACGTCCTTGACACCGGCTAGCTCAAGCAGAATGCGAACAGCGCCGCCAGCGACAACACCGGTACCAGGAGCGGCGGGCCGAAGCAGAACCTGAGAAGCGCCATGCTGTGCCAGGATCTCATGGGGGATCGTGCCGTTCACGATTGGAACCTTGATCAGGTTCTTTTTCGCGTCCTCGGTTCCCTTGCGGATCGCGTCCGGGATTGCGCGGGCCTTGCCGATGCCGGCTCCCACGTACCCATTTTCATCACCGACTACCACAAGAATGGACCAGCTCATTGTGCGTCCGCCCTTGTGGGTCTTCTGAACTTTATTGGTCCGCACCACGCGGTCCTTCAGGTCCAGGGTATCTGGATTAACTTTTGCCATGCGTTGTATTGCGTTCCTTTAAAAGTCCAGTCCGCCCTCGCGAGCGGCTTCGGCGAGCGCTTTGACGCGCCCGTGGTAAAGATAGCCACCCCGATCGAAGACGACCTTCTCGATACCGGCTGCCTTGGCACGCTCGGCAATCAGTTTGCCGACTGTCTTCGCGCCGTCGATATTGCCACCCTTTTTGTCTTCTTTAAGGGTGCTGTCGAGAGAGGACGCGGTTGCCAGGGTATGCCCCTTGGAGTCATCGATGATCTGAGCGTATATGTGGTTCAGCGAGCGGTACACATTCAGCCGAGGTCGGTCGGGATTGCCGACGACCCGGTTGCGAATGCGTCCATGTCGCTTCTGCCGTGTTTCATTCTTGTTAGACTGCATAGTTCCTTAAATCCTTACGCCAGCCGTGACCGCCGATTTCCGACCGGAAGTCTGGGCGTTCGCTTTCACTGTAAAGAGGGCTGAAGCTTACTTCTTGCCCTTAGCTGCGCCCTTACCGCCCTTGGCTCCTGCCTTACCGGACTTACCGGCCTTGCGGCGAACAACCTCGTCGGAATAGCGGATTCCCTTACCCTTGTAGGGTTCCGGCTTGCGGACTTTGCGGACTTCCGCTGCCTGCTGACCGACCATCTGCTTGTCGATTCCCGTAACCGTAATGACGGGCATACGAGTTGCAGGGTCAACCACGGTGCTGAAGGTGATACCTTCGCGTGGCTCGATCTCAACCGGGTGCGAATAACCGACGTTCAGGGTCAGCTTTCTGCCGGTGATAGTCGCACGGAAACCAACACCGGTGACATTCAGAACCTTCTGGTAACCCACGGAGACACCCTGCACCATATTGGCAACCAGGGTGCGTGTCAGGCCATGAAGGGCGCGGTGGCGGTCGGTATCAGTCGGTCGCTCGACCGTGAGTTGCCCATCATTCTGGACAATCTTCATATCGGGCGAAAGCTGGCGGGTCAGGGTGCCCTTCGGCCCCTTGACGGTGATTCGTCCGTCCTCTTCCGCGGTGATAGTTACACCTGCCGGAACGGGAATCGGCTGTTTTCCAATACGGGACATAAATGGTTACTCCCCCATCGCTCATTTTAGAAGCGAAGGGTCACGGTCACCAAACAGGCGGCTCTGCGAGGAGCCGCCTGAGGGGAAATTAATAGATGTAGGCGAGGACTTCGCCGCCGACGCCGAGACGTCGGGCCTGCTTCGCGGTCATAACGCCGCGTGAGGTTGTCAGGATGGCGACACCCAGTCCACGCAGAACGACGGGAAGCTCATTGGCGGGCGCGTAAACACGCAGACCGGGCTTCGAGACGCGCTTCAGACCGGTGATAACCGGCTCACGGCGCTGTCCCTGACCCTGCCCGTAGCGAAGGGTGACCTTGATACGGTTCTGCGGAGCGTCGGGAATAACCTCATAGCTCTTGATAAAACCTTCCGCCTGCAAGATGCGAAGGATTTCTCGCTTGATCTTGCTGTCGGGAAGCTCAAGAGCGTCGTGGTTGGCCTTCTGCGCATTGCGAAGGCGGGTGAGAAGATCGCCGATAGGATCGGAGATAACCATAGTAACTGTTTCTCCTTTCTACCAGCTCGACTTCGTGACGCCAGGGATCAGACCCTTGTGCGCCATTTCGCGGAAGCAAACGCGGCAGAGGCCGAACTTGCGGATGTAGCCGTGCGAACGACCACACAGGTTACAGCGGGTATATCCGCGTACCTGAAATTTCGGCGTACGTTTCGCCTTTTCGATGAGTGACTGCTTAGCCAAGCTTTTCCCTCCAGGTCTCCGGCTGGGCGATTTGGCAGTCCCGCCGGAGCTTTGGCGCGGATGCGACGCTTTGCCGCTGTTCCGCCATTTGTATTCGATTTTTGCAGCTATGATTGCCGCAAAGGGGGTTCAAATCACTCGGATGCATCGGTGAAGACACAGCCCGAGAACCTAACCACAATATCACAGGCTGCTCAAAGCCGCAAACGCAGCTACTGCTTTGCTGACTTCCTGGCAGGCGGCACGGGCGGCGCAATTCCCTGCAGAACCTCCAGTGCCTTCTCCAAAGTCATATCGCGAAGATCGAAGACAAAGCCATCCCACGACCTTGGCCCCTGGCGGAATGCACGGCTGAAGTCAACCGCATATTTCTCGCCGGGGGGAAGAGGCGGCGTATCCGTGGTGCTGAACGGGGCATTCGGGTCCTCTGAAGGGATGTAGGGATGCCGGTACAAAGTGATCATTGATGCCGAGCGTGCGGATCGTTCGATCCTCGTCGTATAGTTTTCTCCCTCTTGATAATCCAGGGAAAGAGGCAGCTTATCTCGCTGATCCCAGGTACCGAACCATCCGCGATTTGTATCACCGATGTTCTGCAGATAGAGGGAAAAGGACTCCGGTTGCCCCTTAGTGGCCTTGGAGAGGGTGCTGTAGATTCGGTCTAAAAGATCATTTCCCGCTCGGAAGCGGAGCGCATTCCAGGCACTGAGCGGCGAGGCGTCTGCCAGCGTCGCCAAGTCATCCGTTTTGCTTTTTTCTCCGGGTCCTCTCTTCTGGGCTCGCAGCTGGTGAGTCACCCTGGCGCCGATCTGCTGTGCAGTGCCCTCGATCAGAAAGGGGCCGGGGGCATCGCTGGTGACATATCCCCGGTTCAGAACGATATCGACGGGGTCGCACCCAAAGGCTTTTATCGCCGCGATGCGCCGAGTGGGTGTGTAGCCCATATCGGAATAGCTGGCGGTGAAAAAGCTGGCCTCGCCCGCAGGTATTCGGTAACCGGGCGCGAGGAGATCCGTCAATGCGATCCCGGCGAGCCCCGGTGTTCCCGCGAGCTTGGATAGTCGACTGACAATCCGCGCGGCTGTGCTAGGCGCATCCGGAAGAAGCCAATCCCGCGCCAGTTCGTTCGCTTTCTCTAAGGGACGGGTGTCCTCACCTAAGAAACGGGCGCTGCTCAGGCGGCTTTGCAGCGCGCTGCTTCCGGACTGCCCGTTCACTGTAACATCCGGT
>JAZKEA010000035.1:0-30819 GCA_040387315.1 Armatimonadota bacterium | reverse complement strand
CGACGATGTGGCGTCAATTCTTCTCACAGGGCGTTGGCCTCAGTCTGACAGACCGCTGCGGATACAAGGCACCGTAATTCAAGGCACCGTGATACAAGGTGCTGTGCCTCTGCTCTGTGACATGATCCTCTTTGTTTCTGACTTGGCCCGATCGGTCGCATTCTTAGGACGGGCGCTCGCGCCGGGGGGCGGCGGGGCGATCATCGAGATCCGAGCTCATCGCGTTTCGCATGATTTAATCGTTCGGGAAGATGCTGGTGCGCGGCAGAGTTTCGTCGTTGTCCTCGTCGATGCCTTTCTGCCGGTGCAGGATTGCAAAGAAGATTGTGCCACCCGCGAAACAAGTCGCGGCGGGCAGCAGCAGGCAGACCGGACCGTAAATAAGGTCGAGGGACGCGCCCACAAATCCCCCGCCGCCAAAGGAGAACAGCAGCGCCAGGAGAAACCGGAGCTTCCAGAGGGCGATGCGCCGGTGACGCAGCCAGTGACCGAGCATCACGCCAAGGTCGGTGACCACGCCGCTGATATGGGTCGTGCGGATCATCAGGCCGCAGTAGCTGCTGCTCATCGCGTTCTGCAGACCGCAGGCGGCCGCCGCCAGAAAGGGACCGCCCGGGGCTTTTCGCAGCAGCAGAACGGCGGCGAGAAAAAGCAGAACGCCTTCCACCATCAGCACGACCCCGAAGCGGCGCGACGGCAGCAGATGGGTCGCGCCGACAAAAACGCCCGCGAGCATCGCGCCCAGCACAAACCCCAGAATGACGAGCAGCGATCCGAAGGACCCCTCGACATGCCCCTCGGCGAGATTCAGCCCGAGTCGGGACACCGCGCCTGACATGTGGCTCACCGGGGTATCGAAGAAACCCAAAGGAACGAGGAAAAGATAATGACCATTTTTGGAGACACCTTGCCGGGAACGCGCCGAAGATGATGGCGACGATATGCCCGGAACGCCCTCGGAGAGCCAGGTAAAGACGAGAATCAACGGCGTGCTGACCTGGGGGGAGAGAGCAGATAACCCCGACAATGCCACCGACTACCTGATCTCCCGGCACACGGAACGGCTTAGAACAGAGCGGCAAGGGCGTTGGCGCGGGGACGAAAACGCGAGAGACGGTTCTTCTCTATACGCTCTCGTGCCTGCTGGAGCGTATTTGAGGCCTCCGCGGGATTCCCATCCCGGTACTCGGCCTCCGCCCGCACCAACAGGAGTTCCACGCCGATCAACTCCGCCGAGGGCAGTATACGAAGCGCCTCGGTGGGACGACCCGCGCGCAGCAGCATGTCAGCGTAGTTCATCTGGCGCAGTTCCGCTTCAATGGGATTCTCTGCCTGCTGCGCGACAGTTATCGCCTGCACCAGCAGGTCCAGCGCCGCATCCCGATCTCCGTCCATTTCCCGGTAAATCGCCATGTCGGAAAGTATCCAGGCACTATATTCGGGAAAACCCGCCGCCGATCCCAGGACCGAGGAGAGCAGGTACACCCCATGATGGGGCCGCGGGGCCGGGGACTGATGGACTAACGCGTTCGCCTGAAGGATCTCCGTCCGCAGACGGAACTGAGGATGCTGCGGCAGCTCTCCGATGATGGAACGCGCTTTGTCGGCATAGATCCCGATTTGCCCCCATCGTTTATGCACCTGATAATAGTGTCCCTGGGTGACATAGATATCCGCCAGAACCCGCAGCATCTCGGGGCCGTGGGATAACTGTTCCCATGCCTGACGCTCTAGCGTCCATAACACCAGTTCATCCAGGCCATTGACCAGCCCGTACTTTTGCCGCAGCAAACCTCGCTCTATTTCTTCAAGGGGAACCGGACCCGAATTTCGCCCCTCTTTCAAAGGTCCGCAGGTCAGTGCGACGAATTCCTCCTCCAGGGCATTCAGGGCATAGCAGGCGGCCTGAATCTGCTGCGAAGACGGAATCCGCTCCCCCCGCTCCCAGCGCACGATGGTCGAACGGTTCACCGAAAGCGCGGCGGCCAGTTGATCCGTGGTCCAGCCCCGACGGCTGCGCAGCGCACGGAGGAATTCGCCGATGGTCGGCGGCGGCACGAGGGCGGTCTGGCGGAGGCGGCGCAGCCCACGGGGCGCATCGATAGCGGCAAGCAGGCGCTGCCGCTGGCCCGTGTCCACATTGAGTGCGGAAAGAACCGCCTCCAGCTCCGGGATACGCGGGCTGCGCGCCCCGGACTCCCACTGCGAGAGAGCCGCTTTGCTGACCCCGGCACGCCGCGCAAGTTCGCTAAGGGAACAGTTCCGCGACGTCCGTAACTTCCAGAGTTGCGCCCCGACATTTTCCATATTCGACGTGAGCCTGTTATTTATTTCCCCTAACGCCGTCCCATTTCCTCTCAAAACGTTCACAAAACCGGAACCGCGTTTCGCTTTCCGGCATTTGCTTGCCCGCGCCGATTGCCCCCGGTATACCCTTTTCAACGCCGAGATACAGCCGTGGCATTTCGGCCCCGGCGTTTTGAGGAACAGGAAAGGCAATAGACTGATGAATTCTCGTGAAAAGGACATCCGCGTCCCGACGCTCGCGTCCTCCCCGAATCCGTCCCTGACTCCCGCCCATTCGCTCGCCTCTATACCGTCAATATCAACACCGTCGTCCCGGCGTTCGTTCCTGATGCGCTCCGGCCTGGGCATCGCGGGCCTGCTGGCGCTTGGCCCGTGGGAGGGGATCGGCCTCGGCCCGGGGAAAGCCCGCGCCGCCGTGGGCGGGATGGCCGGGATGGCCGCGCTGCAGCTCGGCCTGACCAAAAACAACCGCCTGAGTCTACCGTTCTGGTCCGATGGCACGCGTTGGGACGACGCGCATTACTGGTCTACCATGCAGTCGGGCCGCCGCCAGGCGATGAGGACCTACACCTACTGTGACTTCGACGGCGACCGTCGCGAAGAGCTGCTGATCCGCGGCCCCAGCGGTATCGAGATCGTGCAGTGGCATGCAGATAACGCCCAGTGGATGCCCTTCCCCGGCGACGCCACCGCGCTCAAGGACTTCAATGACGCGAACTTCTACGACCCACAGTACGGCTACACGCTCGGCACTGCGGATATAGACGGGGATGGCAGGCCGGAGATCGTCGGTCGCTTCGCGGATGGCCTGCGCGTCTACCGCTATGACCTGAACACCCAGCGCTGGTCCAAGCTGACAACCTGTGAGAGGTTCGGCGACGACACAGGCTGGGGCACGAACGTTGCCTACTATCAAACGATCCAGTACGGCGATATTGACGGAGACGGCAGAGCCGAAGTCATCGCGCGAGCGGGCGGCGGTATCCTCGTCTGGAAATACAAGAACGGCGCGTGGTCCCAGATCGCGGAGAGCGACCGGTTCCCGGACAGCGCCAACTGGGGTAATGCGCAGTACTGGGCGACCATTCAACTGGCGGATGTGGACGGCGATCACGCGAAGGAGCTGATCGCGCGCAGCGGCACCGGTCTGGAAGTGTGGAAGCTGAACGCGAGCAGTGTTTTAGAATGGAAGGGCACGCTTGACGCGTGGAGCGACAACAATAACTGGAACGTCCCGGCGCAGTACAGCACGATCCAGTGCGGCGATCTCGACGGCGACGGCGTGGAGGAGATCTTCGGCAACGGCATTGATGGTCTGGAGGCGTTCAAATTCCACATCGGGACCGGTATTGGTGACGGGACCTTCACGCTCCTCGCGCCGCGAAAGGCCGACACGAGTACGCAGTACGGCTGGGGTACCGCGAGCCAGTACTATACCCTGCAGTTCGCCGACATCGACGGGGATGGCGCAAAGGAAGTCATCGCCCGGGCGGGTGAGGTCGGCATCATGGCGTTCAAGTACAACACGGGAACGCAGGTGTGGGACCGCTTCCACGACGACAGCGATATCAACCGGGAACTCAGCGACGCGAATGGCTGGGGGGATGTGCAGTACTACGCCACCTTTCAGTCGGCCCACGTCCTGCTCCCGGGCGACCTGGACTACACCGGCATCAGTCCCCACCCGCAAGCCATCGTGCTGGGGCGGAGCGCACTTGGCGTTGACTGTTATCGCTGGACGGGCAGCGCATGGACACCCTGCACGCGCCAGCCTCCGACATTCGGCGCGATCAGCGAGCTGCAGGGCACGGCGTATCCTCTTGTCTCGCAGGAATTGACCAGTTCAACCACGTCAAATATCCGTGCCCTGTATAACGATCTGACCGGCAACTTCGAGTTCTGGACGGACAAGCTGTTTAGAACGCAGGTTCCTCAGTCCTATGACCAGAAACCGATACTGAAAACGGACCTGCCATTACCGACGCCACCTCAGGGAGTCTCCACGCAGGATTGGCAGGATGCCTGGAACGCGGTCGCCTGGCAGATCTACTGGGAGTTACTCTGGGTCGACCGGGTCAATGTGTGGTACGACACCCTCTCGACCATCGTTACGGAGACCTTCATCGGTAACACCACCCTTTTACCGAATATCAAGTCCTATATGGACCCGAATGACCAGACCCAGATGGTCATGAACGTCATTTCCATCATCGGGAATGCCGCCTGGGCGATTCTGGGCTTACCCGCGCTGGATGCCGGTGTCGCCTCCGCGATGGCGGGTTTCATCGGGACCGCCGCCTCTGCGGGAGCCAGCCTCATGCCCAATAACGGAGAGGCGTACCAGACAGCCGTCAGTAATCTGGAAGCGGACCTGAATACGTCCTTCAACGCCATCCTATCGGGCAACAAGTCCAATCAGTTCCAGGTGACGGGCGGTACGAGCGCTGCTAATACGGTCGTTCCGGCAGACTATGGCCTGCTCAAAATGATTGGCGAGAACGTACTGTCGGGCGCCTGGGCAATCAACAATACGACCGATATGATCGCCGCCGGACAGCGCGGCTATGCCATCGCCTGTATGCAGACACTGCTGCCCTACTCGTGGCAGACACTTTACGCGGCCTCTACGGCTGTCGGGGAATATTCTTATACAATCCCCTCGGGCGATCCGGATAGTCAGCCGCTTTATCCCTATCTTCACATCGCCTCCATTTCGCAGATCGATTTCAATGGCGATCCGAAAAAGATCCCCACAGGCACTCTGGATCAGGTGTTCCAAGCGCAGATCGCGGGTACCCCCTGGCCGCTCGGCGTCCCGACGACGGATGTTTTCGAGGGTTTGCATGGATGGCCCAAGCCAAATCGGATTCTTCCGAACACCCCTGTGCCTCCGCCGGTGATCGGTCTTTCGCCCAAAACAGATGTCGATATTCGCAGTACAACCGCTATTACCCGTGATGCGGGCACCGGCGATGTGGTCGTCCTCATCAGCCTGGCCAATCGTGGTATGACCGATGCCACCAATGTTGCTCTCGACCCGGTTCAGCTGGGAGGCAAGAGCGCCCTGCCGAACGCGACGCGAGCGCACCACTTCCTCCAGAGCAACTTCCCCGAAGTTCTGGAGGTCCGCTTCTCCGGGCTTGCTTCGGGTCTCAAAACGGTCCTGAACATTCAGGGGACGTACAAAGGCGGCAGCTTCGGAACCCGGCTGCGCGTCACCCTGCCCTGATCTCGATACCGGTCGGGACGTGAACGCACGTCCCGACCCCGACCCAAAAGGAGCCGCCCATGTCGTTACGCACCTCCCTTCTCCCCGGCGTCATCGCCGGTCTGCTGCTGTTCGCGCCCACGCTGGCCCAGGCGCAAATGACGCTGACGCTCAGCGCCCCGAATCAGAGCGCCCGACCGGGCAGTCTGCTCACGTTCGCCGGGACGCTGACCAATCCCACCACGACCACGCTGCTGCTCAACGGGGACTCGTTCACCCTCAACGGACCCGGCCTCACCTTGGATGATTCGCCGTTCTTTCTGGACGGGCCACTCTCGCTCGGGGCAGGACAGGTCTTCACCGGCTCCCTGTTTACCGTGCGGATCGCTCCCACCGCGCCGCTCCAGTCAACGCCGGGGGTTTTTCGGATCATCGGCGGCACGACGGACACCGCGCAGAATGTCCTTGCGGCAGCGAACTTCTCGGTCGCCGCCGTCGCCGCGCCGGAACCGGGATCGGGACTGCTGCTTCTGGGAGGCGGCCTTCTGGGCGTTGTCATAAAGCGCCGCCGGAGACGTGGATAGGGTTCGCGAACAGGCAGGTCAGCCCGCCCTGTGTTTCCCTTAGGCCCCCTCTCACGAAACGGAAAAAAATCGGGATCTCCCGCACTTTCGATACTGCTGGCGAATTCTCCGAACGCTTTTCCAGGGCGGTAAAATCAAAGTGAATTACCAAAACTAACACAGCATTAACACTGCCTGCGGAGCGCTGACATGTCCTTAAAACCCAGCCGTGTCGCCCCTGTTCCTGAACTCACCGCCCGTGTTGCTCACGCCGCCTTTCCCAAAGGCAACCTCTACCTGGCTATTCGCGATGAACTTGGCACACTGTTTGAGGACGACCAATTCTCTGATCTGTTTCCTGCTCGGGGCAAAGCTGCTTTCGCCCCCTGGAAACTTGCATTCATTACGATTCTTCAATTTGCCGAAGGACTTTCAGATCGTCAAGCGGCAGATGCGGTCCGCAGTCGCATTGATTGGAAATATGCTCTGTCCCTTGAGTTGGAAGATTCCGGCTTTGACGCCAGCATCCTGTGTGAGTTTCGCACTCGATTACGTGAAGGAAAATCCGAAGGACTGTTATTTGAGACGCTTCTTACACTCTGCCAAGAACGTAAACTTCTCAAAGCAGGCGATCGCCAGCGAACCGATTCTACACACATTCTTGCTGCTGTTCGAGCCCTTAACCGCGTTGAGTTAGGCTCCCGCTCACGAAACGGAAAAAATCGTACGTTAAGCCATTCCGAAAACCTAAAGAACAAGAGAAAGAAAATGATGTCAGCGGTCTCGCTGTTGACGCGCTCGATTCTCTTCATCCAAATCCCGGCATTCAGGAAAGAAAGCACAGAAGCGTCTGCTTAAATCCCGGTCTTTGCTCAGAAGCAGCGTCAGGGAACTATCAAAGCAGACGATCTCTACCGTTGCGCGGGGATGCTGGGGAGACACCCCCTCTTTCCAAAACATCGGGTTTCCATCAGCCCACGGTTCTACTTCCAGATTGCACGGGTCCAGCACAACCTCGGGCCCAAAGCCCGACAGGCAGCCCCAGATGAACTGAATGTTGATGGTCTCCACTATCCGGCTAAGTTCTTCGCCGCGGATGAGCTGAGGCTCTCCATCAAAGATATCCGGCAATGTCACGCCCCAGCTTTTGCCGACACCGTGCCCCTCAAACCCCGTGAGAAGCCAGTTGAACTCGTTCTGCCGACCATCCAGAGCCTGGAAAACCAGAGCGATATCAGTATGATAAAGCATTCGAGGGGATTCGATGAGGATAGTATTCATAGACAGATACGCCGGGATACTGGGATAACGGTATCCTTCCAACCATTGTGGGAGGGTTATCCAGCCGCAGTCAAGTAAGTGGGCCTAATGTACCAAATACCACAGTGCCACAGACCATATTTTATGGGTGAAACAGGTCAAAGTAGCCAATTGAGATAGCCAAACAAACTGTAGCCAACTTACATCGGGGCTGTCTCTTTTTGGCTACCCCTCTGGCTGTAGCTAAATGAGGTGTACTCATCTTGACCAGCATGGCAAAGGCAAAAAACGCCTTACCGTACGATTTTTTCCGAATCGTGAGCGGGGGCCAACGTGGCAACGGATCTCAATGGGCACACGGGCGTGCTTGCACCGGATCAGGGAGCTGCCAGCGCGATCCGAATGGCAATTCTCGGCGCCGATGGTCCCAGTGGAGGGTTCTTCGGACTCGAAGGTCAGCAGCCCTGGTAAAAGGAACTCCATAGATGTGCTTGCCCCCGGTAGCGCGGCTTGAATGTGTTCACCTTCGGCGGTATTGTTGTTAAGCAATATCTCGTCTCCAAACGGTCTCCTGACGGCTCAGGATGCTGTGTTTCCGAGGATTGAGCCTGTACACTGTTCAAACCCTGCAAGATAACTTACTCAGGCTTCCCCTAAATTCGAAAGATCTTCATGAAACCAGATTTCACCCAAGCCGTGCGACGACATCTTGACGCCATATCAAACCGCGACATCGAAACCTACAGGAACAACATCACGAGCGGCGAGACGATGTATACGGTCGTACAGAACGGTCACGCTTTCACCACTCCCGCGGAAATCATCTCGATCCACGAGGAATGGTTCAAGGACCTGGATTGGACCTGGGACGGAGAGATCATCCATACGGTTGAAGGCGAAGACATGGCGATGGCGCTTATAAAGTATGTGAACCGTCCGAAGCCTGATGGGGATGCACATACTTCCTGGCTCATCTACGTCTTCAAGCTGGAGGATGGTATGTGGAGGATTGTTCACGACCAGAACACATCCCTGGACTACCCGACCTTCGCGCGACTGGCCGGGCTGTAAGCAGACATTGCTTGGACCCACGCGCCAGGATTCACACGAGGTCGCCCGTTTATTTAACCTGGCTCAGATAATCCTGCAGCGAGGTCGGGCCGCGCTCCACGACGCCTTCGGGTGGGAACTGCCCCTGGAGCGTTATCCGGGTCATGTTCGCAAAAGATTCGGCGGCCTCCTCTGAAAAGCCAAGCTCTTTGAAATTCGCCTGCCATCGGTCCGGCGTGATGTGTTCCGTTCGGACGGGTTTGCCGAGAATAGCGGAGAGGGCAGCAGCGACGTCATTTGCGGTGTAATGTCGGGGGCCCTCGATATAGTGGGGTCCCGTCTGGCTCGCCTGGTCAGCAGGCTGCATCATCAACCGGGCAGCCAGTGCGCCGATATCTTCGGGGGCTACCATGGGCAGGGCAAAATCCGGTGGGTACAGCGAGAATACGACGCCTGATTCTCGGGCCGTTTGGATAGACGGCTGCCAGTTACTCATGTAGTAGGCGGCTCGGATAATGGTAGCGGGTATAGGCTGGACCTTCAGTGCTTGCTCCATCTCAAAAAGCACCCCGAGGTCGCCGATATTCTGTCCCGGCTGCGCCCCATAGGTGGACTCGGCGACGATTCTTTCCAGTCCAGAGCCGTCTATTGCCGCAAGAATTGAGGTCAGAGTTCGCCGCTCTTCAACAGTGGTGTTCGCCCTTGGTGCGGCAGGCGGATTAAGCAGAAACAATCGCTTGCCCTGATGAAGAATCCGTCGAAGCGCAGTGGTGTCCAGAACATCTGCTGCCGCGACGTTTGCTCCGCGATTCGCAAGGTCGCGGGCCATCGCATTCTCGGCATCACGCGTGACGACGGTAACAGGCTCTCCTTGATCAAGCAGCGCCCGTGCGAGCGCGGAGCCGATGTGTCCTGTCCCTCCCAGAATAATGTGCATCTCAATAACCTCCGTAAATTATTCTGCCATGAACCAGCGGATGGTGCACTTCTGGGGCCACGGTATTTTTGCAGCAGCTTGCTGCAAAAGTGTGTCGATAGATTGGCTGCGTCATCTCGTCTCCGTACCTGATCCCAGGCTGGCGAGAAGCTCGTCGAGTTGGTCGAGTGCTTCGGGCAGCGCGCCCGTCGATCCGGAGTCAATCGCTTCCTTCGAGGGATAGAGATCGTGCACCACTAGCCTCGTCTTGCCTTCGATTTCATCGAAGGTCACCGTGGTGACAGTATTGCCAGTCTCGCCGTCCTCACCTTCCTCGTTGGTCCAAACCAGGCGCGAGTGCGGTGTCACTTCAAGGTACGTGCCGAAGAACTCCATCGTCGAACCTTCGTGGCGAAACACCAAACGATACTGCCCCCCAACGCGAACATCCATTTCGCAGGAAAGCAGGGTCAGCCCATACGATTTCGGTACCCACCACCTCCTGAATAGGTCTGCCTGGGTCCACGCCTCAAACACGAGGCGCGCAGGCGCGTTAACGGTGCGTGTGACGACGAGTTCGCGCTCCGACTTCCGCTCCACCTCCGTGCGGTTCTTCGTGGGTCCGGCCTTACTTTCTTTTCTAACGTCCATTTTCTTCATCCTTCCGTTTTAATTCCTCGACAACAATGTCCAGCTCGTCGAAGCGCGCGGCCCAGAGCTTGCGATACCTCTCGATCCATGCCGCCTCTTCTTCCAGTCCACGCTGCCCGAGCTTGCAAATCCGCACGCGCCCCACCTTCTGCGTGGTGACGAGCCCCGCTTGCTCTAAGACGCCGATATGTTTCTTCATGCCTGTGAGGGTCATGTGGAACCTGTCGGCAAGGGCTGTAATCGAAGCGTCCCCCTGCCCGAGTTGCTCCAGAACGCCGCGCCGGGTGGCGTCCGAGAGCGCACCGAACGAGGCATCGAATTGAGCTTGGCTATACTGAACCATATGGTTCAGTATAGCGGCTGGGTGACAGTAATGCAACGGGAAATGGAAGGCTGAGCGCTGATACTTTGTTGATTATCCGGGGTCTGACGCAGTTTTTGGTGAAACGGCTGTTTTCGCTACCAGTAGCGGTGTTTTGGATTGCTCAAGCGGCCACGGGTACTACCCCTTCATCAAAACTGCGTCAAAACCCAAATAAACTTGTGAATGACACGCAGAAACATTGGTCTCACGACCGAATCGAACTTTTTAATTTTCTCTCAAAGGTGTTTTGCTCTGATGCTACTACCGAACAGTCAGAAATTACGCGACTAATGCTGATTTTGCAGACTCACGCAATCGCTCGACATCGCGCATCGGCGGCTCGCCGAAAAGCCTTTTGTACTCCCGGTTGAAGTGCGAAGCGTCGTCGTAACCCACCCTGTATCCGGCACTTGCGGCGTCCAGATCTTCTCCAAGCATCAGGCGACGCGCTTCCTGAAGCCGTAGATGTTTCTGGAATTGCAAGGGACTCATTGCGGTGACGGCTTTGAAGTGGTTGTGAAAACCTGAAAGGCTCATGCCAAGATCCTTCGCCAATCCCTCGATGCTGAGCGGCTTGTCATAATCGTGTCGCAGCCGCTCGATGGCCTGTGCGACGCGGTCCGTATGCCCACCAAGTACTGCAATGTGCCGCAGCCGCGCGCCCTGCTCTCCCATCAAAAGTCGAAAGACGATTTCCCGCGTAATCAGTGGAGCCAGAACCCGCGCTTCCCGGGGAGAATCAACGAGCCGCACGAGCCGCAAGGTCGCATCCAGAAAACTTGCATCGAGGGCGCTTACCGTAATGGCTTTGACGTCGCCCGCGTTGCTGCGAGGCGCGGCAATACTCGCCTCCACCATAGCCGAGGCGACAAGAGCCGAATCAAGTTGCAACCGCAGTCCCAAGTACGGTTTCTCCTTCGATGCTTCAAGAACCTGGCCAACAACGGGAAGCTCTACCGTGGAGAGCAAGTAATGCAGAGGGTCATACTGGAACCGGTCCTCCCCCAGCATCACTTCTTTACTGCCCTGAGCGATGACGCAGAATGCAGGGTCGGTCACGCCGTGAATCGGCTCCCCCGCCCGAGATATGCGGTACAGAAATAACCCCTTCAGTGGCTCGATGATGCCATCCTCAGGGACGGCGCGCGCGATACGCTCCGCAAGCTCGTCCTGGTTGTCCTGCGTCCGGCGCGTGTCGCGTCCTGCCTGCACTGTCTGCTCTTTGTCCAAGTTGCTCATGAAATCCATGATAACACCCTCAAAGCTTCCTCTGACGTTTTCCCACAACATTTGCAAGATCGTACAAGATTAATCGAATTCTGTTATATGGCTTTTGATTCCCAGCCCACTACAATAGGCCAACAATAACGGAAAACACCCCTCGGCTCTAGCAGCGATGATGGAATTTTCTTCAAGCGAGCGAGCAGCACATTAAGGATTTTATGATGACACACAAAACAGACAAACAAGTTTGGTTGATTACGGGAGCGGGCCGCGGCCTGGGCGTTGATATTGCGAAAGCCGCCTTATCTGCCGGTCATGCGGTCGTTGCCACGGGGCGAAATATCGACGCGGTGACTAAGGCAATCGGCATGTCTGATGACCTGCTGGTGGTCCCGCTGGATGTGACCAACCCGACGGACGCGGAGAAAGCCATAGCGACCGCCGTGGGGAGTTTTGGCAAGATCGACGTGCTCGTCAACAACGCCGGAAACTTCTACGCCGGGTTCTTCGAGGAGATCACTCCCGAAGACTTCGGCGCACAAATCGAAACTAATCTGTTCGGCCCGCTTAACGTCACCCGCGCCGTGCTTCCGGTGATGCGCAAGCAGCGGTCGGGACTTGTCATGCAGATCTCTTCGACCGCAGGTATCGTCGGGCAGGAGTTTTGTTCCGCCTACGCTGCGTCCAAGTTCGCCGTCGAGGGCTGGATTGAGTCACTGACTCCCGAGGTCGCCCCGTTCGGCATCCGCACCCTACTCGTCGAGCCCGGCTTCTTCCGCACCGAACTGCTCACGGAAGGATCGACGAACTACCCCCTGCCCTCTATCGACGACTACGCCGAGAAGACCAAACAGACAGTCACCGCGTGGAAAGCAATGAGCGGTCAGCAAGGCGGCGATCCCGTTAAGCTGGCGAGCGCGCTGGTTCAGCTCGTGGGCCAGGACGAGCCCCCGCTGCGTTTCGTCGCCGGTGCGGACGCTGTAGCAGCGGTCGAGAAGAAGGCAAACGAGCTGCTCGCCCAGGCCGACGCCAAACGTGACCTATCCTCGTCGCTCGCCTTCGATACAGACGATACAGACGATACAGAAGCAATTTAATCAACCAACGGCTTAGCCGTAAGAAACTTTACAGGAGAATGTTATGAACAAGAACAAGCAAGTACAGCGAGTACTCGGTCGCCGCAGCTTTTTAGCCGCCACGGCTCTTATCGGAACAGGATTAGTCATCGGTTCTTTCTCGGGAGCCGCATCGGCGGCGCCTCTTGAAATCAGCGCGCCCAGCGACAAAGCGTCTGTTAGCGCAGCATCCATAAAGAGTGTCACCTTCAAGAACGGCGCTCTCAAGATGGCCGGTAACCTTTATCTCCCGGCAGGATTTGACGCGGCCAAGAAGTACGCCACGCTTGTCGTCGTGCACCCCGGCGGCGGTGTGAAGGAACAGGCGGCGGGCCTGTACGCGAAGAGACTTTCCGAGCAGGGCTTTGTCACTCTTGCGTTCGACGCGTCCCACCAGGGAGCAAGCGAAGGCATGCCCCGGTTCCTCGATGACCCGATGAAGCGGGTCGGGGACATCTACAGCGCCGTTGACTACCTGACCACGCTTCCCTATGTGGACGCGGGTCGCATCGGCGCTCTGGGCGTCTGCGCAGGCAGCGGCCACACAATCAAGGCGACCACGACTGACCGGCGCATCAAGGCCGTGGCGACAGTGAGCGCGGTGGATGTTGGCGCCTCGTTCCGCAACGGATGGGACGGCAAGGCACCGGTATCCGCGCAGATCGCAACACTGGAGGCGGCCGCCAGACAGCGCACCGCAGAAGCCGCGGGGGCAGCACCCGCCTACATTGCCTATGTGCCCAATGTCGGCGACCGCACCGCACCGCTCGATCTGCAGGAGGCAGCGGACTACTACCTGACGCCGCGCGGTCAGCATCCGAACGCGCCGAACAAGATGCTCTTAACAAGCGCAAGCTACATGATTTCGTACACCGGCTTTGACCGGGTCGATACCCTGCTGACTCAGCCCGTTTTAATCATCGCGGGAAGCAAGGCAGGTTCGCTCTGGCACAGCCAGGAACTGCACGCAAAAGCTGCATCAGGATCGAAGAAACTGGTCATCATCGACGGCGCAACACACATGGATCTGTACGACGGCCCGGGCGCGGAACTCGCCGTGGACAAGCTGGCACCTTTCTTTAAGAAGAATCTGTAAACTATCTGCCCATCAATCCTGACCCAAGGTCGGTTTAGGATTGATGGGCGGCTTGAGCCGCAAGAAAGTTCAAGGAAGCATTATGAAAACGAATAAACAGCAAACTGGGCTGAACTCTGGAAATTTCCGAGCGATTAAGCGCCGTAACTTTTTGGGTGTAATCACGCTGCTGACTGCGGCGGTCTTTCTTACCCCGGCATCTGCCCAGCAGCCGTCCCCGGCGAAAGCGACTTCTCCCAAGGTATGGTTTGTGACCGGGTCCAACCGTGGGATCGGCTTGGGGATTGCACGGGCAGCCTTACAAGCGGGGGATCGGGTGGTCGCCACGGCTCGCCGACCGGAACAGGTGCGGGCTGCACTCCCAGGCTATGGGGACAACCTCCTGGTAGTAGCGCTGGATATCACCCGTGGTGACCAGATTGAAGCCGCAGTCAAAGCCGCGAAAGAGAAGTTCGGGCGTATCGACGTCCTGGTGAACAACGCGGGATACGGCCAACTCGGCTGGTTTGAAAATAACTCCGAAGAGCAGATCAGGAAGCAGTTCGACACGAATCTCTTTGGCACGATGAACGTGGCCCGAGCGGTTCTTCCTCTCATGCGGCAACAGCGCTCGGGACATGTAATCACCATCTCGTCGATTGCTGGACTGACGGTGACGGCGGGAAGCTCGATTTACGGCTCCACCAAGTTCGCACTCGAAGGCTGGATGGAAGGTCTCGCGGAAGAGATAAAGCCGCTTAAGATTTTCTCGACGCTCGTAGAGCCAGGCTATTTCCGGACAGATTTTCTCGATCCCACTTCGGTTTCGTGGGGCGCGCTCAATATCGACGATTATGCGGTAGAGTCGAAGAAGGGCCGCGAAGGCGCCGAGAAAGTTAATCACAAGCAGATTGGTGATCCCGCCAGACTTGGACTTGCGGTCGTGAAAATCGCTGCAATGAAAACACCACTATTGCGCTTCGCAGCGGGCTCGGACGCCTATGACGTAATGATCAAAAAGGCTCGTGAGCTGCATGATAACGCTGAGCAATTCCGTGAACTTTCCGGGTCTACCAACGGAACGTGGCCAGACGCGAAGTAAGTCCGGAAAGAGTGAGGCAAATATGCGGGTCGTAATTATCGGCGGAAGTGGACATGTAGGAACGTACCTTGTACCGAAATTGGTTGCCGCCGGTCACGAAGTGGTTGCGGTTAGCCGCGGTCAGCGCGACCCCTACCAGGCGCACGGGGCGTGGTCTGCCGTTGAGCAGCACACGATTGACCGTAAAGCAGCCGAGGCAGCGGGAACGTTTGGTACGCAGATCCGGGAACTGCGCCCGGACGCTGTGATGGACCTGATCTGCTTTACCCTCCCTAGCGCGCTGCAGATGGTTGAGGCTTTGCGCGGGACGGTGCAGCACTTTCTGCACTGTGGAACCATCTGGGTGCACGGGCCAAGCGCTGTCGTGCCGACGACCGAGGCGCAGCCAAGAAAGCCTTTTGGGGAGTATGGTATTCAGAAGGCGGCTATCGAGGAATACCTGATGGATGAGGCGAGGCGGACCGGGTTTCCGGCAACCGTGCTGCATCCGGGGCATATTGTCGGGCCGGGCTGGGCTCCCTTAAACCCAGCCGGTCACTTCAACCCGGCTGTCTTCACGGAACTTGCTGCGGGCGGGGAGCTGGCATTGCCAAATCTGGGACTGGAGACCGTTCATCACGTGCATGCTGATGACGTCGCCCAGGCGTTCGAGCGCGCTCTGACACACTGGAGAGCGTCCGTGGGAGAGAGTTTCCACATAGTGTCGCCGGGAGCGATGACGCTTCGCGGTTATGCCGAGGCGGTTGCGGCGTGGTTCGGGCAGCCGTCTCGGCTTACCTTTCTGCCCTGGGAAGAGTGGCGGGCAACGGTAACAGAGACTGAAGCGAACGCGACCTGGGAACACATCTCCCGCAGTCCAAATTGCAGCATTGCCAAAGCGGAGCGTCTGCTGGAATACCGACCGCGCTACTCCTCGCTTGAGGGCGTCTTCGAGGCGATGCCGTGGTTGATTCAAAACGGGCAAGTATCGCTTCCGGAGCAGACAAATCTTTCGCTCACTCGTAAGACGGATGAAGAGCCGAAGGTACCCCCATGTAGTTAGCAGATGTTACGAGAGACTGGAAAACGTTTGACGGTCTGAGACGTTCCTCGGTGCACATTCTCCTTTTTAAGAAAGATGAAAATCTCGTGCTCGGGTTAGTTGGGGATAGTTGAGGTTAAGCGGGAAACCGTTATGGGTACTGGTACCGCAATTAAAGCAAACCAGGCAGACCGATCCCCTACGGCGAAAGCGCGGGTACGACAGGAGAATGTTTCAAGCCTGGGTCGCTCCACCATAAAGAAGAAAAGAGCGCCAAAACCATGTCCGCCGCCGTTCCCCCAGGGTCTCCGTCTCCCCTCCCGCCCACAGAGCCCACAAACAACGCCTCCGATAACCGTTCAGATGACAGTCCCCTTACTCGCAGTAAGAATCAGAATCGTATGGTTCCCGGGTTGTATCTTGTCCCCGCCGTGATGCTCGGCCTCACCCTGTGGGCGGCATCGAATCTATCCCCGGCAGTCGCGGGACAAAACGCGGCGGGACAGAGTGCGAGGGGGCCCGCAGATGGTCCTCCCGCTTCTAAGAAACCGCTCCCGCTTCGCCGGGGGAATGCCACGGCCGGACGGGACGTGTTTCGGTTCGAGACCTTTGGGAACGAAGGCTTCTGGACGGATGCCGTGCGGATGCCCCAGGGAATGAAGGCCGCGAAGGTCACGCCGCTCGCTGCCCTCAAGGCGGGCGTGAGCGTGGATGCTGACCGCATTCCTGGCGCGCTTCGCCCCGCCCTTGAAAAGGAGCTAAAGAGCGACCTGTCGCCCCAGAACGCGCCGCTGCTCAACGACCCGGCGACGATGGAAAAACTTATCAAGGCAAATGCCGTCATCGGGATGGTGCCCAAAGGCGGTAAAGTCGGCGTCGCCTGCGCTCTCTGCCACACGATCACGGATGCCTCCTTGTATGGTCCGAAGGACGGAAACGGCGCTGGGGTTGGGCGCCGGATTGATGGGCCAACCCAGCACTTCCTGAACGTCGGGAAACTGCTGTCCATTGCGGCGAATTCGCGCGCCCTGTATCCCGTCCTTCAGCATCAAAAGGGAGCCAAAACGATTGGGCGAGCGCCGCGCGGAGTCACCGTTCATTCCACGGAAGCCGAGGTGGATGCCTACCTCAGCAATCCCAAATATTATCCCATCGGCACCTTCGATGATACCCCGGACGGCAACGGGAACTCGGTTCATATCGCGCCCTTCTTCCGTCAGGACCTTGCCGCGCCTTTTGGTAGCTCGGGCCAGAACGCCGTGCTGGAGGACTTCAACAACACGGTTTACACGGCCCTGTTCGACCAGACGACCCTGACCACGCCGGGCGGACGCGCGTTCCTAAAGGCGCTCGGGAATGCGGATGGCGAGAGGATCTCCCGGGAGTACGCCCAGATCCTCAAAGCGACGGGGGTGAAGGGATATCCCTACGTCCGTGCGGCGAAGGCGGGCAAGCTAGGCAAGGCGGCTACCCCGGTCGGACTGCGGGTGAACAACCAGAAACTTCTGGACCTGAACGCCTATGTCGCCAGCCTGCCCGCACCCCAAGGTGTCGATAGCGACGTGGCTGCTCTCAGCCGCGGCCGCGAACTCTTCCGTTCCAACTGCACAAGCTGCCATAACGTGGACCAGAGCAAGCCGGTTCCCGCGGTTCTGATTCCCATGAGGCGCATCTACCCTGGCTACCGGCCGATGATAATTGCCAAGCGGAAGCCGCCGCTCAGCCCGATTCAGAACGCCCCGGGAACCTTTGATGACAAGATGATCGTGGTCGATGCCAGTCCGGGTGGTGGGATTCGGGGAAATGCCCTGCCGCTCCTATTGGACTTGGCACGAAAGCCCGTTTTCCTCCATGACGACTCGGTTAAGGGGCTGCCCTCTCTGCTGGACCCCGCCCGAGGCGCGACGGCCCCGCACCCGTTCTACCTTAGAGACGCCGCCCAGCGCGCTGATATGGTCACGTTTCTGCGCAGCCTGGATACCGCCAAGGCTGCAAAGTAACAACAAGAAAGCCATCCCACAAAACTTCTGTGGGGTGGCTTCTGCTTAAAATATCTGTTTAACTTCCGTTCTGCCGAAAGCAGGCAGGGAGCAGAGCAAAGAACAGCCAAAGTTTCTGAAAGTGATTACATTTTGCCGGGCACTTTATGGCCCATCATTTTCCCACCCGACATTTTACCGTTCATCTTGCTGTCCATTTTGTCCATCTTTTGGCCGTTCGACCCTCGCGGCGCTGCATTGCAGCGGGCACAAGGGGGAAAAGTTGCTGCGGAAACAGCGACGTTAAAACAGACCATCGCGCAGATGATCGCTGATGGTAAAGCTAGAGGTGAAGCCCGGTCGAAAGCCGCGAAAGCGCAAGCGGATGAAGGGTGCAAATAGCAGCCACTGACAGAAGGCGTTGTTCAAGTGTTACGTTTAACAGCGGCATGTTGATGCCTTCATATCTTGGTCTCAACCGGAGTGCGGCAGAAACCAGATACTTCTAACTGTGACGTTTTACGCATTCCTCAGAATTGCTTGCTCGACTGCCTCAACACTGTCCAGGCAGTCCACAAAGCCTGAACTCGTGGTGCCACCAATAACGCGGCAGAGCGTGAGCACGCGGCGTACCCCCGGTGCGTGATCAGGTCCCAGGATGATAAAGATCTTTCCGCCGCGTTCGCACACCGCGCGATAGGCAAGCGAGAGGAAACCGATAGGTGACCCGTGAAAATCTGTGACAGCCGTCATGTCGAAGGCGACGTGTTGCGGCTGGAACTCGGCGACATCGCGGACTACGGCACAGCCGAGTGCGTGCGGCAGAGGGCACACATCGTTCGCCTCGCCTTCCAGTCGGTACAGGAGGAGTCCACCGGAGAGGCGTAGTTCGCTTTCGAAGCTTCCACTGCCGGATTCGTCCTGGTAACTCTCTGGCATACTTACTTGTCCTATCTAGGAAACGGGTGGTGCTGTCATTCTAACCTACACAAGAATCAGAAACCTCCCGAAGTGATAGCAAAGGATCAAGTTGGATGCCTCAGTATCGCTATGCCTATGACCGCAACGAGACGCTCGTTGATGCGCTGTCACTCTCGCGAGTGGGAGATGCCGAGTTAGACCTTGCGGGACGTGGCCCCTTCCGGTGCGCTGGCTGCGATGCGGAGGTCATTGCTCGCGTTAAGGGCGAGAAGAAGATAAAGCACTTCGCGCATAAGGCGAGAACCACATGTAGTGAGGAGACCTATTTGCATCGCCTCGCCAAGCAAACCTTCTACGACGTGTACAGGGCGTGCCTTGACGACAACGAGCCTTTCACCATAACGCTGGTTCATCCGCAGGTCTGCAATAAGCTGGAGCGGTACCTGGAGCGGAAATGTCCCAAAGGCACAATGGAGAAGAGCTACGATCTTACCTGCTACTGGGACAGTATTGTGCTGGAAAGAAGAGACGGAGAGTTTATCCCCGATGTCCTTTTACAGGATAGCCAGGGTAAATACGGAAAAGTGTACGTCGAGGTTGCCGTCACGCACTTCTTGTCCGACAGAAAGCGCGCGTCAGAATCGCGTATCATTGAAATCCCCATTGAGAAGGAAGAAGACATCGCCAGGATCTCTTCGCGCCATCTTACAGAAGCGGACGCAAGCTTCCTCAACTTTCCCCGAAAAGCGGCGCTCATCCCGGATGAGGGCTGCTCCTGTTCTCTTGACTCCTTCTACTGCCTGTTCATTTACCAGAACGGCCGGAGCGTCTTGACGTATGGAACCATGCGCGAAATCATCACGGACTATGCGAGTAACGCAAAGAGCCTCGCGTATTCCCGTCTGATGACGCGACCTGCATCCTCCGTTTCGTACCTTTCGCGCGGCGATGTATTCAAGGAACTTCTGCAAGAGGCGCAGGACGAAGGATTTCCCGTGCGTAATTGTCTGCTGTGCCGATACGCAGGCAAAGGATTTAGTTCGTTCTCCGGCCAGCCGGTCTTCTGTAAGTATAAGAAGAAAGGCTGTGGAACCAACGAAGCGGTAAACTGCGAAGCGTTTCTGCCGCCTCGGAGAGACGACCGAGAAGTGCCTCGATAGTTCATGAGCTTGATGTGTCACTCAGAGTCAAACGCTTAAGGTGTCGCTGCCGAAGACTTGCCAAGCGCCGCTTTTTTCATGCCCAGGGCACAAGCCTCGATAAGTATCCCTCGAAGCTTTGGTCCACTTTCCCGTTCGTCAATCCAGACGCTTGCTTCTTTTCGCCGCAGCATTCTTCGCCGGACGCGGTCCATGGCAACGAAAGCCAGCGTGTAGTCGGTTTTTTCTCCGTCAGAATCCTGACACGTTTTTAATTATGTGTCGCTTTTATATTTATTTGGGGAGACACCTTATTCCGGGGAAGTTGCTGAGAATTATGATGAAGCCGAGCAGCCGAGCAGGGTTCGGGATTATTACCTTAATGAGAGGCTCCGCGAAGTGAACCGATGTGAGTAATTTTTACATGTGAATACCCGGGCGTGGTTCATGCCCCATCGCCCGGGCGTTAAAGTAGGATGTCCATTGCACCCATTGCAACCTGATCAGGGGAATGAATAGTGGTATGGCCGAAACAACCTGATCGGGGTGCCATTGATGCTTCTCAGTTGGTTGCTCCAAACACCTTCATACAGCAACTTGAGATCGCGGCGATCCTCCGGAGTTAGCTGGCTATTTCTGCCGTAATTCATTATGGAAAATGGCTTGTGTTCTCCATAAATTACACTTGGCCAGCGAGTCTCGAACTCCGGAGCGAAGAAATGCCTCAGACCAAATACATGTCCAATTTCGTGCGCCAGCGTTTCAATCTGCTCCTCCCTGCTCTGTCTGAACATCGTCGGGAAAATCAGCAGTTGATGGCGCCCGGCATCAGGGAAAAATGCTTGGGCCAGGGTACACCCCTGAGACGTGCAGTTTTCGTAGCGTTCGACCACGATTTCAAAGTCGGAATTGTCCGGGTTCTCTGTAAAGCGAATGGGTGCTGCGTCACCCCACGCGTTAACGGCCTCAGCCAGCAGCTGCCTGATCCTTGATTTAACAGCTTCGGGATTCTGGTACACACTTAGCGACGCTTCGTTAAATCTCCACGTGAGAACCATATTCTCCGCCCAGAGCGGGATGAACCCCTCCGTCGCGTCGAGGACGATCTCAAAGGGCGACCTTTTTCTTGGTCGATAGTCGGTAGTACAGATGAATCCATCTGCGATTTGATGAACCTGCGATTCTGTAACGCGGACCAGTTCTTCCTCTGATCTCAGTGCGAAATCATCGCTTTCTTGTTCATCCAGTTCCTTGTTTTTGATCTTATCGTTCATATACCTACCTTTGGGTTTGTTTTTATTTGTGGCTGAATGTACGCGCTGACGGTCGTATCAATGACTGGGTTACGTAGGCTAAGTGAACCTCCTTCCCCGGATTGGTTCGCGCCGGAAGGTTAAAGGGGAATGCGCTGACTCCAGCGGATGCGGTCGTTGCCCATCACATGCTGCTCGACTAAGCCGCGGTCTTCCAGCGCTTCCAGTGCAGCGTGGGTGGCATCCGCTTCCATACCGGCTGACTTCGCGATGCCGGACAGAGAACGAAATGCATAGCGAGCGTCCGCGAGAGCGGTGATAACCTTTTTTTGATCTGATGTAAGGCTGCTCCCAACGGCCAGCATGTCACCTATAAGATGCTGAGGTACATCCTCCCTTCCGATAGCGACAGGCTCCCCGTCCTCCGGTTCAACTAAATGGGCCACAATAGGGAGCAGCGTTCGCTTGGCTTCCTCCAGATCCCCCGCATTTTTCGTCGCCTTTGTCTTAGCCTCTTCCGCTTTTGCGTCAGCTACCCCAGTCTTTTTCTCAAGTACCTTGACGTCACTCTTGACCTCCTGAATCTGAGACAGTACCTGCAAAGCTAGCCGATCAATAAATTGGTTTTGAATGTAGGCTGCGATGACGCAGAACGAGAAAAAGATGATGTAGGGAGTCGAGGACATCGCGCTGGCGGTTACAAAGTTGGCTGCCACTGTTCCCGTTGGGGTGACAGGTGCCCCTGACGCAGCAGCTACGGTTCCCGCCTGAGCGATCTCGTCCAGCAGTTTGCTTGAGGTGGCGTTAAGGAAAAGCGGGATCAGCGCCGCTGCGATCAAGGAAGCGCCCACGCTGCTGAGAAAAAGGAGCCAGCGGTCCGTCTGCGGAACAGGCGTTACAGCAGGGTCTGCGCTTGCGATGGCAGCCGATTTCAGTTCCATAAAGAACTTGATCACCCCGCATGATGTCCCCACGACGATAATTGTCGTGATGATCAGGTACCACATTCATTGAGCCCTTTCGCCTTACACTTTTCGTTAAGGAACTTCGTGCTGCTGGGCGCATGCCGCTTTTACACGTTTGGATGAGAAAGCCAGTATGGGGAAAACCAGACCGATGAGCGCGAGCAATCCCAGGAATAACTCAGAAAGGGAAGCCGGCGACAATATCTATGGCCAGCTGTTTTCTCGCGGAACGGTAGATGTTCAGACCACCATAGACGCGCGTTGGCGCTCCCGGTTCCGTGAGATACAGGCCGGCGCCGTACACCGCTTCCGCTCCACCCTTAAACCGTCCGAAGAGATCGAGTGCGATGCTTGAGCGTGGATTTTTGCCATCTTTGCTGGCATTCGCGAGGTCCGGATACAGCAGCACGTCCACATTCATCAGGCCGACGCTGGAGCGTTTGTAGGTGCCTAGCAGGCCGCTGTTTTTCTCGGTTAAGGTACGCTCGGTCATACCATCCGCGGATGGTATGACCGTAGTATCCGTTGCCTCGATTGTCGGCAGCGCATCGAGATTATCGCTGTGACCCCAGCCGCCGGATAGCCCCACAGTGACCGGGAACTTCACAAAGGCCAGGCGCTTGTAATTGGCGCTGTAACCTGCCTGAACGCCTCCGCTTTCGAAGGTATTACTTGAGAACTGTTCCGCGAACGGCCTGGATGGATCGAAGAAAGTTGCGCCGCGCCGGCGGTAGCTGCCACGCAGATACCAGGCATCATAAAGTGGGTTGGAAGTCTGGACTTCTGCTTGCGGCTCCTCCGGCGGCGTGAGCGTTCCCGTTGTGTCGTTGGCAAAAGCGACCGCTGCTCCGGCGTAATCGATAGCGGCCGTCACGAGTCCTCGAACGGCGGCGTTAGTCGCTCGTTTTTGCGCGGCCTCAAGGGTCGGCAGAAAACCCGGAACAACGGTTCCATCGCGCAGTGTCCCGCCTGCGATCCGGTTTCGTGCGTCCTCAACGGTTCCGTTTTGCGCACTTACCTGGGTCGCATCCCCGTTTATCTGCGCGAGCCGCGCGGCTTCTTTGGCCGCTTTGATGATATCAACGTCACGAGCTACTAGCGTCAGGTTGGCGGCAAGAACCGACTGATCGCGCGCCGGGACATAACTTGCCAGATATGCCTGACCGATTGAAATATTCACTTGGGAACCGACAGCAGCTCGTCCATCGGCGAATAGTGACCCACGACTTCCCGAAGGAGCGGCCCGCAGATCAATGGAGTACGTGAGGAGATGATGGAGCGCGGACACGGGATTCTTTGCCCGCTGCTTTTTTACTGCTTCGCTCATGGCCTCTGACTGGTAACCGATCCGTAAAAACGGATTTGTCTTGCTGTCCTTGCTGGTCAGATCGAGCAGCACAAAACTGCTTTTGCCCTGGAGTGTGATGGCGCTGTCGCTTTCCGCGGGACCCAGCGGAGCCTGCGCCGTGGCAGGCTTAATGGCTGTCGCAGCCCAGGACGCCGCTGTGAAAATTACCCAGCCCGAACAACGCTTACGTACTCGTGGCTTTGTTTGGTTCATCATGATTGTGTTCCTGCTTCCTTTTCGTCCCTCGTCAGAAATTCTGCTCGCCACTCGGCACACGATTCGGGTGGGCCGGGTCGAACGCTAGACCGTTGCCGTTGGTTGTGCCCGAATCCACGGCAGCGCCTTCCGCTTGCCCTTGCTCCGTCAGAAACAGTTCCCAGAAAACATGTGGGTTCTGTGTCACCAGGTTCAAAGCCCAGATCAAGCGACCGCTGTTATCCGTCGTGAAATCGGCTGTTTGATCCTGTGCTCCCCCCGTCAAATCCTGACCGGACGGATCAACGTGTGTCGCGATGAACGCAACGGAGATCGGGGCTCGCGTCTTGACACGGGCAACAATGGTCTTGCTCCCCGCGGCGGCACCAGCGGTCGCGGCAGCGGCCCGGCGGGAAGTGGCCTTGAGGGGGGCCGCGGGACCAATAGAGAGCGCCGTGATAACGTTCGAAGCTCCCATTGCAGCAGGCTCAGCGGGGCCTTTTTGCCCGTTCGGTCCACTGCCGTTTGTCCAAATATCCTCGGCGATGCGAACGCCCAGCGGCAGGCCGCCGATCTCCTGACCGAGGTCCGGGTCACCATTTCCGTCCTTTACAAAGGCGTCGAACAGCCAGTGAACCCCGAGCAGGACGCGGCTTTCGGCGTTCTCTTGGATCATGCCCCAGAAGCCATCGGGGAACTGTCGCTCATGGCGGGGACGCACGGTTCCTGGGATGTCCGAGGACACGGTACCATCCCGGTTTACGCCGTTGAGTTCGTCCGAGACAAAAGTCAGACCATTGAGCAGGGTATCGGGCGCATAGTTACCGATCAGAGCACCGTTGGAGAAAAACAGGCGTGCCATGTGGAAAGCTGCGGCGCCGAAGGTGGCGTGACCGGAGGGGTACGCGGGGAAGTTCGGGGTGAAATTCTTCATCCCAAGAGCATTCGAGCGCGGTGCACCCAGAGGCAGCCAGGTGGGATCGCTGTCCAGTGTCAGGTTATTCTCTCCCGCCGTCGCCTGCCCATCGGGTCCCATGGACGGCCCGTGCTCCCGAACCCCAAGAACGGGCCTCCAGAAGTCGTGACGATACTTCTGCTCCCATGCCAGCGTCCCGGCATCCGCCATGGCAGCATTTACCAGAGCGAACAGGCGAGCGTATTCCGCCGTGGTCAGCCCCTGCGCCTCAGCCACCTTGGCGATGATCTGGTTATATAGCCGCGGTGGCGTCCCGATCTCGAACGCGCCGTCGTAGGCCCAGTACAATCCGATCAGCGATTCCGTTGGTGTGCGGAGCGGCGAACCGGCGGGGAGGAGACCCGCCAGTTCCGGCTTAATCCCTTTGACCCGCACCTCCGCCAGCGCCGCGTCATAGGCGGCTGTTCCAGGCTGCGGAGGGGCATTCAGCTGGTAGCGGGTTTGCGAAGCAAACAGATCGGCTTTTGCGCCATAGAAGGGAGCATAAAACCCCTGACCTGGATTGTCGGGATCGACTCGGTGCCTGCCCCGCCCGAACCCCGCGACATACCGTCCGCCGGTGGAGGGGATGAAGATATCTTCGCTCTTGATAGGATCGTCGGCGCGATGAGCAAGCAGGCGGGTCCCTACCCCCCGCCCATACTCCAGCCCTTCCCGGACTCCGGGTCCCGTCAACCCCATTTCGTGGAGCTGACGATCAAAAAAATTCCTCTGGCTAGGGTGCAGTACCACTAACGTGGCATACGCTGCCCCAGCAATGGCCGCCGCGGGCTGCGCCCCAGCGGGCACGGCGGGATAGTTCGGAAGGTAGGTAGTCAGACCTGCCGCCGGGTCGGTTTTTGCCAGCGCGTCGTACATAGCCAGGTGGACGATGGCGAGAGCCCTTGCACTCAGAACCGGGCCCAGAGTGGCCATATCCGACGGCGTCGCGGATGTCGTCGTGTGGCTGATGCGGTTGGCTTCCAGAGCCGCTTTGTGCCAGAATAAAATTGGGTCCATAACCAAATACTCCCGTAAGCGATACCAGTCAGAATATTGCCAGTGAGGCAGTAAGACAGCGAGACAGTGACAGACGGCTGCGGACGTTACGTCCGAGGACAACCGTTACCGATAGAAGTCAACGAGCAAGGAAGTCCGCGGCGGCGTGCATATCAGTCCAAATCAGAAAGACGAGGACGTCCCGATAACGAGCGGGACTCTCCATTGCTTTTCCAAGGGCTTCCGCGCCGACCCAGATCGCGGTGACGGCGCTGCTGTCCACCACCGTCTGGACTGTGCGGCACGGGTCCCAGTCGCGATCCACCCGCTGTTCCACATGGATACTGAGCGGCGACCCAAAATCCGCACCGCAGATAAGGACGCGCCCCACGTGGTCTCCTTTTTCTTCGCTGGTCCAAGTTTCGTTCAGCTCCCCTCCCGCAAGCCGGATACGGAACTCGCCGGGGGAGCGGATCGCTGCCCGAATCCAGACCGCTCGGTCGGATGGGATCACGATGCTCTCTCCCATGGGTTTGCCGCCCCTTTCCCACGATGGCTGCGCCATCCCCGCAGCAACGGTTCGCTGCGCCCATCTGAATCTCAAGCCAATCAGAAGACGCAGCGCGAAACACGTTTATTAAAGGCGGACGCTCAGACGCCATCTCTATTTTTTGGACAGGCATCCGTCCGGTTGCCGAAGAGTTCCGGCGAACGGGCAAGGATCGCGGAGCGGCAGCGCCGTTCCGCGTTGGACAGGGCGACGCCAACGTGGTTAACGGTCCATCCGTGGTGCGCGGCGATCTCGCGGTACGACAGCCCGTCCCAGTGCCGGAGCAGAAGCAGGCGAACGTCCCGGTTGGAAAGCGTATCGAGCGCCCCCGACAGCGCGGACTGCTGCCACCGTGCCTCCGCCGCCGCTTCGACAGGAGACGTTCCTCCCCCGGTGATCCCCCCGGTGATCCCCCCGGTCATCCCGCCGCCATTTCCGCAAACCTCTCCGTCTTCGTCATTCCTGGAGTCCGTGCTGGAAACCGTGCGAACCGGCGTTGCCCTTATATGGTCTAGCGATAGGCGGCCCACAACCCGGCCGAGAAAGGACGAAAGCGGGGCCTCTCCCCGCCAGGCGCGAAGCCGCCGACAGTCTTCGTCCCACAAGTGCACGTAAACCTTTTGGCAGACGTCCTCGATGTCGTCCGCCACTATCCCCGCGCGGGTAACGCAATGCGCGATGAGACGCCCGTAGCGGGAGACGAACGCCTCTCCTGCCTCCGGATCACCCGCCACAACGCGCCCGACCAGTTCCGCTTCCGGAATAGACCCCGCAAATCGCACCCTCTCCATGCTGTCTTCCTCCCTCTTTTCAGGGTTCGCCGGGCTCATCTCCCGCCGCTGAGGCTATTTTCCAGGAAGCGCGTACCCCAAGGCGTATCCCGGCAAGATAAATCGTGCGGACGGCAGGAAAAAAAGAAGCCCTGGTCAATAATGAGGATGGAAGGGAGAGAGCACTGGAGCCCCCAAACACTGCTGCACTGGAAATTCGTTTGTTCGGCGGAATCTCCGTACGGGTAAATGACCGGGTGATCGGGGCGGTCCATGCAAGGAAAGACCTCTGGGTCCTTGCGCTCCTCGCTCTCGAACACGGACGTCCCGTGCGCCGGGACGCTCTCGCCCGCCGTCTTTGGCCTTTTCCCGAGCACACCGACACTCAGATGTTTCGGAACCTCCGCAAAAGTTTGTGGCACCTGCGAAAAGCGCTCGGCAGCGCGGCGCGGCACGTAGCGGAAGCCCCCGGCGACAGTCTTGCGCTCGACATTGAAGGGGCACGCATAGACGTCATCGATTTTGATCGCGCGGTGCGTCGCGGAGATCCCGCGTCCTTGCGTGTCGCCGTGGAACGTTATACCGGCCCCTTGCTTCCGGAATGTGCCGAGGAATGGGCGCGGTTCGAACGTGAAAAGCGTGCCGGCGCGTTCCGGGACGCCCTGCTGACCCTGGCCGCGCACGCGCAGGCGGTAGGAGACGACAACGAAGCGGTCGGGCTGCTCCGCCAGGCGGTCGCCTTTGACGCGGATTCGGAAGCATCCCTACGCGCTCTGATGACGGCTCTCGTTCGCGCGGGAGACGCGCGCGCCGCGCTGGACCTTTACAACGCGCTCAGGGATCGGCTGCATGTCGAGCGGCGGAGTGCGCCGGAGACGGAAACGACCGCGCTGTTCCGCTGGCTGCGCGACGCGCCGCCCGGGGAGACGCCCGCCCCGATGCGCCGTGCGGCGGAATCGGAGGCGGATGCCTTCGTCGGGACCGGGTACGCGGTCGCGGGAAATCTACCCTATCCCCTTCATTCCCTGATCGGGCGCGAGGAGGAGATCCATGAGATCCGTACCGAGATCTACCGGGGGACGCGCCTCATCACCCTGGTGGGCGCGGGCGGGGTCGGCAAAACGCGGCTTGCCGTCGCCGCCGCGGACTCTTTACGGGGGGAGTTCCCACACGGCGTTTGGTTTGCCGACCTCGCCGCCATCACGGACCCGCGCTTCGTTGGGAGTGCGGTGGCGGATGCCCTGGGCGTGGAGGAGCAGCCCGCCCGCCCCCTCCAGGATCTTCTCTCCAGCCACATCGCGTCGCGTCGCTTGCTTCTGATCCTGGACAACGCGGAACATCTGGTCGACGATTGCGCGGCTTTGTGTCGGCACCTCCTGGTCCGCTGCCCTCGTCTGTTTCTGCTTGTCACCAGCAGGCGTCAACTCGGCCTTCAGGAAACCGTCTGGCGGGTGCCGTCGCTTGCCGCTCCTGACGTTCTGCTGACGGAACTGACGGAACTGACGGAACTGGCGGACCGGGATATCTCAGCGTGGGTTTACCCAACGCCTGCCGCGCGGCTTTTCACCGAGCGCGCCCGGCAGGCGGCGGGCTATGTCTGCGGTCCTTTCGATGCAGCGGCAGTCGCGGCGATTACGCGCCGCCTGGATGGCATCCCGCTGGCAATCGAACTCGCGGCTGCCTGGGTGCGCGCCCTTTCCGTCTCCCAAATAGCGGCACGGCTGGATCAGCGCTTCGAGCTGGTTTTCGGCGGCAGCCGAATCGCTATTCCGCGTCGTCAGCAGACCCTTGAAACCCTGATCGCGTGGAGCTTCGATCTGCTCGGTGATAGAGAACGGATACTGCTCTTGCGCCTGGCGGTATTTCGAGGCGGCTGGACCCTGGAGGCCGCTGAGGCCGTCTGTCCGGAGGGCCCGATTCGCGCACGGGATGTCCTGCCGTTGCTCGCCACGCTCATCGATCATTCTCTGGTCAATGCCGACGCGCCGGAGGGGACTGCAGCGCGCCGCTACTCCCTACCGGAAACGATACGTGAGTACCTGCTGTACCTGATGGGCGATTCCCTGCGGGACCCGGAGGAAGGCGACAGCGCCGCCCCCGGTTCGGGCGCCCCGCGCGCCATCGTGGCCGCCGCCGCGTTCGAGGAGTGCCGCCGCCGCCATGCCACCTACGCCGCGAACCGGGCGGCGGGCCTGGGGGCGCTTGTGACGGAGGGCCTCTGGTCCGACGCCCAGTCACTTCTGATACCGGACCTCGGCAACATCCGGGCGGCTGTGGACTGGTGTCGCGACCGGCGGGACGATGATCGCGTCCTCGCCTTCGGTCATGTCCTCGGGCTGCTTCTGTTTGAGTGCGGTTTCTGGTCGGACTTCGAAAGTCTGGCGGACGCGCTGGACGCGGCCTTGGCTCGAAAAGACGCACGCGATGCGCGGATTCGGCTCCGGGGATTGCAGGGGGCGCTGGCGCGGCGGCGAGGGCAAGAGGAGGACGCCCGCCGCCACTGGGAAGATCGGTTGCAGGCATGCCAGGCCGAAGGCAACGTTCCGCTTGAGGCGGACACACTTCTGGACCTGGCCGCGCAGGCGGAGGATAACGGAGACAGCGCGCGCGCGCGGGATCTTATCTCCCGCGCTCTGCCGCTGGCAGAGACGCTGGAATGCCCCAAACCGCTGGTGGTAGCGTATATTGTGCAGGCGCGTCTGAAACTCGCGGAGGGGGAACCGCTCGCCGCGCAGCGCCATGCCGAGGCCGCCGCCGATCTCCTTCCGGTCGTACCGTCCTTGCAACTGTTCGCGCTCCCGGTGCTGGGTCGGGTGGCCCGGCTCAATGGCGACCTGATCCGCTCCGAAACGCTCCTGCGTGACGCTGCGGCAGCCGCCCACGACGCCGGTCGCGGTTTCGATGCCGCGATCGTCCTTCAAGAACTCGCCCAAACGTTCGAGGCCGGAGAGAACTGGCAGGCGGCTGCCATCGCCTACCGCACGGCGGCGCGAATCCATTCCGCGCTGGATTCGCGCTGGAAGGTCCGCGCGGTCTCGGCGTGGCGCGCATTCGCGGCAGCGCACCCCGATCTTGCGGAAACGGGCGTCCCCGTCCCACCATCCGCAGCCGCCGTTAATAATTCCTGGCGCGAGGCCGTCTTATCCCTGCTAAACGGCCGCAGCGACCCGGTGCGTGCGGCAGATCAATCGGCGCAGAATGCCGACAGAAACAATCAAGTAACGTAAAGCAAAGGAAACCAATCGATGTCCGTATCCAAAGAGAACCTCGATCCCGCAGTGAATCGAGGCAAAGAGCGAGAATTCGACGAGGAGCAGGCGGCAGCAAAGAGGCAATCACAAGAGATGAGCTCGGTCGCGACCGTGACCCTGACGGGGGACGCGGTGACGTTTCAGCTCACCACCGACGATCACCTCTTCTGGATTTCCTGTAAGGCCGAAGAAATGGAGGCGTTTATAGCGAATCCTGTCGCCTTCGCAATGCATCATGTGAAACGGGATTTTCGGGCGGAGGGAAACAAGGACGTGACCGTCGTCTTCTCGTTTAACGACAACAAGACGGTGGCGGATAATGAGTACTTGATCGAAGGAACGTTCGCGACCAACGTCCTGACCGTGCGCGCCGCCCGGCCTCCGGCTTTTATCCCACCCGCGCCTGCCAACGCGGCGCAGGATCTTAAACTGGTTTTGAAGAAGACCAAGGTCCATATCGCCCGCGGACCCAAGAAAGGTGATTTCTATACGCACTATCAGCTGGACGGCGATCTCGCCGCCGCGCGCAAACGTATCGCGGGTTTCGTCCTGTCACCTGACCTTCTCGTTTACGAGATGAACGAACTTGCCCAGACATCCATCATGGGAGGAAGGCCGCATCCCGTAGAAAAGCCCGT
>JAZKEA010000034.1:8531-9525 GCA_040387315.1 Armatimonadota bacterium | reverse complement strand
CTAAGCCGTATAAGCGGCGGGGGGGAGGGGTGAAAAGAACCCCTACGCGATAATCGAGCGGATCGGCTGCGCACCCTCGACGCCAACCAGTTTTTGATTCAGGCCCGAGTAGAAATAGGTCAGGCGGTTCGGATCGAAGCCAAGCTGATTCAGGATCGTGGCATGGAGATGCTTGACCGAATAGACCTCATCGACGGCACGCGCCCCTAACTCGTCGGTCGTCCCGATGCTGGTGCCGCCCTTGATTCCGCCTCCCGCCATCCACATCGTAAAGCCGTAGGCGTTATGGTCGCGGCCCGTTCCCTTTTCGTATTCGGCGGTGGGCTGTCGGCCGAACTCGCCGCCCCAAACAATCAGGGTCGATTCCAGCAGGCCGCGCTGCTTGAGATCTTTAAGAAGGGCGGCGATAGGCTTGTCGGTCTCCCCCGCATGGAGCGTATGGTTGGTGACCAGATCGCCATGGGCGTCCCAGTTGGCATCGTTGTGGGAGCCGCCCGAGTAGACCTGGATGTACCTAACACCGCGCTCGACAAGACGACGCGCCATCAGGCACTGTCGCCGGAAGACCTCGGTTCGCTTGTCATTCATGCCGTACATCTCCTTGATAGCTTCCGGCTCGTCCTTCAGGCTGGTCGCTTCGGGAGCGGTCGCCTGCATCTTGTAGGCAAGCTCGTAGCTGGCGATACGGGCGGCAAGATCCGAGTTGTCACCCCGCATCGCCTCGTGCTCGGAGTTGTAGCCCTGCATTGTGTCCAGAAGACGCCGCTGGGTGGCATCCGTCAGGTGGGCAGGCCGCGACAGGTCAAGGATGGGATGGTCCGTCGCGGTGATCGTCGTCGCCTGATACGTGGCGGGCATGTAGCCTGATGACCAGTTCTTGGGACCGCTGATCGGCCCGCCACGGGGGTCCAGCATCACGACAAAGCCGGGAAGATTCTCGTTGACGCTCCCCAGTCCGTAGTTGACCCACGATCCGAGGCAGGGACTGCCCGAC
>JAZKEA010000034.1:6863-8521 GCA_040387315.1 Armatimonadota bacterium | reverse complement strand
GCCCGACAGGATCTTGCCCGTGTTCATCTGCAGCATCGCCGACCCGTGAATCGGCGAATCGGCGGTCATCGAGTGAATAAACGAGATATCGTCCACGCACGTCGCGAGGTTGGGGAAGAGATCCGAGACCCATTTTCCGCACTGCCCGTACTGCTTGAAATCCCACTTCGGCTCGACGATGCGGCCCTGGTTCTTATGACCGCCCCGACCGAACGTCTTGACATCGATGGTCTTGCCGTCCATGCCCTTCATGCCGGGCTTGTAGTCAAAGGTGTCGATATGGCTCGGGCCGCCGTACATGTACAGGAAAATGACACTCTTCGCCTTGGGCTGGAAGTGCGGCACTTTGGGGGCGAGCGGGTTTTTCCAGGCCGTTTTCCCGTCGGCGGCGACGGCCTGTTTGGCGAAGAAGCCGTCCGTTCCCAGCATCGACGCCAGCGCGACCGAGGCGAAACCGCCCCCGACTTCCCACATAAACTCGCGGCGCGTCCGACCGCAAAACTCTTTTTCTCTGTCCATAGTATCTTTTGTCCCGCCGGGTCTCAGTCTAAGTAAATAAATTCGTTGAGGTTGAGAGCGACCAGGCAGAACGCGGCAAGCGCCTCGTCCTCGGTCTTGTTGTCTTTTGTCTGGAGGTCGCTGAGCAGCGCGACGCCACGGGCTATCTCTGTCTTCGTGGGCGGTCTCTGGAAGACCTGCAGAAGCGCGATACGTACCCGAGTAGCGGGGTCCGTCCCCGCCCGCTTGGCGATGCGCCCGGCGAATTCCACGGACTGCGTCTGCAGGAACGCACTGTTCATCATGCCGAGCGCCTGGGTCGGCTGCGTGGTGGCAAACCGTACCGGGCAGGTGGCATCTGTCTCCGGGGCGTCGAAACTTGCCAGGATCGGGACCGCGAGCGAACGCTTGGATTTGATGTAAACGCTGCGCCTTGCCTGCTCCTCGGGCGTCGATTCCCCCCAGCCCGCCCCAGGAACCGACTGGCCCGCCAGCACCTCTTCCGGCAGCTTGACCAGGATACTCGGGCCGCCCATCTTGCGGTTCAAATTGCCGGTAACTGCCAGAATCGAGTCCCGAACCTCTTCCGCGCCCAGTCGGCGCATATCGAAACGCCAGATCAGATCGTTTTCGGGGTCTTTGGCAAGCGCCGCTTTATCGGCCTTCGAGGACATACGGTACGTGCTGGACATCAGGATCTGCTTGTGAAGCGGCTTCAAGCGCCAGCCCCCGCGAATCAATTCCGTCGCCAGATAATCGAGCAGCTCGGGATGCGTGGGCGCGATTCCCAGGAACCCGAAGTTGCTGGACGAACGAACGATGCCGCGACCGAAGTGGAACTGCCAGACGCGGTTTGCCATGACCCGCGCGGTGAGCGGATTGTCCGGGCTGACGGCCCAGTCCGCGAACGCAAGGCGTCGGCCGCTGGTCCGCGCGTCCGCAGAAACCGGCCGGATCTTTGGCTCCGGCGGCGAAAGAACAGACAGGAAGCCGGGTGAGACCTCCTCGCCCGGCGCGTGCGCACTGCCGCGTCCCAGGACGAACGTCTTTGGGGACCGGGGACCGAACTCGGTGACCGCCAGCGCTCGCTCCAACCCCCTGGGCGGGGCGGCGCGCAGCTTTCCGCGATCCGCCATCAGCCGCTCATACTCCGTGTACTG
>JAZKEA010000034.1:0-6853 GCA_040387315.1 Armatimonadota bacterium | reverse complement strand
CCCGATGCGCTTCTTCAGTATGGGTTTTCGGTTCTGCTCGTTCTTGAAATCATCGACCTCGCCGCCGCCAAGGAGGGGGCGAACCGCGTCCTCGATACCGTCTATCTGTTTGTCAAGCTCAGCCAGCTTGGCCTTGTAACTGATGGTGTCCTGCTTGAAACGCTCCTCTTCGGCTTGAGACGAGATAGAGCGGAGCGACGAATCCTCCACCGAACCGTCCCCGCCATAACGCTTCACATTACGGAAGAAGGCCAGCATCTTGTAGTAATCTTTTTGCGGCAGCGGGTCGATCTTAGAATCGTGACACCGAGCGCACCCGACCGCCATACCGAGCATCGTCTGGCCCGTGGTATTGACAATATCGTCCAAGTCATCGAAGCGGGCCTGGTCGCGGTCCGCGGGCTCATCGTCCCAGGTTCCCAGCCGGTAGTAGCCGGTGGCGATCAGCCCCTCGGTGCCCGCACCCGGAATCTCATCACCGGCAAGCTGTTCGCGGACAAACCGGTCATAGGGCTTGTCGGCGTTAAACGAGCGGATAACATAATCGCGGTACCGCCAGACAAACGGCTTATCTCCATCACGCACAAACGAGTTGGTTTCGGCATAGCGCACAAGATCGAGCCAGTGCCGCCCCCAGCGCTCTCCGTATTGCGGCGAAGCAAGAAGCTGGTCCACAACGGTCTCCCACGCCTGAGGAGATTTGTCCGCGGCGAAGGCAAGCACCTGCTCGGGTGTCGGCGGCAGCCCCGTCACATCGTAGTAGGCGCGCCGGATGAGCGACGCGCGACTGGCCTGCGGAGCTGGGCGAAGCCCGTTCTTCTCCAGCTTCGCCAGAACAAACGAGTCAATCGGCGAGCGGACCCAGCCGGTATTCTTTACAGCCGGAACCGTGGGACGCTTGACCTTCCGGAACGACCAGAAACGCTTGGTTTCGGCGTTAACCGGGGGCGGGCCATGTTTCGCGGGAGCGGCAGCCGTCGCGCCTGGTGCCTTAGTCGCCCCCCAGGGCGCACCCATCTCGACCCAGCGGGTCAGCGCGGCGATCTTCGCCTGAGACAGCTTTCCCTGGGGCGGCATCTGCCTGCCGTCGTAGTGGATCGCGCGAATTAGAAGGCTCTTTTGGGGGTCGTTCAGCGCGACAGCAGGACCGGAGAATCCCCCCTTCATAAGCGCGGCGCGGCTGGTAAGATCCAGTCCACCACTTGCCTCTTTACCCGCATGGCAGGCGATACAGCTTGCCTGAAGCGTCGGCCAGACGTTCTTGTCGAAGTAGGCGGATTTTTGGGCGGGCGAAAGCGCCTTTGGCGGATTCTGGGAGCGGGACGGAGCCTGAATAAAACAGACGCCGATTAGCAGAGCGGCGGCTCCAGTTACGGTGTACCTACTGTGCACTATGGCAGACCCCTCCAAGGGCGCATCCCTGCAGGTGGGAGCGATTGTTGCATATATCTCATCGGGACTGACTATGCCAGCCAGCCTCAGCAGTGACTCCAATTATACGCCACATCGTCCGTTCACGGTATACGGCTCACAGGAATGTGAAATCGCCACCGAAAATGCCAGCTTTGTTTGCCGTTTGTTTGCTTATTTTAAACTTTTTGTTTGTCCAAGTTTGTCAATTCATATGGACATTCTGTAACGCGCTCTTCACGCGACATATTTCGATTTGCAGAGAACATTCGTTTTTCCTGAGGGGTTGGGATGTTTTATCCCAGACCAATGCGGGGGGTATAAACAAATGTTTACCAAATTTCAAATAGTTCACCCATTTTGCCCGATTAGGTAAACAATTAGTTTGCTAAAAAATCTGTACACGAAAAAAAGACAGATCGCAGGCGACGATCTGTCTCATAGTGAAGGTAAGCAGCAGCTTTGATGCTTACTGGTGCAGTGTAACAATAAATGACCTGTTCGTCAGGCGGGAAAAGCCCGTTCGTCCTGCCGGGATTTCCCCTTCAGATTATAGCAGCGCAGCGCGTATCGCATGGAAGGGAAGGCGATATCTTCCGGGTCAAGGCTGTCCGGCACACACCATTCGAATCCTGTAACTTCGGTGGACTGGAGGCGCAGCGGATCATTACCCGAAGAGGTAACCCGGCAGATATAGAAGAAATCCAGAACAGAGTAAAGTGTCCCCCGATACGCGTACAGGTTCTGGTGAGAACACAAATACTCCGTCACCCCAACCTCCAGACCGACCTCCTCGAACACCTCACGCCGCAGCCCGGTTTCAGCATCCTCGCCGGCATCTGCGAACCCGCCGGGAAAGCCGAGGAGCCCTTTGCTCGGCTCTTTCGCCCGTCTCACCATAAGCAGACGCCCATCGGCATCGGTAATCAATGCTCCCAGACCACAGGCGATATTAAAGTAAAGCCGAAAGCCGCAGTGGTCGCAGGCGGCGAAACGAGGGTTCGGCGGTCCTTCGGATCGCGTGAATGCCGTCCCACACCGGGGACAAAAATGAAACTGCTCAAAAGGCGGCGAACTTGCCTGCGGAATCGTCATGCTGTCATGGTACCTCTGGTTGTCCGCGAATTCGGGTACTCTTCGGACTAAAGCAAAGGGTAAATGAGGCTCATTTTGAATATCCAACGTCGGTTGATTTCTATCGTTCTTCTTTCGGGGCTGATTTCGCTTGTTCTGACAGGATGTGGCGGCACCTTCCGAGACCAGGACGGCTACGTGACCGGCCCTCGCCCCACCCCGACCGTGTCGCCTGTGGCAGTACAATGACGTTTGCACTCGGTTGGTTTGGACCGAGGGAAGTTTCCCGATAAAATAGCCACGGCCCTATGAAAACGTATCAGATTCTTCTCTTCTATTACTACGGCGATCTTCCGGATGCCGAGGCGCTGACCGATCAGCAGCGCGAACTCTGCAATGAACTTGGCCTGACGGGCCGCCTTCTTATCAGCACGGAGGGGATTAACGGCACTCTGGAGGGGGAAACCGAGGCGACCGAGCGCTATGTCGATGCCCTGCTTTCAGAGTCGCGTTTTGCCGCGATCCAGATGAAGCGGAGTGTGGGAACCGGCAGCGCGTTCGCGAAGCTGAGTGTCAAATATCGCCGTGAGATCGTCGGCGCGTACCTCGGTGCCGACGATTTCAATCCGGGGAACTTTACCGCGCCCTATATTTACGCCGAGCAGCTGCACGAATGGATTCACAGCGGGAAAGAGTTCTATATCGTCGATATGCGCAATGCCTACGAGCACGAGAGCGGGCATTTTGCGGACTCTATCCTGCCGCCGATGCGCCATTTCCGCGAGCTGCCATCTCTGCTTCCGATGCTGGAGCATCTGAAGGATAAAACAGTCGTGACCGTCTGCACCGGCGGTGTTCGCTGCGAAAAAGCGTCCGGCCTGCTGCTCAAGAAAGATTTCCAGGAGGTGTACCAGCTCTACGGTGGGATAGTCACCTATATGGAAACGTACCCGAACGAGGATTTTCACGGCAAGCTGTATGTCTTTGACGGGCGCATTACGATGGGCTTTGAAACCGACAGCCCCGCGCATATTGTGGTGGGGCGCTGCAAACACTGCGGATCGCCGTCCGAACACTATGTGAACGATGACGGCGACCCGGCGCGGCCCCACTTTATCTGCTGCGAGGCCTGCGCAGTGGAACGCCCGCTGTATGCCTCCGCTCATGCGGGCTCTATTTAGGTCGTTCCACAATGAGCCCGTGGCGGTCCATGCCCCCACCGGGAACACGCTGGGTGACCGGGTCGCCGCCTCCGGAGCGGAAAAGAATCGCGGCCCAGTCGCTCGATTCCGGCGGGGTCATTCCCCCTTTCCGGTCGCGGTTGCTGTTGTCTTTCAGCACCAGGGGAACGGTCTTTCCGTCTTCGGTCAGCCGCGCGCGGATTTTGTACTGCCCGATGGGGACGTTGTTCACCTGAAACCACCCTTTCGGGCTCACCTTTTTCCGGATGATTATCGGGCGTCCCACACTGCCGTCAAGCTGGAGGCCATCCGGAACCAGAGTAATCTCGATCTCCGAGCCGAACGGCAGCCACTGGGGGTAATTGGTATCCTCCGGCTCCCGTGAGGCGAAGTTGACCGTAAAGGAGGCTCCGTAGTACGCGCCGCCGTAGCCGGGGTTTTCGCTGGACGTGGAAACATTGGCGACGCCGTAGGGCAGCAGGGCAAAGTTCTCGATGTCGCCTTTGGTGTTGATGCTGTCCAGGTTCCCATCGACCGGATGCAGCGGAAGCGCAAGGCGCACGCCCCGGTAGTTGACGGCATGCCCCGCGCACCAGACGGTACACCCGCCCGACGGTACCGCGACCTCATACAGACCGTTCGCATCCGTTTTGGCGATCACGGACCGCTTGCTCAGCCCCGATCCGTAAACGGTCGGCGGGAGGATCATTATCGACGCCCCGACAAGCGGTTTGCCATCGATTCCTTTGACATAGCCGCGCAGAAATCCCGGCTTTCGCGCTATCTTCGGAAAACTGGGAATACGGGGCATTTTACCGTCCATGATGTCGTTCAGCTGCGTTTCGGGAACCATAAGGGGCGGTGGAACTGCGGTCTGTGCGTTACAGACACTTGCGCACGACGCCAGAACAAGAAGGGGGACGAGAGGAGTAAGGTTCAGTTTCATGGCTTTTTCCTGGATTTCCCGGTGGCTACTTGATGTCGCCGGGCGGCAGCATCTCAATGCCATGCTGCGCGGCGACCGCGACAAATTTCTCAGCAAGCGCGGGGGCCGCCATAGCTGTGAGAGGCGCGATTCCATTCTCGAGCATCGCAAATCCGTAGGCTTGGAAGTTGTCGCCGGGGGTGAAGGTGATCAAAAGACGCGCGCCCTCCGGACTGACACAGCGCCAGGAGTGTACGACATTGCGCGGACCGAAGACGGTGTCACCGGGACCCGCCTCGGCTACTTCGTCGCCGACCAGGAAGGAAATGCGGCCCGAAAGGATGTAGAAGATTTCATCCTCGCGCCGATGGATATGCGCGGAAACCCCGCCTTGAAAGTCCGCCTCGCAGTGCAGGAACAGAATCGCGCCGTTGCTGTCCTGGGCGGTGACCTTCACCAAACTGCGATGGTCCCCGAGATCCGCCATAATGCCCTCGGCGGCGCGCACGATGCTCGATGACTGAAGTGGTGTGTTCATATTTCGTTTCCTTGGAAAAGTTTTCATCGGAGCGGTTCAATTCGCTTCCGACAAGGATATCTTACGGAGCGGGCGTGTACATGTTGTGTGCAAAAGCGTAAACTGAAGCGTGTACACTAACCGGAAAGAAAAAAACTTGGATACGATGACGTCCCCGACTACGCAAATCGATTACCAGCCTGCCGTTCAGCCCTTACCGCGAACCACTCCGGAGGCGGAAGGTATCTCCTCCACATCGGTTCTCGCTTTTATCGATGCCATCGAGGAAAAGAAGCTGGAACTGCATAGCGTGATGCTCCTGCGGCGCGGCCATGTGGTGGCGGAGGGATGGTGGTCCCCCTACTCGCCGACGCGCCCGCATATGCTTTATTCGCTGAGCAAAAGTTTCCTGTCAACGGCGGCGGGCCTTGCCATCGCCGAGGGTCACTTCGGTCCGGACGATGCGGTCGTGAGCTTCTTTCCCGATGATCTCCCGCCCACGATAAGCGAGAACCTTGCCGCGATGCAGGTGCGTCACCTTCTGTCGATGGCGACCGGTCATCAGGAGGATAAGACGGGGGCTCTTCGAAACGACCCGGACGGTAACTGGGTGCGGGCGTTTCTCGCGGAACCCGTCGAGCACGAACCGGGGACGTTCTTTCGCTACAACAGCGCGGCGACGTACATGGTCTCCGCGATCCTGCAGAAGACGACCGGCGAAACGGCATTGGCCTACCTTCAGCCACGCCTGCTAGAGCCGCTGGGCATTCGGGGCGCGACCTGGGAGACGGACCCGCGCGGCATCTCGGTCGGAGGGTGGGGGCTGGCTATTCGAACCGAGGACATAGCCCGGTTTGGAGAATTGTACCGCAGTGGCGGCGTCTGGGAGGACCGAAGCCTCGTTCCCTCGGATTGGGTGGAGGCCGCTACCCGGGCGCAGGTCTCCAACGGTGACCCGGCGACCGAGAGCGACTGGCAGCAGGGTTACGGTTTTCAGTTCTGGCGCTGCAGGAACGGGGCGTTCCGGGCAGATGGGGCGTTCGGGCAGTTCTGCGTCGTGATGCCGGAACAGGAGGCGGTTTTCGTCACCACCGCGAATGTCGGTGATTTGCAGTCGGTTCTGAATCTCGTCTGGGAGATTCTGCTGCCTGCGATGACCGCGACGGCGCTTCCCCACGCGCCCGCGGCTCACGAAAAGCTGCAGGAACGGCTGTCCGCGCTTGCGCTTACCGTGCCCGAAGGCAGCCCTGAGTCCCCTACGGCAGCACAGGTCACTGGGCGCACCTATCGGTTTCCCGAGAATGAGCAGGGTATAGGCGCGCTGACGCTCCATTTTGCCGACGACACCGTCACTCTACCCGTAGAGGACAACGCCGGAACCCACACTGTCAACGCGGGCATGGGCCACTGGCAGCAGGGCACGACGACTTTTCTGCGGAACAGCATCGTTCGCTCTCTTCCCGCAAACGGCAGCACGGACAGCGACGGACCGGCCGCGGCAGGCTATGCGGCCTGGTCAGCTGAAGACACGCTTGAGATTCGGGTCTGCCTGATTGAGACACCGTTTACCCCGACAATCCGCTTGATGTTTACCGGTGATAAAGCAGTCCAGTTCGAGACCATAGGACGGGTCGGCTTTGGGTCAGGTGACCGACCCCTTCTGGAAGGCGCTGCCGGGTGATTAACACGTAAGTCTAGCGGGGATGTTCCATCCTCCGGTGGAAGCCTTCACATTCACGCAAGCGT
>JAZKEA010000033.1:3336-4591 GCA_040387315.1 Armatimonadota bacterium | reverse complement strand
CACCCCTCCCCCCGCCGCCGCTGAGGCGTCGGCTTCCCCCTCCCCTCGGAAGGAGAGGGGGCGTTCGGTACAGATGCCGTCCTTGGCTGTCGCAGAGCACTGGGGCAGATGGACTGGGCTGATTCTGCCTCAGACCCCGTGCGAAGCCATGCGTGCGATCTCGCCCGGAACGCCCCCTTCCCTTTCCGAAGGGGAGGGGGAAGCCGACGCCTCAGCGGCGGGGGGGAGGGGTGAAACCCCTTTAACAAAGGCATTTCGTCCGGCGATATCGAACCTGACAGGACGCGTTAGGGGAAGGGGAAGAAGATGATTGTTACTGCTGCGGAGTCTGCCCGGTCTGCGACGCCCTCCCGCGGGGTTACCCCGGGTCACCGCCATGCGTTTACGTTAATCGAGCTTCTCGTTGTCATCGCCATTATCGCCGTGATTGCCGCGATCTTGTTTCCCGTTTTTGCCCAGTCCCGTGAGAAGGCGCGTCAGTCGGCCTGCGCCTCCAACCTGCGCCAGATCGGTCTCGCCCTGCAGCAGTATGTCCAGGATTTTGACGAGACGTATCCGCCTGAGATCGTGAAGACGCCGCCGATCAATGGGGGAACCGAGGACGGACGCCCCTTCGACCGTGAGCTCGTGCCGTATCTCAGGAACGACGGCGTGTGGGCCTGTCCGAGTGATGAAGCGATCCGCGACAACAAGAATTTATGGGATGGCGCGTTCACGATTCCCCAGACGCCGCGCTCCTACGGGATCGTGAACCGGCTGGTCACCCAGGAATCCGCGGACGCGGGAAAGGACCTGGATCAAAATACCGGCGTGATCAGTCGTCCCCTCGGCGAGATAGAGCGGACTGCGGAGACAATCGCTCTCGTCGAAAGCTGGGCGACCTTTCCGGGAAACAAGTCCGACAGCGTCCTCGGCGGGGTCGCCGGATCAACCCTCCTGGGGTGTGACGCCTGGAAGCTGCCGGGACGCCGGAAGTCCGGTGCCACTCCGATAGACACGTTTACGCCGTGCGCGGACGATTTCGATAACGCAATCGCGCTTCCGGCGCGTGGTCACCAGGGTATGGGAAATTATGCCTTCGCCGATGGTCACGTCAAGTCTCTTCGCTGGGAGCAGGTCCGTGGCGATGACTTTCGTGCCTTCAAGGTCAAAAAGCCGGATGCCATCGTCAAGCCGTAACCGTTTCCCCGCCTGACCCCATGCCGAACGGGCTGCGCCGAAGTTAGGTTTTTTGCGTGGCCTTCGGTAAAATATC
>JAZKEA010000033.1:0-3326 GCA_040387315.1 Armatimonadota bacterium | reverse complement strand
AAAAGCCGGATGCCATCGTCAAGCCGTAACAGCAGCCCGAAACGAACTGCGCCGTGGTAGGTTTTTCACCTCGTCTTCGCTAACGTACTGTTCTATGGAAACGATTGTTGATTTCACCAAACCACGCAACGTGGTCGAGCAGTACAAATGGATGTCCACGGACGACATTCTGAAAGACCTGGAAACCAAACGGCACAACTATTCGATCCTGCTGTGCAACCTCAAGAACGATGTCAATATCGGTTCGGCGGTTCGTTCCCATGCCGGTTTCCTGGGTGGCGACATCATCCTGTACGGGCATCGGAAGTTCAACCGGGCGCCGAGTCTTGGAACCTATGCTTATTCGATCATCAAGCACCTCAAATTTGTCGAGGAGATCGATACGGTGCTCGGCGAGTACGATGAGATCATCGGCTGTGACTTCATCGAGGGAAAATCGACCAGTATCTGGGATCACACCTTCGATTACGACAAAAAGACCCTGCTCTGCTTCGGGCACGAGTATGACGGCCTTCCCGAGGCCCTGATACAGCGCTGCCACCGGGTTCTCCATATCCCGATGTTCGGCGTGACCCGGTCGTTCAATGTCGCCGTCAGCGCGGCGATTGTCATGAACGAGTATGTCCGGGGGATCTACGCCGGGAAAGGCGAAGCCGCGGAAAAATAGATCGGCGGGAACCCCGTCTTCCGCGGCTGTCGTGCCCTTACCGCGGCTCTCCCGAGGGGGACGGAATATCCTGGTCCACGGGCAGCGGAAGGCCGAAGTTCGGGGTGCCGTCCGGGTTCCATGCAAAGCGCTGGGCATGGGTGGAACGGTCGGCATAGGTTCCCGCCATGCCCCTTTTCGCGTGATAGGCGATCCAATCTTCTTTCCCGTCGGGCGATTTGAAGAAGAAGTTATGGCCCGGTCCGAAGACACCGTACTGATCCACCCGCGCGAAGACCGGCTTCGGGTTCTGTTTCCAGGAGGTGGGATTCAGCAGGTCGTCCTTGAGATCGGCGGTCAGCAGTCCGAGCTTATAGTCCGGCGTATCCGCCCCGCAGGCCGAGTAGATAAGATGCGCCTTTCCGCCGCGCTGCAGGGTGACCGGCGCTTCCCGCACATACTTGCAGCCGAAGCCCTCGGACGGCAGGTAGACACGCGCCCCGGTCAGGGTCCAGGGGTTTGTCATCCGGGAGATATAGAGTCCCTGGCCCGTCTCGCTCGGGCGTCCGCACCAGAGGAAGTACAGCGCCCCGTTCGCCTGCTTCATGACCGTGCCGTCGATAGCGTACTGGCTGTCGTCGGGGTCCGTCTTCAGCTTCGCCTTGAACGTGTACGGTCCCATCGGGTCGTCCCCGGCGCTCTCCAGAACATACATCCTGTGGTGGGTGTCCCCCTCCTTGCCGTCCGAGGCCGTGTAATAGAGATACCAGCGGGGACCGTTCGCGCCGTCCAGCCTATGGAACTCGGCGGCCCACATATCGCGGAACCGCTCCGGATGATCGTCCTTCCAGACCACTTTATCGGGAGCTCCGGCGAGCTCCGCGAGCTTCCGGGCGCGGCGAATCTGAACATCACCGCCGGTTGTCGTGGACAGGTAGTACCAGCCGTTGTGGTAGGTCAGGCAGGGGTCCGCGCCGTTCTTTTTCAGCGGATTGCGAAAGGTGCTGCCGGTGCTGCCGGCCGTTGCCGTCTGTGGCGCGGGGACTGCCGTAAGGGAGGACGCGGCGAAAGAGAGAAGCCCGACGACGGGCAAAAGGGCAAATAATTTCATAGCAATGTTCAAATGGTACCCGATGCGGCAGGGCGAGGGCTAGCGAAAAACGCCCGTAAACCGCACAATAAAGGCCGACAGCGACGGATCACCGGGATGCGAAAATAGAAGGACATGGCAAATAACGACGAAGAATCGCCCTGGCGGAACGAGCTGGAGGCGGTCATGCGCGGGTTCGCCGGGGCATTTTTGTTCGGCGCTCCGTTTCTTTACACGATGGAGGTCTGGTGGAAGGGGAGCTTTTCGTCCCCGCCGCACATGCTGTTGTCCCTGGTGATTGCCTACGCCGCGCTTGTGGTGCTCGATATTCGGGGTGGATTTCGCGGGGGACACGCGAGGACACTTCGGCGGACGCTGGCCGACAGCGTCGAGGCTCTGGCAATCGCGCTTTTGGCCTCGACATTCGGCCTCCTGCTCATCGGCGTCATCGGCAGTGGTGACGGGATCCAAACAATCTGCGGTCAGATCATCGCGGAGGCGCTGCCGTTCAGCATCGGTGTCGGGATCGCCAACAGCGTTCTTCATCAGGAGGACGCGCCGCAGGACGAGACCGACGACAAGCCGGATGAGGTTACGGATGACGAAGAGCCGCCGGATGCCACACCGAGTTGGTTCTCCCAAACCTGGAAGGCCACGCTCGCCGATGCGGGGGCATCCGCGCTCGGCGCGGTGATTATCGCCGCCTCCATCTCCCCCACGGACGAGATACCGACCATCGCGAGTGTCCTCACCTATCCGTGGCTCCTGATCCTTGTCGCCGCCTCTCTGCTGCTCTCCTACATCATCGTGTTCGAGGCCGAGTTTGGGCGTCAGTCCGAGCGGCGCGATCAGACCGGCTTCTTTCAGAGTCCGCTGAGCGAGACGCTGGTCTCCTACCTCATTTCCCTGGGTATGGCGCTTCTCATGCTCTGGCTGTTTCGTCTGGTGCGCCCCGGCGATCCGCTTTCGCAGTGGGTCAGTTACACGATTGTTCTGGGATTTCCCGCGACTATCGGCGGCGCGGCGGGAAGGCTGGCACTATGAGCGACGGTAAGCAGGACAAAAAAGAGGACAAAAACAACCATCAGGAATCCAGCAACCTGCCTCGAAGCGGCGCTGAATGGACCTCGCTCATCGTCGCCCTGCTTCTGGTGCTGGGGGTGATCGGCGTCATTGTCGCCCTGTGGATTCAGGACAAGGGCGCTCCGGCAACGTTCCGTGTGGAAAAAGGAGCGGTACGCAAAGCGGGAAATCAGTATTACCTTCCCGTTACCGTCACCAATGAGGGCGATGCCACCGCGGCCCAGGTGACGGTTCAGGGAACGCTAACCGGGCGAAATCCAAATTCAAGCGTCGATGACGAGGAGGCCACGACCACCTTTGACTTCGTGCCCGCCCATGCCGCCGCGGATGGCGTGCTCATCTTCCGCGCCGACCCCACTGAGGCCGAGGTACAGGTCACCAGTTATCAGCTCCCGTAGGCAATGCCACCCCTCCCCCCCCGCCGCTAAGGCGGCTTAACCCCCTCCCCTCGGAAGGAGAGGGGGAGTTACAACCAAGGGCCACATCTGCGTTGCGCCCGACTGCCAG
>JAZKEA010000032.1:0-2018 GCA_040387315.1 Armatimonadota bacterium | reverse complement strand
ATTACAATCCCCGCTTTACTGCAGAATAGCCACAGTTGACAGAAAAATACGCGGGGTGTTATCCTCAATCAGCGCGTTGTGTAAGCGCTTACACTTTTATGACGATTGAGGAATTTGCCAGATCGGTCGGGGTCTCGACCGCCACGGTTTCCCGGACCCTGAGCGGCAGAGGGCCGGTGAGCGAGGAAAAGCGCCGTCTTATCCTCGACCGCATGGGCGAGCTGGGCTATGTCCCGAATCTTGCGGCGCGAACTCTGGTAACGGGGCGGACCAATACGGTGCTGCTTGCCTGCGGCGAGGTTCCGGCTCTGGGGGACCTGTATACCCTGGAGATGATCCGAGGGGTTCAGAACGCCCTTGCCGCCCACCACTACGGGCTTCTGCTCAATGCCCCCGACCGCGCCGATACGGGCGTGATGGCGGTAGTTACCGGGCGGGCCGTCGATGGCGTTCTCCTGATGGACGAAGACGATACCGGGCCGGACCCTCTGCTGCTGGCGCAAAAGATCACGGAGCGCGGCATCCCGTGCGTCATCATCGGTCATCGGCCCATCGAGGACAGGCCCGGTATCGGCTCAGTCGTGATTGATGTGGAAGCAAGCGGGGAGGCGGCGGCCCACCTGCTGCTGGAGCGAGGGCATCGGCGAATAGGATTTATCGGCAGCCGGTCTCCCGACAAACTCCTTTCCCGCTTCCGCGCGACGCTGGAGCAGGCGGGGTGCTCGCTTCCGGCCTCCCAGGTCGTTATCGCGGGCAAGGAGGCCGAACAGGGTCGTCTCTCGCTGCATACGCTTCTGGACCGGCAGCACGGGACCGGGCCGCTGACCGCGGTCTTCGCGCGAACGGACTCGCTCGCGGCGGGAGCGCTTCAGGCCGCCCGGCAGCGCGGACTGCGTGTCCCGGAAGACCTGTCTATTATCGGTCACGACGATGTCCCCTTTTCCGCCCTCACAGCGCCGCCTCTAACGACCCTGAGAGTGGACTGCGGAAAGGTCGGCGCGGCGGCAGCGGAGATGCTTCTCCATCTCTTTCGAAAAGAAGCGGCTCCGGGCGTCCGCATTTTTTATCCGGAACTGGTACTCCGGGAGACCGTCGCCGAACCACGGCAGAACGAACTGTAGACGAACTGTAAAGGACAGACAGCAGTATGAAAAAAGGAATCAGTGTCTGGGCATATGACCCGAAGCGGCCCCTTCCGGAAGTTTTCCGGATGGCGAAAGAGGCCGGATTTGACGGCGTCGAGGTCGCTATCGCCGATGACGGCCCGATCACGCCCGCAAGTACGGAGGCGGACTGCAAACGGATCATCGAGCAGGCCGGTGAGGCCGGGGTCGCCCTGACATCGCTAGCGAGCGGTCTGGGCTGGAAGTACCCCATTATCTCCGAGACGGCATCCGTGCGCGATGCGGCTATCGAAAAAACACGCGGATCTCTGGATGTCGCGCGGTACCTGGGCCTGGACACGATCCTGCTGGTTCCCGGCACGGTCGATCCCGCCACACCGTATGATGCGGCCTACCGAAACGGCCTTTCCGCGCTGAAGAGTCTCGCGCCCCACGCCGAACAGACCGGAGTCTCTATCGGGGTCGAGAACGTCTGGAACAAGTTCCTCCTCTCGCCGCTGGAGACCGTCCGCTTCCTTGAGGAGATCGGAAGTCCGTTTGTCGGCTCGTACTTCGATGTCGGGAATGTCGTCCTGACAGGCTTTCCCGAGCAGTGGATCCGCCTTCTGGGTTCGCGCATCAAGCGGGTCCACTTCAAAGACTTCAAGCGGTCCGTCGGCACGCTCGCCGGGTTCTGCGCCCTGACCGAGGGCGATGTCGATTGGCCCGCGGTACTCTCCGCCCTGGAAGGTATCGGCTACACCAACGGCGGCCTCGGCGACGGCTGGGTGACCGCTGAGTTTTTCGACTGCGAAGGCGATATCGCGCAGATTTCGCAGGGAATGGACACCATCCTGTCAAAGGGATAGATATAACACTACGTTCACCCCTCCCCCCCGCCGCTGAGGCGGCTTA
>JAZKEA010000031.1:3198-3866 GCA_040387315.1 Armatimonadota bacterium | reverse complement strand
TCTCCGAATTGTATCCGTAGAGACGGGAAGGCGACGCACCGAACGTGATCACGTTGCCGCCTGCCCCGCGCGGGCGCGGCACGCCGTTGTCGTAGATAAACACCCCTGCCCCGCGCGGGCTGCCGGAACTGGTTCGCCGCGAAACGGCGACGCTGTCCGGACTGCCTGGCACCACCTCGATGTCTTCGGCGAAGAAACCCGCGGCGGCGCTCCCGAGGGGAAACTCCCCATCCGTGGTGCGTGTGACGGAGTTATACCGGACTATCTTCGGCGCATTATCAAAACCGATGTAGACGTACCTACCGTCGTCCGAGATGCCCAGCTTTCCGGGTTCGCTGCCCACGAAGACCGGCGGACCGGTGGGATTGCTGGTCGAATAAGGGTTGATCGTGCGGATGCTACCCACCGTGACGATGCCGGGAATGCTGCCATAAACCGTGCTCGTGACCGGATCCACGATGATGTCGTTGGTGGTGACGGTGCGGAAATAATACGCGCCCGCCGTTGCAAAGGCTCGGACCGTCACGGTTATCGACGCGGATTTACCGGATTCGGTTTCCGTTGCGGTGAGAACAGCGGTTCCGGGCACGACGCCCGACACTCGTCCGTTGGCGTCCGTGGTCGCGATCAGCGGGGCGGACGAGGTCCACACGACTTTCGTCGAATCG
>JAZKEA010000031.1:0-3188 GCA_040387315.1 Armatimonadota bacterium | reverse complement strand
ACCACGGGGCGGCGCGCTTGGACAGGCGCTTTCAGCGCGCCATCAGCGCGGACCTTTGCGCGCGCTGAGCCACGTCGAGAATAGCGTCGAGCGAAGCCTGAGGGGCCGACCAGTGCGGCGAATGGCCGACGCCCTTCAGGATGGCGAGCGTCGCGCCCGCGATGGCGCGCGCGCTGCCGCGCGAATGGATGTCGGTGAGCACGATCTCGTCCGCGCTGTTTTTGGCGACCGCGCTGAGCGGGAGGGGGAAACCGATCAGCGTCACGGGAGCGCCATTCACCAGGGATCCCGCGGGTGCAGTGACTTCCAGACGGTCGATGGTGCTGTCGAGGGTCAGCGAGAGAGCGGCGGTTTTTCCGCCCTCTATAGCGACGGAAGCGGAAGCGGACGCCTGCGCAATACCGGTGCCATCGGCGTTTGGATAGGCGCTGACACTGGCGATCACGTCGCCTGCGGGCAGCTCGGCGAAGGTAGCGGTTGTGGTCCCGCCGCCTGCGGGGCGCGTCAGTCGCTGCTCGGCAAGGGCCGCACCGTCGATTGTGGTTATCTTCACCACGATGCTGTTCGCCGCTGAGGGTATGAGCCGGGACGACGAAGGCGCGGGCCAGGTGACCGTAAACGTCGCCCGGCCCAGACCCTGAGATGCTGGTGCCGACGGTGCGGACACGGGCGAGGAGCGTGTCCCACCCCCACCACAACCCGGCGCGGCAACGATCCCAGTGACGAGCAGACTCGCGGTAAACAGCCCACCGAAGGGGCGGAGATTACCGAAGGGGCGAACGTTGTGTTTCTTCATAATTTCGATGTATCAGCGGACTGTCTTCGAATCGTTATTCAGGGAAGCGGTGTCAGGACATAGCTGCCGAAACTGCTGGTCCCGATGATCTGACCCGCCTCGTTGATGTCCTGCGTGGTCTGCAGCGCCTTACTTCCGGTTCCGAGGGAGGGGACCAGAGTATTCAGGTCCTGCGCCACCGATTGACCGGGAATCCAGCGCACAGCCACCATGCGGTCGGGAAGAATGCTGTACCCGGCGATGGTGCCGCTGCTGTTCACTGACCACGCGGCACTCGTTGCCGCACCGGGCAGGGGATCAAGAAGGGTTGGCTGACTCTTCCCCCCTTCCCAGTAGCAGGCCCGGCTTAACACGCCGGTAGGCGGAGAAAGATAGCCCACCACCAGGCCGTCATCTCGTATCTTTTTTGGGCTGAGGCTGCCGAAGCCAGGGGCGCCCTGCAGTTCCGAGTACTGATCCGTAGAGACATCGTACCGGTAGGCTGCGTTCTTCCCGTCCCACCCGGTGACCAGTCCCAGGGAAGAAATAGCGATGGTGGAGGCGGCTTTTGTCCGGTCAAGATATTTGATTTGACCGTTCTGCCACACAAACGCTTCGGACATTACCGCGAACCGTCTACGGTGACCGCTGATCTGTCCGGCATTATTGATACTGGTTGCGGTATTGTACGCTACCTGTCCGAGTTCGGGATTCGGGATACCAAGGTCCACGAATGCCCCGTTTCGATAGACAAAGGCATGCGATTCGGAACTGAAGGAACTGCGGCTTCCATCGCCGCAGATCTCTCCCTTGTCGTTCATTCCCTGGACATACAAGACTGAAAATCCGGGAAAGGAGCCAAGGTCCGTATACTTTCCTCCATTTCCCGTCGGGTTCGGTCGCCAGATAAAGAGCCGGTCGGCAGCAGTCGCCGCGCTTCCTACGGAGACAGACCCCGCGACTTCCCCCAGGTTGTTGATCGCCTTCACGTTCATAAAGGGGTAGCCGGGATACGCGGGAATGTGCGTGATGGAGTATCCCTTGGGCTGTGGAAGCGGCTTCGCCTTGACCGTCAGGGTAACCGTGCCGCTCTTCCCGGTCTCGGTGTCGGTCACGGTGATCGTCGCCAGTCCTGCGGCAGTCCCTCGGGCCAGAACGACATACTCACCGGGCTTGAATTGCGTCAGGTCCGCCTCCGCGACTCCGGGAGCCGAGGACGAGTATCGCGTTCGGCCACGATCAATGAGAACGGCCTGTCCGGCGGCATCCCGTGGCGTCACGGTAAGAATGGTTGTTTCGCCGACAGTCAGTGTGGACGAAACCGCCGTGACTTCCAGATGATCGACGGTCGTTCCCATCACCAGGCCCACGGGTGTGTTTTCATCCCCAACGACGGTCGCGGACACCGTCGCAGTCGCCTGCGCGGTGCCGGTTCCATCGGCAGTCGGATAGGCCGTCGCCGTAACAGTGTACTCGCCGACCTCCAGATCGGGGAAGCTCGCCGTGCTGGTCATCGGCGGCTGAACCGGAAAGGAAGGGGGCGGGTCGAGCGGCACACGCCTCAGGATCTGGGGCGCAATGGGAACTCCCGTCCCCCCAACGCGGGCTACCGTGACCTTGACGCTCTCGGACATGATCGGGATGAGACGGGTGCGCTCCGGCCAGGTGATCGATACACTCACCACCCCCCGCGCTTTGGAGGAAGAGGGTGACTGCCCCTGGCTGACGCTGCTGCTCCCATTACCGCCCCCACAGCCGGGCGTGGCGATAAGCCCGGTGCCCAGCAGACTGACGACGAAAAGCGCTCCGAGAGAGCCCGGACGACACACACTGTATTTCTTCATGATTTATCTGTTGGCTGTCTGCTGACCGCTACTTGACATCGACGACGAGGCCACCCTTGCTTGGTGTGGGGGTCGGACTTGGGGTCGGGGTCGGCGTAGCGGTTGGCGTCGGCGTCGGCGTCGGGGACGGTGTCACCTCTGGCGTCGGAGTAGGCGACGGTGTCACTTCCGGTGTCGGAGTCGGTGAGGGTGTTACGTCCGGCGTGGGTGTTGGCGTCGGCGTCGCCTCCGGTGTCGGACTAACACTGTCGCTCGGCGTCGGCGTCGGCGTCGGGCTTGTGTCCGGCGACGGCGAAACGGTGGCTGTTGGCGTGGGAGTTGGGGTTGCTGTTGGGATTGGAGTCGGAGTGGGAGTCGGTGTGGAACCCCCACCGCCACCCGTACCACCGCTTCCACAACCGGTAAGGAGATAGGTGCTCAAAACAAGCAGAGTAATTGCAGCAGGCAAAGCAGGCAGTGCCCGTGTGATCCGTGACTTCTGAACGAGGCGCATAGCCGTATTCTACGGTAGAAAACAGCCATTTCTGCAGGCAGCCACACTAATTATTTTTTCGTGCAGTAAGACACCT
>JAZKEA010000030.1:0-3883 GCA_040387315.1 Armatimonadota bacterium | reverse complement strand
AGGAGCTAATAAATGCCCACGGTGGCACAATCCCGCGTTTTGAGCAAGGAAAATTTCGCCGCTTTTCCGTGAGCAGAATCGAGCTTACTCCGGGATCGTCGGGGTCAAAGCGGCTTTCCAACGCTTCCCTTTGTCTCGTGCATCGGGAATGCTGGCGTATTCCCCCCCAGCTGTATTTCCCGGCTGAATAAAAGAAAACCTGTATTTCGCTCCGTTTAGTTTCATAACGAAGCCCGCCCCGAAGTAAATCAGGGGGAAATTGATGTCCTGCACGTCGCTGAGCGGACTGTCAAAAAGGGGCTTGTCGGTGGCGAAACTTAAACGGCCATTTTTCAGCGTCAATATCCCGGCTTCGCTGGCGATAAGTCCCTTCAACAACCAGACCGTATCGGAAAGAAACTGTTGCTTCATACGTCAAGAGTACATTTTTCTGGTCGCTTTGACAACGTTGTCATGAGAGGAACTGATAGACGGGGGCATCGATCAAGCGTCCGACAAAGGTCCAGAAGGCCTGCGTCACGATGTCCCCCAGAATCAACCCGAGAAAGAACGGGATACTGCGGCGATACAAGCTGCTTCCTCCCCAGCGCTGCACTACAAGCTTTATCAGCCAGGTCAGAAAAAACGGTACGAAAAACGCGTTCATCGTGAAGGTGTTGGAGAGCACGTAGCCCACCGGCGAAAACGGGAAGCCCAGGAAGCGTCCCTGCAGGAAGGCGAGCAGAACCGTAAACCCACCGGCCAGCACCATTGCCCCTACCCCCATGTAATCCGAGGGGACACGGTTTGCCGCCAGATTGTTCATCTCACGCATCGCGATCTGGGCCTTGACCAGCACATACGAGTTACTTTTCGCGGTTGCCGCCCCGAGCTCATAAAACTGAGACAGACTAGTCCACCATCCGAGTGCCAGAGCGCTGACACTTCCGACGGCGACCCAGGTGACAACCGTTCGCCACGGAATCCCGAGCGTGTCGGCGATCTTCAGCCCCTCCAGGAGGTAGGGCAGGGATTGCCCCCGAACATCGACATGGACCAGATCGAAATGCCCCCCCGCGGCGAGAGACCCGTCCGTGGCCCCAATCGTCCCGGTCACTGATCCCATAACTCGGTTCGGCGTCCAGAGGGCCGGTCCCATCGTGAACATACTGCCCGCCTCAGCGCGGGTGCGAGCCGCCGTAAGTATGAAGGCGACATAAACGATGATCGTACCGACAGCAACAACCGGCGCAACGCCGACGGCCATCATCATAACCGCGCAGAGCGCCATGCAGACGCCTCCTACAGTTCCCAGTCGCTTAATTTCCCGCTGTTCGCCGGGAGTTGTATCCCGAACAAGACTGGCCCAGTGACGATACGCACCCCACGCAGCAAGCGCCCCGAAGGCGATCCACGCACCCGATCCCTGCTCCTCCCGAAACGGAAACCGTCCGGCGATACCGGGTCCGCCCGCTCCCAACCCCATCATTGACCCGGCAGCGAAGGAAAACTTTGAGAGCAGCAGGAAGAACCAGCAGCTGAAACTGACCTGGCTTGGAACAAAGTAGGCCAGTCCGACCGCCATCGGGTAAAAACCGATCTGCAGATTGGGAATCGCATCCCACGGCGGCGAAGGGAATATCAGGGGGCGAATATCCTGCGCCTTTAGCTGAAAGGCGGGAACTGCCGGATACCACTCGTGCAGGGCGAGCAGACTCTGAAATAGCACGGGTATGGCAAAGCCGATCCAGTGCAGCTTACGACGAAACAGGTCATCGCGGGTGTCGGTCAGCTGGAGTGGCAGAAGCGTGATAGGAAACGTCAGGCGCTCCTGGCGAATCCAGATACGGTGCAGAAATGCGGCAAGCCCAAGCCAAATTCCCGCAAGCAGAAGCAGGTAGGTACTCCAGAAAAGAATCGGCACCGTCCATGCCTGCCAGGGAACCGCAGTGCCGCCGCGGTAGAGCGCCTGAATCGCCGCGGGGTCATGGAGTATGGGGAAGTTCACCAGCTGGCTTACGTACTTTGCCCACTGCGGCTGTGTCTCGGAGAAGTACGACAGAAATCCCATCCCTGGGATCAGGAAGCGCATTCCGCCAAACCCCATAATCGGCAGCGTCGCCGTCAGGACGATATAGACCAGCATCAGCTCTTTGCGGTCGAAAGGGAGCCAGCGAGAAAACAGCCGCACAAAAAGCAGATACAGAACCGTCGGCATCATCAGTGCGTAGCCGATAAGGTAGACGTTGCGGGCGATCTCGCTATCCGCGATCCAGGTGATCAGGAGAAACTGCGTCACGAAGAGCAAAACGAGGACGCGAAGGCGTACTCCGCCTATCCGCAGCTCGCGAGACGGCTCTTTGGCTTTGTCCTGAAGGGAAGAGTCGGGAGTCGTCAAGAGGCGTTACCGTTCCTTTTCGATGGCTGCCGGTCCGGCCGCATCACCAGGCGCAAATAATCAACGTTTTCAGGAGCGGCGCGTCATTGCGGGGAATCGTCGCAGCGTCATTCACCGGACGAATACTCTATAGCATATAGATTCAGACGTTGTCAAATCCGTTAATTGTGCAAGGCGGGCAGATAATATGCCACTTACCCTGTATAGTTAACGTATAGATTGTTAACATGTTTACTTTTGTGCAACGGAAGGCATATTGGATACAGACGCTCTGATTGTTTATAACATCGTTCGCACGAATGCCGCGCTCAGTCCTTTCATTGATGCGGCTCTGCGTGACCTGCATCTCACCGGGGCGCAGATGAACGCCCTGCTGGTGCTGCGGGAAGCCGGGGACGAGGGCCTGCCTCTCAGTGAGATAGGACGTCGCCTGGTGGTGACCAAGGCGAATGTCACGGGACTCATGGACCGTTTGGAGCGCCAGGAGCTGATTCGGCGCGAGGCGGATTCCCCGGATCGCCGGGTCATCCGCGCCTGCTTGACTCAGCGGGGCACAGAACTTCTGCAGAAGGCGCTTCCCGAGCGGGACCGTGTCCTGAGCGACCTTCTGGCGGGATTATCCCCGGAGGAGAAGACGACATTGATCGCGCTGATGACGAAATTGCGGCGGGGACTGCGAGAAAAGGGAGAAGTGACCTGATGGCGGGTGGCGTCGGAGGCGGGTGGCGAGGACCGGAGGGCAGTATCGGAGGATTACCCCGCACCTTCGGTCTGCAGAATCGAAATGTCGGCGGAGCGCCGGAGGATGCAAAGACGGTTCCTCTGGAAAGGGAACAGATTCGACGAGCGCTCCGCTACTTTGCGCCCTATAAACGGCAATGGTTCGTCATTTTTGCCTGTATCGGCGCCAATGCCGCACTGGGAATTCTGCCCCCCCTGGTCGTACGCGAAATACTGGACCGCGCGATCCCCCAGAGCGACCCCCGTCTGCTGATGTGGCTTGTCGGGGCGATTATCGGTTTGAGCGTGGTGTCCGGCCTGATCGGGGTTCTTCAGAACTATGTCAATGCCCTGGTCGGTGAGGGAATCGTCTTCGATCTCCGCGCCAATCTCTTCCGGCATCTTCAGCGTCTTTCACTTCCCTTCTACACCACGACCCGCGCCGGGGAGATCGTCTCCCGCGTGAACAACGACGTCGCCGCCGTGCAGGGAGCCGCGGCGGGAACCGTGGTTACGATAGCCAGCAATGTGCTGACCGTCATTGCGACCGCGAGTATCCTCTTTGCCCTGAACTGGCGGCTTGCCCTGCTGTCTCTGGCAATCGTCCCGACCCTTTACCTGCCGACTCGCGTGGTGGGGAAACTGCGTCGCCGCCTCTCTATCGAGACGCAGGAGGCGCAGGCGGATATGCTCGCCTTCCTGCAGGAGCGCATCAATATCGGCGGCATGCTTCTGACCAAGCTCTTCGGTCAGGCCCACGCCGACGCGGACCGGTTCACCGGCTAT
>JAZKEA010000029.1:2343-3761 GCA_040387315.1 Armatimonadota bacterium | reverse complement strand
TAAGCGTTAAAACAACGATTTTTGTAAAACTGTAAAAATTAAAATTGCTTCATTCTTGGAAATTCAAGCCAGTATTAATTCGCAAACGCCACAATTTATAGGGAAAATCTGCCTCGAAAAAGAGAAAGTCGTTTCTGCCCGATGGGATCAAGAAGATCGCTTCCAACGATCGCAAGTATACGATGCTCGTGACAGGCACGACGGCTGCCATAAGCGAGATGAAAACCCTGCTACGCCTTCTGGATGTCAAGCCGCGTTTGGTGCAGGTAAAAGCGCGGGTGTACGAAGTGCAGTATGCCCAAGACGGAACGCAGACGGATACCCTTCTGCAGTCCCCCATCCTGTCGACGGTACAAAACCAGACCGCTCAGGTAAGCGTGAGCGCTTCCGCAGAGGGAAGCACGACACTTCAGGTGACGCCGCACATCAATGGCGATAACTCCATCTCGGTGCGTGTTGAACTGAGAGCGAAGCGGCTATCACAGCGGGCGAGCAAAGAGGGGGAAACGGACGCGCGTGCCGAGGCCATTATGCGGGTGCCACCAGGCAGTAACTGGCAGGTATCGCGCCCTCTGTTTCTCGACTTCGATACCAAAGCACCTTTTGAAGTCTCCAAAACGGTGCCAAAGTTCGTGGAGGTCGGCAACAAAACCTACATTGTAGGCCGTCCGCTGTACCGGGTGGAGGTTTCGGCGGCTGAACAGACAGACGCGCCAACCACAGGGACACAGCCAGAACAGCCATAGCGATTTGCTGCCCAAAGCCGTAGCAAGCCTCCTTATGCGAGATGATCAGGAGGCTTTTTCATTGGTACCTAGGAGGACACGGGCGAGGTATCACCGGGTATCCTAGAAAACCTGGATGCAGACGGGAATGTGGTCGGGTTTGAGTTCCTGCAGGCATCGCGCCGCTTCGCTGATCCACGCAACGCCGATGTTCAGCCTTTTATGCGAGTGCCAGCGTAGACCGTGCGTGCCGATTTAGATACAATAAAACCCTGGCCACTTGGCCGGGGTTTTATTTTTTGAGGAGAAGGACCTTTGAAGACCGAACTCACCGCAGAGCAGATTGAGTTTTACCAGACCAACGGCTATCTATTGATCGACGGCTTTTTGAATGACGCAGAGCTTGCCGAGTGGCGTACCGCGACGGATGATGCGGTCCATCAGCGACTGACCGCGAGCACGGGCGCGTTCGAAAAAGACCTGAACAATCAGACCAACCCGGACAACTTTTACGCCCAGGTCTTTACCCAGTGTATCCGCCTCGCCGACACGCACGAGGGTATCGCGAAGATAATGCTGGACGAGCGGCTGGGACAGGTAGCCGGAACCCTGGCCGGGGTCGATGGCATCCGCATCTGGCACGATCAGGCGCTGATCAAGCCCCCGTACGGCAATGCGACGTCGTGGCACCTG
>JAZKEA010000029.1:397-2333 GCA_040387315.1 Armatimonadota bacterium | reverse complement strand
ATCACGCCCGCTCTGCACTACTGGTCTTTTTCGTCGCCCAGCTCCATCTCGATCTGGGTGGCGCTCGATGATGCGACCCTGGAGAACGGCTGCATGTGGTACCTGCCGGGCACCCACAAGACGGCGCGGCATGTCAAGGGCGGTATCGGCTCCAATATGCGGGACCTATTCAAGTCGTACCCTGAGTGGCTGACGATTCCGGCGGTGTCCGCTCCCGCGAAAGCGGGCAGCGCGGTCTTCCACAGCGGGCTCACCGCCCATGCCGCCGGTACGAATATGACCCCGCGCCCGCGCCGCGCCATGACCTGTGCGTATATGCCCGACGGCAGCACGTTCAACGGGCAGAAGAACATTCTTCCCACCGAATACTTCGAGTCACTGAAAGTCGGCGACCTGCTCAACGACAGTCGTCAGAACCCGCTCATCTGGAAGAAGTAGTTCCCTGAGGTTTCCGCGAGGCGCTGCTTACGGCTCCAGCGCCTCGCCGACAATATGCCCGGTGGCGCTGGCGGGGGCAGGAATACCGAGAAGCCGAGAAAGGGTCGGGGCGACATCGATCTGACGGACCCCGGCGATCTGCCTGCCCTTAGCGACTCCCGCGCCGCCCAGAAAGAAGATGGCCTGCATCTTGGTGCGCAGGGGAAAGAAGCCGTGTACGCCCGACCCGAGGGTCGATGTGTCGGAGGTGACCACACCGGCCTGCAGGCCGGTCCGAGGAACGTAACCGGGGGCGACATCAAGGTACAGGTCCCCGCCCGCTGTCCCGCCGATCCCAAGTCCAACGATCTCACTCGGACGGAAGACGCGGGTAACGATGGGCTGTCCGGTCTGTGGATCGCGGGCGGCAAGGAGAGCGTCGGTCGCCTGACGGAGTACCGTCTCCCGCTCCGCAAAGGTGACCACTCCTCCCTTCCAATCCGTTCCGTTGACGGCAACAAAGTAGTCGCCCCAGGTCGGGGCGCAGATTTTGGTCCGGGCGAGATCAATTCCCTTGCCGTCGGCGGTACGCGCCAGAAGACCGGCGCTCTCCAGCACCGCGTTCGGCGAGAACGTTTTACCGACACCTGCCATCCCGTGATCGCTGACCAGGCAGACAGCGGCCTTCGGACCCGCGGCATCGATGATGTCCCCCAACCAGTCGTCCTGCAGCTTGTACATCTGCTCGTAGAAGGGCATCAGTTTGGCAGCCACCTGAGGGTCATAACGCGGGCTGTCCGGGTCCAGCAGTCCCATCCACGTGTGGCCCGCGCCGTCGATTGTCGGGGTGTAATGGAAGACCAGATCGGGATTATAACGCTTCAGGGCAAAACGGCTCCCCCGCGCGAGAAACTCGGTGTCCAGCCGCGCGATCTCAACAAGGCGGCGCTCCGCCTCCCCGTCGCCGCCCTGCCACAGCGTTTTCCCCAGCGCCCCGGCTTTGTACGGGTCGAAGGGCATACTGTGAAAGCCACCGTAGGCATCGAGGTAGGCGTGCCGCTCCGCCAGGCTCGCCGTGCCCCGGATGCCATTGACGGCCCGCTGAAAAAGCGTCATGCTCCCGGTCACCGGGTCAAGGGCAAAGAGCCGGAAGTACGCATAGCCGAACAGTTCCCCCTGTCCGGGAAACACGCGCGTGACCGGGAATCGCGGGCTGAAACCACGGGTATCGTCGGCAGCGGGTCGGGGTTTCAAAACCGCCGAAATGCCGTTTTTCCCATCCGGCTGCCGGATCAGCACACTGTCGAAACCGCGTACCGGGTCCGAAGGGTCATCAAAAACAGAGATCGTGAACTTCGTGTCTCCGATGGTGGCGGGAAATGATTTTGCGGCCCCGTCATGGGCAGGCAGCGATACATCGCCTGCCGTGTTCACAGGTTCGGTTCCGTCCCAGATCTTCTCGGTCGAGACACCGGACTCGAAGCCATCAAAGGTGGTGAAGCGGTCGTTTGGAACGGAG
>JAZKEA010000029.1:0-387 GCA_040387315.1 Armatimonadota bacterium | reverse complement strand
TGCCGCAGTCACGTAAAGTGGTTCCGCGAGCAGAGAGGATGAGAGGAATGCGGAGCGCGATTCGAGCAGCGTATGCTCACCTCGTGGCAGGACCGGGACGGAATTGCCCGTAATACCATTAACATCGCCGTATGCGCCGGTCCAGAGGGCCGCGTGTCCACAGGCGGTCTTGGACGGGAAAGCGGGGGTCGAGTAGGCCGCCTGAACGCCCTGTTTCGCGAGGCGGGCGACATTTGGCAGCTTGCCCTCGGCGACAAGCCGCGACACGATCCAGTTCGCAGCACCGTCCCAGGAGACGATCACGACCCGCTTCGCCTTCCCCTTCGTCTGAGCGACTGCCTCAGAACCGGCACTGAGCGGGAGCAACACTGCCAGAGCCACGGCAAG
>JAZKEA010000028.1:3972-4796 GCA_040387315.1 Armatimonadota bacterium | reverse complement strand
CGGTCCGCGCCGACGGGTCGATCGAAAAGGCCCTGGCCCGGCTCGACGACGATGCGTCCAAGGCTGCGGCGCTGGCTCGCGACGCCCTGATCCGAAAGCGCGAGCGGCTGTCGGTGATGTTCGGACTGGCGGCGCCTACGCCTCAGTCGGCGATTCGGTCGTCGATCCGGCACGCTATTATGAAAGCAACATCGGTAAGGGCCTTGTTCTTCTGCGAGCGGTGCTCGACGCGGGCATCAAATCCTTTATCTTCTCGTCGTCGGCGGCGACCTACGGTGAACCCCAGGTAGTCCCGATTCCCGAGGACCATCCCCAGAAGACCACAAATCCCTACGGCGAGACCAAGCTAATGTTCGAGAGGATCCTGCGGGATTATGACACGGCATTTGGCCTAAAAAGCGTCAGCCTGCGCTATTTCAACGCCGCCGGAGCCGATCCGGACGGACGACTGGGCGAGGACCATACGCCGGAGCAGCACATCCTTCCCCTCCTCATAGATGCCGCCCTGGGGCGTCGCGCCGAGGTGAAAATATTCGGGACCGACTGGGACACCCGCGACGGCACCTGCCTGCGGGACTTCGTGCATGTCGTGGACCTCGCGGATGCCCACATCCGTTCCCTGGAGTATCTGAAGGCGGGCGGTAAAACGACGGCCTACAACCTGGGCAACAGCTACGGAACGACGGTTCAGGAAGCGGTTACCGCCACCGAGCGTGTCACAGGCAAGAAGATCAACGCCGTTCCCGCTCCGCGCCGCCCCGGAGACCCCGGTCGCCTGGCCGCCTCCTGCGACAAGATCAAGGCGGAGCTGGGCTGGGACCCCA
>JAZKEA010000028.1:0-3962 GCA_040387315.1 Armatimonadota bacterium | reverse complement strand
TCTACCCGGACATCGACACCATCATTCTGCACGCCTACAAATGGCGTGAAGCACATCCCAACGGTTACGGCGTGGAATAAGCCGAGAAACCGTAAGTGACCTTACAGCCGCGCACCCATTGCCTCTTCACGTTCCGCGGCTGTAAGGTCGGCAGTCCCCACGATAACCGAGGCAAGGTCCGCATAACGGGGAGCCACATTCGGCAAAAAGGTGATATTCAGACGCGGAACAAGCGGGGCGATCAGACGGTACGCCAGTCTTTCGGCATCATCCGGCAGCATCTCCCAGCGGCGCGACGCGAACCGCCGGAGCAGTTCCAGTTCGTCCTCGCTCAGGACATCAAAGGGGTTATTGGCCGTTTCCGGCAGGCGCGGTCCGTGATAGGCGGCGCGTTCCTGCCGTAATGTCACCGTGGTCGCTTCCGTTTCCGGTTCCACACTGCCGAGCTTGTCGGAGTACGGACGGGTATGAATGGCGCTGGTTTCTACAAAGACCGCATGCAGAAACCGAGCCTCCCGCTCTTTGACAACCACAGTTCCCGCGACCAGATCGCCGAGACGTTTATACTGCGGCTGCAGAAATACCATCAGCGCCCCCACACCGTAGTTGAAGGGGAGAAAGTCCGCGATACGGATCAAGTTACGCGTGGCTGCCGCGAAAAAAGTAATCGGGTACCCACCCTCGCGTACGACTCGCAGGCCGACCGCTCTTTTTCCGATGGTTTGCCCATTCCAGATCGTTTCAAAGAAGATAAAATAACCGAACATCAGCACAAAGCCGTAAACAATCACCAGGACTTCCATCAGCCAGGTCAGCCCGATACTTTTCATGGGTTCCGAGGCGTATCCCAGCAGAGAAAGCCCGAAGAAAAGAAGTGCGCCTTGAATCAGCAGGTCGATGGCAAGTGCGACAAACCGGGAGCCGAGTCCGGCCAGTTCCAGTGTCAGTGGTATGTTTTCCGGCGTAACGATAGTAGCTTCACGCGACACAGAGACTCTCCCCTGGAAACGATCCATCCAACTGACTTTAGTATAACCAGATAACCAGTCACGACCACGAAACGCATTGCGGAAGGAAACGGTAACGAATGGCAGCCGGAGCACTGGGCGATTTCATAAAGCGACGCAAACCCGCATGGGATGCGCTCAGCGCACTGATACTGCGCACCGGCACCGCTTCCGGCGTCCTTGGATTGAGTCGTGACGAGCTCAAAACTCTGGGGCCGCTCTACCGCCGCACCGCCGCGGACCTTGCCTATGCGAGGCTCCGGGGTGCGGACCCGGCTCTGATCCAGTATTTGAACGACCTCGTGCTGCGGGCGCATGGGCTGCTGTATGCCGAACGTGGACCGGGATTCTCCCAACTGCGCCAGTTTATCGTGACGGGCTTTCCTCGCCTATTACGCAAAAGGAAGGTCTATATCCTGCTTGCCACGCTCCTCTTCATTCTGGGCGGGATGCTGGGAGCAGGCTTAACCATCGCGAACCCGAACAACGGACATATCTTTTTGGGAGAGCGGGCGGATGATGTCGACTTTTACAAGAATTTGTCAGTATCTATGACGGATGCGGAGCGCCCGGAATTTTCCGTCATGCTGATGCAGAACAATATCCGGGTCGCGATTCTTGCCTTTGCCGTCGGGATCATGGGGGCGATCCCGACACTTTTGATCCTCTTTTACAACGGACTCCCGATAGGAGCGCTGGCGGTGCTGCAGCATAACGCAGGCTACGATGTCGTCTTGTGGTCGTTTCTGCTGCCGCACGGGGTTCCTGAGTTATCGGCTATCTTCATTGCCGGCGCGGCGGGAATGATCATCGGTCATGCCCTTATCGCACCCGGTGAGCTTTCGCGACGCGATGCGGTCGTTCTTGCGGGCCGCGATGCCATCCGGCTGCTCTTTGGCACCGTGATGCTTCTTATTATCGCGGGCTTTATCGAATCGTTTATCAGTCCGACAGCACTTCCCGCGTGGGCCAAATTCACCTTTGCGGCGCTCGCCGCCATTGCCCTGGGGGCCTATGTGCGCTCCGGCAAGGATAAAGACATCACTCCCTTACAGGAAGATATCTTTTACCATGACGTAAACAAAGAACAGGCCGAGGATCGCAAGGCCCGTCGCGAAGACACGCTGGGTCTGCTCGGCGGTTAACTTCCGGCGGCGTATCGCTTCCAGGAACATCAGAGCAAGGTGTCCGCCGTCGAGGATCGGTATTGGAAGCAGATTGAAGAAGCCAAGCGAGAGCGAAAGCTGTCCCAGAAGCATCATCGGCAGCCCACCGCCGATTCCGACAGCCTCGTGGGTTTGCTTGACGATAGCCACCGGTCCACCGACATTATTCTTCAGGTTGCCGCTCGCAAACAGTTTACCGATGGTGGCGAACCACAAAGCAACATCGCTGTTTCCCTGGGCAAAGGATTCGCCAAGTCCGAGACGCTTGGACGACAGAATGAAGGGACGGGGCTGAATCTTGATCTGCCCGACCGGCTTTGCCTCCCCTTCCAGCTTTCCGGCTTCCGGGGTTACGGAGATCGTGCGCTCCACCCCGCCCGCGGTCCGCACGGTGAAACGCAGCGGCGTTCCGGCAGAGTTCCGAATCTGCGTCAGAACCGCCTCGCCACTCTCCACCGGCTTGTCGTTAATAGAAAGGAACGTATCACCCGCCTGCATTCCCGCCCGTGCGGCAGGTCCACCGTCGATCACGGTGTTGATTTTGAGCGTGGTCTTATCCGGCACACCGAAAAAGAATCCCACGGTACAGAGTGCCAACCACCCAAGCAGGAAGCTGAACACGGGTCCCGCCAGAATCACCAGGAACCGCTGGTAGATAGGACGGCTGTTAAAACCGTTCGGATCGACACCGCTGACCTCCGCCTCTTCCTGACGAAGAGTGCGTACATTGGTCGTTTCCAGGCCATCGTCATCCCCTGAGCGGCGCTCCCCCGTCCCCGCCAGTCGGCTCTCGTAAGAGTCCTCGATCTCCATTCCGGCGATACGAACAAAGCCGCCAAGCGGGAATGCACGCAAAGTGTATTCCGTTTCGCCATCCGAGAAAACGCGGAGTTTGGGCTTACCCATACCAAGCGCGAACTCCTCGACCCGCATCTTAAACAGCTTGGCGAAGAGGAAATGCCCCAGTTCGTGGAAGAAAACGAGCACTGCGAAAATGAGAATGAATGTCAGCGCGGTGGTTAATAAACCCATTCGTTGTGGTTCCGTTTCGTATTTATCAGCGTCTTTGCCGAGGCGTGTGTCTGTGCCAAAGCCGTTTCGCGGCTTTGTCTATAATGACGCAATTTTTGCCCGACTTGTGACGAAAAGGCGCGCCTTTTCGTCAGCATGGAGAATAGATTCCAGCGTGTCGGCGTCGCCTTCGCTTCCGTGCGCCTCAAGCGCCTGCTCTACCAGGCGGCAGATATCGCCGAAACCGATCTGCTCCTCCAGGAAGTAGCCGACGGCAGCCTCGTTTGCCGCATTCAGCACGGCAGGCGCGACTCCGCCCATCGTGCCCGCCCGCCGTGCCAGCGCCAGTGCGGGAAACCGATCCTCGTCCGGTATCTCGAACGTGAGACCCCCGATCTCGGTGGGTTTCAGCCGCGGCAGATCGGTATCCGGTTTATCGGGATACGAAAGGGCGATCTGTATCGGCAGACGCATATCGGGGAGACCCAGCTGCGCAAGAAGAGCTCCATCGCTCAGTTCAACGAAGGAGTGAACGACACTCTGCGGATGCACCACCACGCTGACCTGTTCCAGGGGCACATCGAACAGCCAGCGCGCCTCGATGACCTCCAGCCCTTTATTCATCAGGGTCGCAGAGTCAATCGTGATCTTGCCGCCCATAGTCCAGGTGGGGTGTTTCAGGGCATCCGCTCGTGTCGCCGCCTCGATCTGCGCCTTGGTCCAGGTACGGAAGGGGCCACCCGAGGCGGTCAGATGGATGCGCGAAATCTGGTGAGGC
>JAZKEA010000027.1:0-3422 GCA_040387315.1 Armatimonadota bacterium | reverse complement strand
ATAACAGCGGTATATTTTGCATGTTTCTATAATTGACCGAAGGCTTAGCGCAGCGAAACGCCCAGGCCAATCAGCGAGGCGACCACGACCAGGAAGACACCGACTAGCATGGAGAGGGCATAGTTGCGGACATAGCCGCTCTGCCAGCCTTTGATCCCTTCACCAATACCACGCGCCATTCCGGCTGTGCCGTTGACGATGCCATCGAAGACCCGGATATCAAGCACGCGCCAGAAGTACATCGCGAGACGCTTGCCCGGTCTCACGAAGATGCGGTCGTAGATGTCGTCCACACCCCATTTGTTGTCCAGCCTGCGCCAGAGCGGATTTCGCAGCTTCTGTTCCGTCGTAGAGAGTTCGCCCTGCTTTTTGCCATTGTAGAGAGCGAATGTAAAGCCCAGAACGACAACAGCGAGTGCGGCGGACGCCAGCAGAAGCGGCATTTCCAGCCCTTCGGCACGAAGTGTTCGCTCCCCTGCTGTCTCCCCAAGGAAGGTGGTGAAGGAGTGAAGGCCGAACGCGGGTGCGTTCAGGAAGCCGCCGAAGGCGGACAGCACGGCGAGAACCACAAGCGGAATCGTCATCGTCGCCGGAGACTCGTGCACGTGCTTTGCCGTCTCCGCATCGTAACGAGCGGTTCCGAAGAAGGTCTTCATCAGCAGGCGCATCATGTAGAACGCGGTTAGGCCAGAGACAAAGAAGCCCGTCGCCCAGAGCGCCGGATGCCCCATACCATTCTGCGTGGAACCGGCGAAGGCGTTCAGCAGGATCTCGTCCTTGGACCAGAAACCCGACAGCAGCGGGAAACCGGCGATGGCGAGGGTTCCAATAAGCATCGTCAGGAACGTGACAGGCAGTTTGCCCTTCAGGCCGCCCATCTTCCGCATATCCTGCTCGCCGCTCATCGCATGAATCACAGACCCAGCACCAAGGAAGAGAAGCGCCTTGAAGAAAGCATGGGTCGTGACGTGGAACATCGCGGGTCCGAATGCGCCAACCCCGCAGGCCAGGAACATATAACCAAGCTGTGAAACGGTTGAGTAGGCGAGGACTTTCTTGATGTCGTTCTGAACCAGTGCGATGGTCGCGGCGACAACCGCGGTCGTTACGCCGATGATGGCGACAACGGTCATTGTCAGCGGAGACAGCAGAAAGAGCGAATGGGTCCGGGACAGCAGATAGACGCCGCCCGTTACCATCGTTGCGGCGTGAATCAGCGCGGACACAGGCGTCGGCCCCTCCATCGCATCGGGAAGCCAGACATAAAGCGGGATCTGCGCGGATTTACCCGCCGCGCCGATAAAGAGAAGCAATGGAACCAGTGTCACGGCAACGGTCGTGCCAAAGAAGGCATAGCTCCCATAGCCGTTCCCCATCGCCCTGCCGATGCCTTCCTCGGTCAGGACGCCGCCGGGGCCGAAGAACTCGAACGTTCCAAAAAACTGGAAGATAAGGAACAGCGCGACCAGGAACGCCGCGTCTCCGATACGGTTGACGATGAACGCCTTCTTACCCGCATCGGTCGCCGCCTTGCGCTCATAAAAGTAGCCGATGAGAAGGTACGAGGCGAGACCCACGCCTTCCCAGCCGACGAACATCACCAGGAAGTTGGACCCCATTACCAGCAGGAGCATGAAGAACACAAACAGGTTCAGATACGTGAAGTAACGCGCGTACCCCTTGTCATGACTCATGTAGCCCATCGAATAAAGATGGATGAGCGTTCCGACCCCGGTGATAATCAGGAGCATCAGGGCCGAGAGCGGGTCCACCATCAGGCGGAACGAAAGATCAAGCGCGGGAAAAGGCCCGCCTGCCGGAACCTGCATCCAGGGTATTGCCGAGGAGAAGATGCGATGCTCCGGCGCGGACTGTACGGCAAAGAACAGCAGCAGTGAGAAGACAAACCCGAGAGCAACCAGTGCCGTCGCCAGACCGCCAACGATCCCGAGTCCGCCTTTGTCGAGATGCACATCGTGCGCGTCGTGACTATGACCGCCACCATGAGGTTTATCATGGCCCGACGCGGTGACGGCGGGATCGACATCGTACTCCGAGACTTCGCTGGGTCCGGCATTCTGCGACGCAGCAGTGGTCGCAAGCGGCGCCGTCTCGATGATAGGACGCGGCGATTTCGTCAGGCGTGCGCCCGCGAACGCATTGATCAGAAAACCGATCAGCGGGCAGAGCGGCACCAGCCAGGGTAAGACCTGCGGGTCCATGTAGTTAAAAACGTCTCCTCGAAGAAAAACCCGGCGGAAATCGGGAAGAAGGGATTACCCCTTCATGACATTGATTTCGTCCACGTTGATATTTTCACGCGAACGGAAGATACTGATGAGAATTCCGAGTCCCACCGCAACTTCGGCGGCAGCGACCGCCATAACAAAGATCGAGAACATCTGCCCGCCTGCATGCCCGAGATAGCGACCGAAGGCGATAAAGGAGAGGTTCACGGCGTTGAGCATCAGTTCGATGCTCATAAAGATAACGATGGGATTCCGCTTTACAAGAACACCCACCACACCGACAAGAAACAGCATCGCGGACAGAATCAGATACCAGGATAACGGAACAGCTCCGTTCACCGGCAGAAGGGGGTTGCCCCCTACCGTGTTAATCGCGCTGTTGTGAATCTCAGGATTCATTCGATGCTACCTCCGGGATTCTGCGCAGCGGGAACCTCGTCCCCCGGCTGCCGACGCTTTGCCAGAACAACGGATCCGATGACCGCAATCAGGAGCAAAATGCTGGTGGCCTCAAAGGGGAACAGCCAGGCCTGTCCGGGATTGTATAGGCTCTGTCCAATGCCAGCCGCGGTACCCATCGTGTCCGGGGTGATATCACGCAGCTGGTTGGGGGTAATCTGCCGCGTTAAGTACGGGTTCGAAGCAGACTCCGTGCTGTAGATATTCGGGGCGGGCATCATCATCGCGGTCGCGGGCACATCCGCGGGTACGCTCTGGTAGATGACCGCGCCAAAGAGTGCGGTCAGCACAAGCGCTATACCAATCGCCGCAGGCTGCTGCCAGCGCAATTTATCGACGGAGCGGTCGGGTGTCCCCAGGTTCAGCAGCATAATAACGAACAGGAACAAAACCATGATTGCGCCGGCATAGACGATCACCTGCACTGCCGCCAGGAAGTAGGCATTCAGCAGGAGATACAGCACCGCGACGCAAAACAGGTTCAGAACCAGAAAGAGCGCCGAACGGACCGGGTTCGGAAAAAGCACCGTGGCGATTGCAGTTACCAGGGCGCTGGCTCCGAACAGCAGGAACAGCAGTATCGGGGCCGAGACAAATTGAGCTATTTCAGACGGCATAATTTTTAAGGCGGCGAATCATTTCACCTGCGCCAACGACGTTCAGTGTAGCAAACGGAGCGGACCTCGTCAATGACAGGGGCTGAAAGCCCCCGTC
>JAZKEA010000026.1:15133-18570 GCA_040387315.1 Armatimonadota bacterium | reverse complement strand
GGCAACATCTGCGTTGCGCCCAACTGCCAGGTTAGACCAGCCTTTGGGCGTAGCAGATGCGGAAACCGTGACTAACACCCCCTCTCCTTCTGAGGGGAGGGGGCTGAGCCGTCTCAGCGGCGGGGGGGAGGGGTGATCCGAACAGGAGGGGCTTGTTGACATCCGTGTCATTGTTAGGTGGCCTCAAAGAAGTTGACAGCGCTTCGCAAAGCGCTTCGATTGGCTTTTACCGTATCATAAAAGCGCTTCGACTGTCAACGCAGAGTTCCGGGAGGACGAGATGTCGGGGGAGCGGAGGAGGGGGCTACAGCCGCGGCACTGCGGCTGTCGCCCTGCGGATTAGCGGGCGTTTAGGTCGCCCATGCGGACCATGATGCGGCGTTTGCCCTCGGAGCTTTCTACCTCGACAGTCGCTTCTCGCGGCGTGCCGTCCGGGCCGGGAACGGTCACTTTGTAGGTGCCGGGGGGAATATCCGCGACGCTCGGGACGCCCAGCTGCTTGGTAAGCGCATCCATCATCGCGTTCGAACTCTCAGCACCGAAGCGCGGCATACCCGGTCCCTGTCGGTTCGTCAGAACGTAGACCGGTTCCAGTCCGAGAGTACGGAGGATCGGCGCGGCCTCCGTGGCGCTGAGTGTTTTGCCCTGTATCTGAACGGTGTTCGGCGCGGGCCGCCCCAGAAGCTCCAACTGCGCCCGCGCCAGCAGCGCGACCGAATCAGGGGTGAAGCGACGGCCTGCGCCTGCCGGGGGCAGGTAGACCTTCAGCGCGACGGTTCCGGCGGGCAGTCGGCGCGTCAGCCGGGTGAGGTGATCATCGAGGGTCTGTGCGGTCACCGCTTCCCGGGGTGCGGACAGCATCTGACTGCTGAGCCCGCTATCCGCGAGAACACGCACGCCCGTAGTCTGCGTCAGGCGGTCCGTGATCTGTCTCAGCGTTTCCTGCCGCCCCGCGCGAGCCGGTGTTGCCGCAGCGCCGGTCGGTGGGGCCTCCTGCGCCCGCGCCGTATTCGCCAGCGCAAGGAGACCCAGTGCCGGTACAAACCCTGTGAAAAGCGCGGATTTCGCCAGAGCCGGCGCACGATGCCGCAATAGTCGACTGAAATTCATCGTTTGTCCTCCTGTAACCATCTCATTATAACGAGACAGCCGTCGAAAACCGCGAGTTTTTCGACGCGTCGTATCCAAGGGTATCAGTGAAATACGCCCGAACCGGATGGAGCGACGGATCGTGGGAAAGCGCGGCGATGTAGTTGTCGGGGCGCAGCAGGACGAGAAATGACGTATCCGCGTCGAAAGTCTCGCTGAGGTGCGGATAGAGCGGGACGATATGACAGTCCAGCAGCGGCCCGAATTCCGTTTCGGCGTCCTGTTTCAAGGTGGTAGGGTCCGTCTGCCCGTCCGAGAAGATGAGCAGATGGAAGCACGGGGCGTGCAGCCGGTCATACAGGCTTTCGCCGTCGATGAGGCAATACGGCAGGCGGTCCCCGGCTTTGACCGCGAAACCCCGGTCGCCGCCGTGTTCGCTCAGATCGTCCTTCCGGTAGCTGATGCCGATCTGCGAGATGATCGGGAAGAAACGCCGTCGGACGACCTCTGAACCCATCAGGTACTTCGCCAGAGGCGGGAACACCGTAGAGCGAATAAACTGCAGGAGCCAGTCGGTTCCGGCGGTGAAATTGAACATCCGGTCGGTCGTCCCCAGGAGCCGCCGGGCGTTCTCCAGCCGCTCCTGATTGTAGCTGGCGAGAATCGATTCGCTGGCGTGCCCCTTCAGGACATAGGCAAGTTTCCAGGCGAGATTGTAGGCATCCTGAATACCCGTATTCATACCCTGCCCGCCCGCCGGGGTGTGAATGTGGGCGGCATCCCCGGCCAAAAAACAGCGGCCCTCGGAGAACCGATTCACATGGCGGGTATGGACCTTGTAGACCGAGAACCAATCCACATTCGAAATCGTCAGGGGAACTTCGACATCGGCTTTGACACGCCGCTCGATCTCGTCGAAGGGGATCTTTTCCGTCGGCTCGGTCCAGCCCTCGGGAAAGGAGCTGACGATGCGGTAACGCTTTTCACCCTTCATCGGGAAAAACGCGACAATCGAGTCCGGCACCAGGCAGATGTGGAGGGCATCATGACTGAACTCCCAGTCCACCTGCACATCCGCGACATAGAAGAACCGCTCGAAGGTGCTTCCCTCGAAGGTAAGGCCGAGGCTGTGGCGAACGGGGCTGCGGGGACCGTCGCAGCCGACCAGATATTTGCCGTCGATGACGGTCGTCGTTCCGGCACGGTCCCGGACGGCTGCGGAGACTCCGTTTTCCGTCTGTGACAGCTCGACAAGCTCGGTTCCCCACTGGACATCCCTGCCCGCGCGACAGACATAATCGTAGAGAAGCTTTTCGTTTTTGCTCTGCTCCAGAAGGAGCATATAGGGGTATCGGCTGAGTCCCTCGCCCAGGCGGGAGAGATCCATCTCGCCGCGTAAGTGCCCGCCTTCCAGAAGCCGGATTTTACCCGCAATCGTTCCCTGGGAGACGGCATCGTCGGCGATGCCCATCTGCTCGTAGATCTCCAGCGTTCGGGCATGAACCCCGATGGCTTTTGAGAACGGCGTCAGGGCATCGTTCTTTTCGACGATCACGAAGTCGATCCCGTGCCGAATCAGCTGACTGGCAAGCGCAAGCCCGGTCGGACCCGCCCCAACAATGATGACATCCGTCTGCATTATCGCTGCTCCTTCGCGTTACGGTCAGGAATTGGAGTCAATAAATCGTTCTATGGTCCCATTCAGCACGTCCGTCTCGGCTTCCTCCTGAACAAAGTGTCCTGCCTCCGGAAAGGGGACGGTCTCGCACTTCGCGAACACCGTCTGCCAGCGCTGAAGATCGTTGGGGCTGAAGGTGACGTCCCGCATTCCCCAGAGCAACAGGGCGGGAATATTGTGGAGGACCGTGCGCTTTTCCCAGAGGCTGTCGTACCATACCGAAGATTCGACCAGGGCACGGGCCAGAGCCAGAAGACCGGTGCGCGACCCCGAGGTAGGGAAAGGGCGTAGGTACTGCTGGTGGAGTGCGGGAGTCAGCATGGACTTATCCGCCATGACCTGTGGCAGCAGAAATCGCGGTGAAGCGTTCAGCGTTCGGTAGAGGAAGTCGCCGAGGGGACCGCGAACGAGCCGATCTGCCATGCGGGCGCGGGGCTCCCCGGCAAGGGACCACATCCAGGTGTTGAACAGAACAAGGCGCTTCACGTTCGCGGGATGGGCGACGGCATAGCTGAGTCCGATAGGGCCGCCGAAATCGTGAACCACAAGCGTAATATTCCGCAGGCCCATGCTGTCAATAAAGTGTTCGAGACGACGCGCGTGATCCTCGGGGGTATACGAGGCGTCCGCGGGTTTATCCGACAGACCGAATCCCAGGTGATCAACCGCG
>JAZKEA010000026.1:13198-15123 GCA_040387315.1 Armatimonadota bacterium | reverse complement strand
GGTAAAGAAACGACCAGGTGGGCGTTCCATGAACCATCAGGATCGTCTCGCCCTGGCCCTCATCCACATAATGAAGCCGTCCCTCGTCGGTTTGGAAATAGCGCGGCGCGAACGGGTACTCGGTGGAATCGACCCAATCCGGGTTCCGCTCGGCGGTGGGGGTGCTGACCGCTTCAGTCGAGGTTGTCGCCATGATCGGTATCCCTTTCTGCTTCTGTTTTCTGGCTCCCGGCGTAGCGGGTCACCAGAGCATCCACGATAGTGCCCAGTGGGTAGGTGGCCGGCATCATGGTGTAGTGCTGGGCGATGCCGTCAATGGTGCCGAACAGAATCGATGCCTCGGTTGCCGGTGCGGGATAGCCCGCGTCGCGCAGGAGACGCTCCAGCGTTCCGAGTATCTCAGTTGTCCACTCCGCCAGGGGTTCGGCAAGGCTCCCGAGCACGGCGGGCTGCATTCGGAGGGCGTACGAGAGCCGCCAGAACTCCTGATTCTCCTGCACGATGCGGAAACTGGCGCGGATCAGCTGCTCCAGGGCCGATGACGATCCGATCGCTCCCGCCGCCGCGAACGAGCGACGGACGTCTTCCATGCTTATCTGGAAGATCGCCTGGAGCAGCTTTTCCTTGCTCTCAAAATAGTGGTAGAGCAGACCCTGCGCGACCCCTGCCTCCTGCGCGATCTGCTTCACCGACGTCGAATCGTAGCCCAGACGTGCAAACAGCCGCAGACCGGCATTTACCAGATTGGTTCGGGTCTCGGCACGCGCCCTTCCGCGGGCGTTCGGACCCGTCGCCGAAGATATTGACTCTGGTTTTGTCATTGATTGAATGTTCATTCAATATAATGGATGTAAGTGAGTTTGTCAAGTGCTAGGCGGGGATTACACTCCCCGCCGCAATGAGTTTTGCGGGTCTTAGCCGGGGTGCTGCGTCTGCTGTGGTGGTACGGTCGGTGCGGGCGGCGCCATCCGTTCGGGCGTTACAGCGGCGGCGGGTCGGCGCGGCGGCGCGGCGGGGGCTGCGGGCGTGGCAGAACGCGGCGCTCTGGTATCGGTGGTCGGAGCCACGGACTCGTTGTGGGTGGCGGCGGCGATATTTCCCGTGATGATGCTGTCGCGCACCTGCGACATGATCTCGGCAAGTCCGCCCGGCGTGTGCGGGAGCAGGATCGTGTTGCCGCGGCTGCTTGCCCCGACTTCCTTGAGCATATCGAAATACTGCGTCATCAGGATCAGCTGCATGACATCGTTGATGGACGCACCGGGGACCGCCTTCTCGAAGTTCTCCACGCTGTCGCCTAGGCCGTCGATGATCGCCTTGCGCTGCCCCGCGATACCCTCGCCGTGGAGGACATTCGCCTCGGCATCGCCCTGCGCCTGCTTCACCTTCAGGATTCGCTCGGCCTCGCCGCGCTCCTCGGCGGCTTTCCGCAGGCGAGTGGCGGCGTTGATCTCGTTCATCGCGGCCTTCACTTTTTCGTCCGGGTCGATATCGTTGACCAGCGCCCGCACGATGCCGTAGCCGTACTGGGTCATGATCTCCTGAAGGTTCTCCTTCACCGCGCCCGCGATCTCGTCTTTGTTCTGAAAGACCTCATCAAGCGGCATGCGCGGGACCGTCGAGCGGACCTCGTCAAAGATGTAGGACTCTATCTGCTGGATCGGGTTGGACAGCTCGTAAAACGCCTCCTTGACCCGTTCGGGAATAACATAGTACTGCACGGCGATCAGCAGCTTAACAAAGACATCGTCGCGCGTCTTGGTCTCGACCGCTACCTGCAGCTCCTGAACTTTGAGCGAGAGCGCACCTCGGACGTTCTGCCACGGCAGAATCACGTGCAGTCCCGCATCGAGCACGGACTCAAACCGGCCCAAGCGCTCGACGATTACCGCTTCCTTCTGATGGACAATCCGCAGGTAAGGGAA
>JAZKEA010000026.1:8558-13188 GCA_040387315.1 Armatimonadota bacterium | reverse complement strand
GGGTCTATAGTACCTTGGAAAACACGTTAAAATGCCATTATGACAGAAGCAAATGTAGATCTCGGTTTATGCCCCTGCGGGGAGCAGGCGAACTGGTACCGCATCGCGGCCCCATCTGCGCGGCCACAAGGGAGCGACACCCGCTCCTCCCTTTCTACCATCGGCCTCGACGATGTGACCGAAAACCTGTGCGACGGCTGCTACAAGGGTTTTACCGGAAGCATGGACGAAGCCGTTCCCGGCTGGAAGCGCGCCGATGTGCTGAAGCGCCAGCAGACCGCGGGCGAGGACGACCAGAGCGGCGCGTTCGCGGACGAGTGGTGAATACCCCTCCCCTAGGGGAGGGGTGAGAACCCAGGGGTGAAAGCAGGGCTCTTTCTTCTCCGTCGCGAATTAATCGGTATGAAGTCACCACTGCTGTTTGCCGCGGCTCTTATCGCTGTTTTCCCCCTCGGCGTTCGCGCTGCCGATGCGCCGATTCCTCCGGAGATCGAGAACGAACAGATTCTCGGGATCAACAAAGAACCCTGGCACGCCACGCTGATGCCGTACGGTTCGCTGGGCGAGGCTCTGGGCGGTCTGCGGCAGAAGTCCTCTTTCGCACGGTCGCTGAACGGAACGTGGAAGTTCCACTGGGTGAAGCGTCCGGAACAGCGTCCGATTGCGTTTTACCGGCCTGATTTCGATGTCAGCAAGTGGGAAACGATTGCGGTTCCGTCCTGCTGGCAGATCAAGGGCTATGGAACGCCGTACTACCGTAACAACGGCTACACCTTTCAGAAGGACTGGCCGCGCGTTATGACCGAGCCGCCGAAGAACTTCACGGCCTACGATGAGCGAAATCCGGTCGGGAGCTACCGGCGCGACTTCAGCGTCCCCGCGAACTGGACGGGACGGCGGGTATTCCTGACCTTTGATGGCGTGGATTCGGCCTTTTACCTCTGGATTAACGGGAAGCGGGTCGGCTACTCGCCGAACTCGCGCAACCCCGCCGAGTTCGATGTCACGCCTTACATCCGGCGGGATGCGGCAAACACGGTTGCTGTCGAGGTGTATACGTACTGCTCCGGTTCGTATCTCGAAGATCAGGATATGTGGCGGCTGTCGGGAATCTTCCGCAATGTCACGCTCTGGTCCGCCCCGCAGCAGCATATCCGTGACTTCACGGTCAAGACCGACCTGGACGGACAGTACCAAAACGCAACGCTCGCCGTCTCCGCGAAGGTCAAAAACTATGCCGCGTCTCCCGCAAAGGCGCGGACTTTGACGGTGTCGCTGTTCGACCGGAAATCCGCGAAGGCTGTTAGCGGGGCCGTGGGCCGCGCCTCGGTGCCCGCCCTCGCGCCGGGGCAGGAGGCGGTTGTTCGTGTGTCCATCCCGGTCAAAGCGCCCCGAAAGTGGACGGCGGAGACGCCCAACCTTTACACTACCGTTCTTGCGCTGCAGGATGGGACGGCGGTTGCCGAACGCATCTCCACACCGACCGGGTTTCGCGAGGTCGAGATCAAAGGCAGGCTGTTCCTGGTGAACGGCGTCCCCATCAAGCTCAAGGGGGCGAACCGGCACGAGAACGAGCCGGAAACCGGGCACACGGTCTCGGAAGCGGAGATGATCCGGGATATCAAAATCCTGAAGCAGGCGAACTGCAACCACGTTCGGACATCCCACTACACCGACGATCCGCGCTGGTACGAGCTATGCGACGAGTACGGTCTGTACCTGGTGGCGGAGGCGAATATCGAGTGCCACGGCTATATGGGTGTCCTGGACCGGGAACCGCGTTACGAGAAGATGTTCGTGGACCGCAACATCGCGAACGTCGAAAACCTGAAGAATCACGCCTCCATCATTATCTGGTCGCTGGGGAACGAGTGCGGGCCGGGCTCGAATCTGGCATCGGCGCTGAAAGCGATCCGGGCCATCGATACGTCGCGTCCATCCCATTATGAGGGCTTCGGGATCGGGGGGCGCAACCCCGCCGATATCGACAGCAATATGTATGCGGGGGTCGCCGGTGTCGAGCGCAACGCGACCGACCCGCGTCTCACCAAACCGTACTATCTGTGCGAGTATGCTCACGCGATGTTCAACTCCATGGGCTCGCTCGGCGACTATAACGATGTCTTCGACAAGTACCCGTCGCTGCTCGGCGGCGCGATCTGGGAGTGGCAGGACCAGGGCATCTGGAACCGCCGGAACCCCGCCCGTACGTACCTGGCCTACGGCGGCGGGTTCGGCGAGGTGCCCAACGACTTCTACTTTATCCACAAAGGGGTCATCTTCTCGGATCGGACCCCCAAGCCGCACTACCCCGAGGTGAAACGAGCGTATCAGTGGGTCGGCTTCGCCCCCGAGAACCTTGCCGAGGGTCGGGTTCGGATCAAGAACAAGTTCGCGTTTACAAACCTCAGCCGTTTCCAGCCCGCCTGGACCCTGACCGAGGATGGGGTCAGGATTCAGGGCGGCACACTCGCCCCGATCTCGCTCGCGCCCGGCAAAGAGGGGATGATGTCCGTCCCGCTCAAGCCGTTCGCGCCCAAATCTGGGGCGGTCTACCATATCAACGTGTCGATGGCGCTGCGCTCTCCGGAGTCCTGGGCACCCGCCGGACATGAGATCGCGAATGACCAGTTTCCGCTCCCCGCTGCCGCAGTTACCGCCATGGCAGCGGCGTCATCCCCCTCACCCGCGTCGTTGGCGCTCGCCGAGAGCCCGGAGCGATTAACCGTCACGGGAGCGAACTTCAACGTCGCCTTCGATAAGAAAACCGGCGCGATCACCGAACTGCGGCAGGCGGGAACGAACCTTCTGCTCCCCGGCGGCGGGCCGAAACTGCATCTGTGGCGGGCGGTCCATCAGCAGGACGACAACTACGCGGCCCGCGACTGGCAGTCGGCAGGACTGCGCAGCCTCGTTCAGAAGCTGCTGACCCTGCAAGCGACAAAGGTCGGGACGGACGCGGTGCGGGTCGCCGCCTCGATCCAGTACACCGGAAATGACTTTGGGGTCGTCCACAACGCCGTTTACACCGTTTACGGTGACGGCAGAATCGTGGTCGATAACACAGTCGCGCCGGAGGGCCGCCGGATCAATCTGGCGCGAATCGGCGTCCGCCTGATGCTGGATAAACGAATGGATGCCCTCCGGTACCTGGCGCGCGGCCCGATGGAAAACTACTCGGACCGAAAACGCGGCTCGGATATCGGGCTGTACGCGAGCTCCGTCGCGGGGCAGCTGACACCGTACTCCAAACCGATGGAGGCGGGCAACCACGAGGATGCCCGCTGGCTTGCGCTTTCGGGAAAAGGTACTCCGATGCTGCTCGCGACGGCGGCGGGGTCTGACCCGATGCAGTTCTCCGCGCTTCCCCACTCCGACGAGGAACTGGAGACCGCGCCGTACCGCGTCGATCTGCCCATGAGCCGCGCGACCGTCGTTTGCCTGTCTGCGAAGACGCTCGGGGTGGGGTCCAACAGCTGCGGCCCGACGCCGCTTCCGCAGTACCGGGTCTTCTCCGAGCCCAATGCGTTCAGCTACGTTCTCCGGCTGCTTCCCGCTGGCACATCCGACCCCGCCTCTCTGGCGCGGCAGGCCCTTCCAGCGAACCGCCCTCTCCCAGTTCTCGCGACGCGGGATGCGGGCGGACGAGTCGCGCTGACGACTGCGGGCGGCGCGGCAGTCAACCAGGAGTATTCGCTGGACGGACGCCAGTGGACCGCTTATACCGAGCCTCTGGCGATCACACGGACTACGCTTCTGCGCGTCCGAAGCAGAACGCCGGACGGACAGACCATTGAAAGCAGTTTCCCATTCGCCGCGCAGACGGACCGGAGCAAGTGGACGGTCACCGTCAGCTCGTTCGAGGGTGGGGAGGGGAACGCGAATCACCTGATCGACGGCGACCCCACAACCTTCTGGCACAGCCGATGGAGTGGGACAGCCGCCCCCGCCCCGCACTCTGTTGTGCTCAACCTGAGTGAAGTGAAGGAGCTGACAGGCCTCCGCATGACGCCGCGTATCGATATGAGCAACGGGCGCGTGCGGGAGTACGAACTCTATCTGAGCACGGACGGCACCACCTGGGGCAGTCCCGCAATCAAGGGGACCCTCCGGAATGTGCCCGACCGTCAGACGTTGGCCCTGCCCGCACCGCAGAAGGCCCAGTATATCAAAATCGTCGTGCTGTCCGACCATTCCGGTCAGAACCTCGGCGCAATCGGCGAAATCGATGTGGTGGAGGCAGAGGCGAGATAGCCTCACCCATGGGTGCGTTTTGTCCGGCGTTGTGCGCGTCGTTTGTCCCGGGCGTAAATGCCCGGTCTGGACGGCCTTCGGCCAGGCTCCCCTCCGGGGCGCGATACGTTTGGCGACATAGGCCCGGCGGGTTCAACGAAACCGGCGTTTTGTACGACGGCATTTTGCATTGACACCCCCATTGATGGGGGACGGGGGCCCAGAATCCTGCGCCCCGGAGGGGAGCCGGGCGCTGCGCCGACCAGGCCGGGCATTCACGCCCGGACAAAACGCTGGTTCAATGCACTGGATCTGAAACGAATCCATTATCCAACACGAAACAGGTGAATAATGAGACAACGACGAATCATACGCACCGTGCTCCTCTGCTCCATAG
>JAZKEA010000026.1:5998-8548 GCA_040387315.1 Armatimonadota bacterium | reverse complement strand
GTCTGACTATGGGGTTCTCCGGCGCCGCTGTCCCGCAGGCAGCGCCCGTAGAGCCCGTAAAACCGCTCTCCCCGCCGACCATGGAAAAGCGCTGGCTGTTTGTCTGGCGGGACATGACCAAGCCTGCGGAGGTGGACGCGATGATCGCGCGTTTCCCCCGCGCGCAGGCCGCAGGTTATAACGGGGTCGCGTGCTCGTATAAGATTCCCGCGTCTAAGGCGGCGGAGCTGACGCAGGCGGCGAAGAAAAACGGACTGGACCTGATCGCCATCGTTATGGGCGGGGCGCACGACCGGAACTATGTGGAGGGCGTTCCCGCGAAGGATGCTCTGTACGTGGCACAGGGCGGCACCGCGGCATTCCAGCCGGACAATCCCACACGGCTGCTGAATGGCGACTTCGAGAACGTGTCCGGCAATCATTTCAGCGGCTGGTCGTTTCAGGACGATGAGGGCGTCACCACCTTTGCCGATCATGCGGTCGTGCATAACGGCAGAACCTCGCTTCGGATGGAGAGCATCGGCAAAAACGCGGACCGTCACTGCCGAATCAACCAGCCGATCAAGCTGGAGCCGTACCGTCAGTACCATGTGTCTGTCTGGGTGAAATCTGAAAACCTGCAGCCTGCCGACCCGGAAATAAAAGTGCTGATTCCCGGCCCGCAGCCCATGCTCAGCTTTCAGACGTTTCGCACCCAGAGCACTCAGGACTGGACAAAGTACGACATCGTCTTCAACAGTCTCGGCCACAGTGAAGCGCGTTTATACTTCGGGTCGTGGAATGGGAAAGACGGAAAGTTATGGGTAGATGACCTCCAGATCAAGGAGATCGGCCTGGTCAATGTGCTCCGTCGCCCCGGCAGCCCGGTGACGGTACGGGCCGAAAGCGGCACGCTATACGAGGAAGGGCGCGACTATGCACCGGTTCTCGATCCCAATCTGCGTGTCTGGCAGGCGTACCATGCTCTGCCGAGCATCAAGCTCACGCCGACGACGCGGATCAGGAACGGGGACCGTCTGCGGGTCAGCTACTACCATCCCTTGATTGTGTACGAAGATCGGGTGACCGAGTGCCTGAGCGAGCCGAAACTCTTCGACGACTGGCGCAGCGAAGTCGAGCAGGCGAACCGGCTTTTCCACCCGGCTGCGTTTCTGATGTCCCACGATGAGCTTCGGGTTATGAACTGGTGCGCCCTCTGCCAGAGCCGAAACCTGACGCCGGGACAGATTCTTGCCGAAAACGTCAAAAAAGCCGCGCAGATCATTCGCGACATCCGACCCGACGCGGAAATCTGGGTGTGGAACGATATGTTCGACCCGCAGCACAACGCCACGGACCATTTCTACGCGGTCAACGGATCGCTCAAAGGCTCCTGGGATGGCCTGGACCCCGGTATCGGCATCGTGAACTGGTACGGCAGACTGATGGGCAAAAACAGCCCCTTCTTCGCGGATCGTGGGATGCGGCAGATCCTGTCCGGCTACTACGACAGCGATGAAAACGGGGCGACGATCACCCGCTGGCGGGAGGCGACCAGACACGTTCCGGGAATCGTCGGCGCAATGTACACCACCTGGGAAAACAAGTATGGCGCAATGGATACCTGGGCGCAAAAGGCCTGGGGCAAAGAAGGGAAACCGTAACCGATGAATCGTTTGTGCCGTTCTAGTGTCATGAAACGCTTCTTTGCCACCTCTGCTGCCGTTCTGCTTCTCGGGACGGCAGGACACGCTCAAAATCCGAAGGGAATATCCTGGGACAGAGCCCCCGCGGTTCTGGGCAAAATCGACGGCGACAAAAAGACGTACTTTGTCCAGAATCCGGAGATGATAGCCGGGCCAAATGTGACAAGTGTACTGTTCTCACCCGATTCGCGGGCAATGCTTATCGCCCGCGAAACGCGAACCGCCACACCGGAATCCCTGCTGGGCAAAGCAGAACAGGCACCCGGCGAGGCGAGCATCAGCCTCTGGCGCTCCCGCAACCGGCGTTCCGCAATCATCTGGCGACGCGCTCTTGAACCCGACCAGACCGTGATGTTTCGCCTGAACGGCTGGATGGGGAATGGGCTGGCCCTGGGAACGGTTATGCTCTGGTCCAAGGACAAAGAAACCGGAAAACCGGTATACGCCTCTTTCGCCTTATTGATGGACACGACCAGCGGAACCACACGCGAGGTTGCCATTTCGAGTTCGGGGTGGCTGGGGCTGAGTCTCTCCCCGTCTGTGCCCTACGCTGCTCTGCTCAATGCGGAAGGGGGCAGTTCGGAAAAGGTTCGCTTTCTGCGTCCTGACGGCACCATTTCGCCGCCGTTACCCATACCTGGATTTGTCTGGTTTACCCGGTGGTCCGAGGATGGCGCTGCCATTCGGGGTCAGTATATTGTGAAGGAGACTGCGGAAAAGCAATGGATTGCGGTAGACCCGGTAGCCATGACCGTCACCAAAATTCCCGCGCCTCCAAAGAATGCGGACGGCGAAATCGATCATGGGCCATACGATCCGGTTCAGGACAACCTGCCCCTCACACTGAGCCGCCGCTCCTCGGGAG
>JAZKEA010000026.1:5488-5986 GCA_040387315.1 Armatimonadota bacterium | reverse complement strand
CAGGGGACAGGAACTCTGGCTGGAAGATAAGCAAAACAGCAAAGCAGCGGTTCGGCTGACGCGGGAAGGGATTCCGTTTGGCCTCCTTCCAAACCTGAGCGGTGTCCTCTACCGCGTGGCGGGTGGGCTCTACTTCGCCCCCATTACTGCCGTCGATAAGGGCCGTGTGACACAGGGTAAGCCTACTGCTAATCCTTGATTTTAATCGTAACCGTTTGGCACGGGGATTGTAATCCTCCGGTGGAAGCCTTCGGCTTGAGTTCCCTGGCGGGAACGAGACGGGGCAAGTAGAAACTCCGAAGGCTCAGGGCATCACGGGAGCCGTTCCCGCCAGGGAACCCAAGCCGAAGGCTTCCACCGGAGGATTACAATCCCCGTTTTTCTTACGGGAAAGCTGAATATTCAGTGCTAACCCAGTTCGCCCATCCAACGCTCGTGGTTCTGCAGACGCACTGTCCAGAGCTGCCAGGCGACGTTCGCCGTGCTGGCCTGATCGTA
>JAZKEA010000026.1:0-5478 GCA_040387315.1 Armatimonadota bacterium | reverse complement strand
TTTCTTCAAAATTAATTTTTTAAAAATGTATAATTTTAATGTATTCTTTTAAATCAAAGCTTTTTTTTTAATAAAGGAAACTTAATTTGCTTTAAAATTCCATTCTGAGAAAGGTGAGGCTTGGGGGTCACTTTTATTTCATTGGATCATTGGCGAACTATTTTCCCTATTTCATTTATATTTTCTCCTTTTTTTTACTCTTTTTTTTAAAATACAATTTAGTTTATTATTTATTTTTATGATTTATTAAGGCTATCGCATGGTCATTACGACCCCCCAAACGTACGAGAAGGAGACAAAGGACTTTGTGGCCAAGATTTTGCCGAAGGCCTCGCTCCTCAAACCGGAGATACTCGGCGAGGGAGGTCTGCGACTCCCACCGGAAGTTTCCCCGTGCCGCGATAGAGTCACGCTCCGCCAGATGAGATGTGAGTAGTTCCCGAGCGTCCGCCCCGATAAAGCGATGGCTTAGCTGGCGCGGATGCCGATGCAGAACGGAGAACGGCTGTATTTCCCGGTTGTGCGTGGCAAATCCCCAGGAATCTTCGTCGTTACCGGATAGGCTGAGAATAACGGTCCGGAACGGTGCCGTCTCCACCACGGGAGGGCGGTTCAGCTCAGGCGCAAGCCGGGTCACGCCAACGACCGAGGTTAAGGTTGCGTAGCAGCCGTTCTCGAAATTTCCGAAAACGCGGGAAATACCCTTCGTTGTCGTCTCGACACTTGTCGGCGAGGGCGTGGCGGGTGCGCTGTCAAGTTCCGACACCAGATCTCCCAGGACGGTAAAGCCCAACTCCTGCAATTCGTGCGTCAAATCCTCCAGTTTACGCTGATCCATCTGCTCGAACTGGGAAATGTCGCCGGGATAAATGGTGATCTTCGCCAGACGATGCTGCTTAATCGTCGCGTCGAGCGCATACAGCCAGAGCGCCTTCTTTCCTAAGAACCAGAGCGCCGGAATCGAGAGAAGCCATATCATCGGTTGATTTTGTTTCTGTCCAAGGGCATCAACGCATACTGCGGTTTTGCGCATACGCCCGCAGAAAAGCGATGTCATCGGGATTCGTGGTGTGAACACCGCTACTTCTGCCGGTGAGGTTGACCAGGCCACTTTCCTTACCCTGTGATTTCGTGAACTGTATAGTTTCGACCAAGTCCATGTTGATCCAGGTGAACACATTGGGACCAATGCCAGCACTTAGCTTTCGCCAGGTTCGAGTTGGTGTACTGGTGTCCGCCGGCCGAGGTGGTGCGGCGACGGCGGGGGCAGGGTTCGGAAGGCGAAGCAGCGCACCGCCGCAAAACGCGGCAGCGGCAATCAGAACCGGAAAATAACGGGAAAATTGGGTTGAATTAGCCATGATCGGGTCGGGAGATGGAGCGTTTCGATTCTTTATCTTCTAGGAAGTCAGTCGGGCCACGATAGCGTCCGCATCGTAGACGCAGCCGCCCCAGGTGCCGCCGCTGGCGTTCTGGAGTGCGGCCCAGAGGCGGGTGTCGTCGGGGAGGTCGGGGTCCGGGGCGAGGTCGGGGCGCGGGGGACGAACGGCGAGAAGTTTGGTGCCTGCTTCCGCGCCGAAGCGGGTTTCGCCGACACCACCGAGGTTGATGCTTCCCGCAAGCGTGGTCCGGTCCACGAGGATCTCGATCAGGTCGCCGTCCAGGACGCGCCCGATAGGACCGCCCGCGAGCGCTTCCGGCCCGATGTGCCCGATACACGCGCCGGTCGAGACGCCCGAAAAGCGGGCATCCGTGACCAGGGCTACCTGCTTACCCCACGGCAGAAACTTCAGCGCGGATGTCAGCTGATAGGTCTCCTCCATGCCCGATCCCATCGGACCGCGACAGATGAGGACGAGGACGTCACCCGCCCCGACGCGCTTTGCTCCGACGCCTTTGATCGCTGCGATGGCATCCCGTTCCGTGGTGAAGACTTTTGCCGGGCCGACTTTGCGGTACACGCCGTCGCTGTCAACGACAGAGGCATCGATAGAGGTCGCCTTGATGACGGAGCCCTGCGGGGCGAGGTTTCCGACAGGGAAACAGACCGTGCTCGTCAGGCCACGGGTCTGGGCGCTCTCCGGCGACAAAATGACATCGTCGGGATCGACGCCGTCCTTGGCCCGCAGGACGTAGCGCAGGCGCGCGCGCCGCTCGGACTGCTCCCACTCGTCCAGGTTTTCGCCCAGCGTTTTACCGGTCACGGTCAGGCAGCTGGTATGGAGAAGACCGAGCGCCCGCAGGTGGAGCATGACCTCGGGGACGCCGCCCGCGAGGAAGAAGCGGACCGTGGGATGGTCAGTCGGTCCGTTCGGCAGCACATCCACGAGGCGTGGGGTCGCCCGGTTGACACGGGTCCAGTCGGCGACGGTGGGGCGCGTCAGTCCGGCGGCATGGGCGAAGGCGGGGATGTGGAGGAGGAGATTGGTGGACCCGCCGCAGGCCGCATGGACCGTCATCGCGTTCTCAATCGCCTCGTTCGTGACGATATCGGCGGTCGTGATGCCGCGCGTATCGAGGGCCATCAGGGCCCGCGCGGACTGACGCGCCATCTCGCGCCAGATCGCCTGTCCCGACGGTGCGAGGGCGGCATGCGTGACGGTCATTCCCAGACCTTCCGCGACCGCCTGCGCGGTCGCCGCCGTCCCGAAGAACTGGCAGCCCCCGCCCGGCGTCGCGCATGCCCGGCAGCCCGCTTCGGCGGCTTCTTTAAGCGTAATAAGCCCGTGCGCAAACCGCGCCCCGAGCGTCTGCACTTTGCCCGCATCCTCGCCGCCGCCCGAGGGGGGCAGCGTCACCCCGCCGGGAACGACCACGGACGGCAGGTTTTTCTGTCCCAGAAGCGCCATGGTCATGGCGGGAAGGCCCTTATCGCAGGTGGCGACGCCCAGAACGCCGCGCCGGTTCGGCAGGGAGCGTATCAGGCGGCGAAGGACCAGGGCGGCATCGTTCCGATAGGGGAGGGAATCGAACATGCCCGTCGTGCCCTGTGTCCGACCGTCGCAGGGGTCCGAGACATAGCCCGCGAACGGCGTCCCTCCCTCCATGGTGATCGTTTCGGCGGCGGCCCGCATCAGCAGACCGACCTCCCAGTGTCCGGTATGGTAGCCCAGCGCCACCGGCCTGCCGTCCGAGTCCTGCCGAATCCCGCCCTGCGTAGAGAGGATCAGAAACTCCCGGCGGTCAAGAACGTTCGGGTCCCAGCCCATTCCCGCATTCTGGGTCAGGCCGAAAACGTCTCCCGAGGGCCGTGTCAGCAGCATCTCCGAGGTCAGCGGCAGTTCACCCGCCGGTCCCTGTGCGCGTGTCTGAACATCGTAAAGGTCTGTGGGTTCAGCAGTAGAAGGGGCGTCTTCGCTAAAATCTTCGCTCATGGTTCAGTGTAACATCCCGGAACCGGAACGGATAGGACCCTCATTCTGCATCCGCGCCCAGCCTCTAAATCCACTCCCCGAAGGCGACTCCTGCAAACCAAAACCCATAAAAGAACAGCAGAGAGCCCATTCCCGGAATATACAGGAGAAGCGATAAAACGCGGGCCGGGACGGAAAGCGAATTCCGCAGCAAAAAGTAAACGCCCGCCCCGACGCTTAGGGCTACCCAGGCGAAGTAATCAAACAAGAGCGCGAGAAGCGGGAAATGCTCGGTCGGGAGCCTGTGCTCGACAAATAGATACGCAGAGAAAAGGGCAATGGGAGCAAGGGTCGCTCCGGCGGCGGTGCAGGCGGCAGTGACTTTCATAAGGCGCTTTCCGGGAATGGACGCAGGATCGGACAGAGGGAAAAGAAACTCGTCCGAATTGTAGCGCCGATGGCACATGCCCTGCCAGGGCCTAAAGTCCCATGTCACGGGGACCGATGATTGCCTGGTTTCCTAGTTGCCTGGTTGCCTGGTTGCCGTGGATATAAAGACTCTCAGACATCAGCCCCGATCATCGCCCGCCCGGAGACGGAGACAGAGGGGCTGATGTCGACCGTCATTGGCTCGGAGGCAGGTAGGAGAACTCAGGCTCTGCCGATGGGGGGCCGTTCTCAACTTCCGAAAGCCGATGGTAGGCGAAGGTGCCCCGCACTGCGTTCACAAGGTACAGCGTGAAGAGCAGGGTGACAATCGGACTTTTGGGGCCAATCGTCGCCCACTGATACCCCTGCTCGATGAGATAGATAATCAGACCCGCCACCGCTGCCACCCGAGACATTTTCCAGATGCCGAAGCCGATTGCCGCGAACAGAACGACATCGATAAAGGAAGCAGGGGTGATTCCGAGAATCGGTTTCCCAAACAGCGAGTAAAGGGCGAGCGCGCCTGTCAGCACAGCAATAATGCCGCACACAATGACGCCGCCTTTGGTGGCAGTCCTTGCCTCCTCTCGCGTGGAAACAGGGGGCCACCAGTGATTCGTTCTTGTGGCTGTTTTCGGTTTATCGGAATTCATAACGCCACCGTATTCACCAGTGTCCCAATAGGAGCTATGGTAATTCGAATCTCGTCGTCTTGCTGGAGGGTGAAGTCATTGGGCGGGACGATCCCGGTTCCGGTCATCACCAGGCAGCCGTGGGGGAAGGTGCATTCGCGGTACAGCCACGACACCAGATCCGTCAGCTTTCGCTTGATCTGATCGATGGCGACGTCTCCGGCAAAGACACGCTCGCCCGCGCGGTGGATCTCCATCTGAATTTGGGTCTCCGGCGGAAGGGGCGAATCGGTGACGTAAACACAGGGACCGACAGCGGCGCAGCCGTCATACGTCTTTGCCTGCGGCAGGTAGAGGGGGTTCTCACCCTCAATGCTGCGCGAGCTCATGTCATTGCCGATAGTGTAGCCGACGATCTTCCCCGACGATGTCACCACGAGGGTCAGCTCCGGCTCGGGGACATCCCAGGTCGAGTCCCGGCGTATGCGGACGTGCCCGCCCGCGCCAACGGTTCTCCGGGCAGTCGCCTTGAAGAAGATCTCCGGGCGATCCGCCTCATAGACCCGCGCGTAAAACTCACTGCCGCCCGTGCTTTTTGACTCTTCCTGGCGTCCGACCTTGCTGCGATTATAGGTCACGCCACAGGCCCATATCTCCTGGCTTTGAAGGGGGGGCTGCAGGTCAGATTCGATCAGCCGCCTTGCCTCCGGGGAGGCAGCGCCGGACCGGACGGAGGCTTGGAGTTTTTCGCTGAGCCGGTCATCATTGATAAAGGAATCCCAGTCGGTTTCCGCCAGGTGATAGAAGGAACCGTCATTCTCCAGCACGATTCCACTTCGAGTCTTGTAGAGTTTCATTTTGTTGTCGGCTGTCGGGAGCCGTGTACCTTTATTAGTGCGGCCGCCGCGGCATCGCGCGGCGTGAGACCTACTTTAGCATACCAGCATAATGCGGGCAACCGTCACGCGTGGATCAAAAGCATAATTGGGTTAGTCGGGCCCTTTTATCAGACCCTCACCCCCGGCTCACAAGTTCGCCACCCCCTCTCCCGCAAGCGGGCAGAG
>JAZKEA010000025.1:0-1844 GCA_040387315.1 Armatimonadota bacterium | reverse complement strand
TCGAAGTCTACAAGTTCGACGCGACGCTGGGATGGCAGGCGATGCCCGCCCTGCCGGCGATGAGCGCCGGCTGGGACGCACCTCAGAACTACTCCACGATCCATGTCGCCGATGTTGACGGCGATGGCAAAGCGGAACTGATTGGACGCGGCGGCGAAGGTGTAGAACTCTACGCTTACAATCCCCAGACCCAAGCTTGGAGTTCCGATTTTTCCTTTACCGAGAAGCAGGACCCGAAGGCTGCCTGGTCGGATGCGAACAATTGGAATCTGGTGCAGCACTACTCGACCATCCAGAGCGCCCGTGTGCTTCTGCCAGGCGACCGCGACTACACCGACGACGGCGCCCGTGTCCAGGCGGTCCTGCTGGGACGCGGCTCGCTCGGAATGCAGACCTGGCGTTACGACAACAACCTGCGCCGCTGGGTACAGGCATCAGCCTCGCTGCCAGAATGGACGGAGACGCAAAAGGTTGCCTATCAGGCGATTTGCACGGTAATACTCGGTCAAAACTACGGGAAAGATTTTCGCGCCCGCTACAATGATTACAATAATATTCTGTTTGGAGAATGGCAGCGTGGCCTGTACAGCGGTGAATCACCCGTCACTTACGATCAAAAGCCACAGCTACACTCAACGCTGCTTCCTATCCCCCCAGGAATCGAGCAGGATGTCTGGGATTCTGTAGCTTGGCAGATCTGGTGGGAGCTGCAGTGGGTGAGACTTGTCAATGACTGGTATGGTTCCGGTAAGGCGGGCGGGCTTGTCGATAAAGAAACTATCACTGAGATCCTCACGCTTCAGACAGTGGGTAATTACCTGAGTATCCCTCAGGACAGTTCGCTTGAAACGTTGTTCGACGTTCTGGCACTTATCGCGGGAGTAGCGGCCGCTATACTGACAGGCGGCGCGGCCTTAGCTGTTGAGGGGGCAGCACTGGGTGTAGCATCCGCAATCGCGGGGGGAGCGGCCGCCACCTTCTCCTTTGTTCCCAGTCAGCTTCCCGGCCAAGGCGGCGCGTACCAAGTAGCCTATCAAAACCTACAGGGAGAAATAGACAAAACTTTCAATGCTGCGCTTAAGAACACTCCCACCCTGCTTTTCCACCTGACGGGGGGGGGAGTGAACCAACCGGCCTATGTCCCGCCAGATTACGGTCGGTTGAAGCAGATAGGTAATTGGCTACAGGACGGATCATGGTCGTGGCCCAACGGCCCGACTGGCAGTCCGACGAGCGCCTTAGTTCTTCTTGCTAGCCGTGGTTATGCCATCAACTACTGGAAGGTGCTGCTGGCGGCACAGCCATGGTATGCCTTTTTAAATAAATGGCACCCGGACGAAAAGTATTATTATCATCACTTCAAAGAAGCTGATGGTGACCGTGAGTTCGCGTGGATTCTGACTTCAAGTTTTTCTCGTGAGACGCCTGTTGACCTAGCCACGCTGTCTGCGCTGTTCGATGATACCGTAACCAACAACACGTTCCCGTTGAAAGTGTCTCTCCCCGACGTTTATGAGGGGAAAAACGGCTGGCCGAGTTCGGGGTACGATCCGGACGTCAATGCCCAATACACTCCTCCCCAGGCCCTCCCTCCCTCTCTGGGCGTGGATATCCGCTCCATGGTCACCCTGACCCGCGATGTGATCACGAACGAGGTAGTGGCGACACTCACCCTGGTTAATCAGGGCATGACGCCAGCCACGAATGTCGAAATCACGGGGGCAACACTTGGGGGACGTTCTGTTATCGGCAACCATGCGCAGCGACAGATGCGCCTGTTCACCGGGCAGTCCCAGACGATCCTTCTGCACTTCGTTTCACTAACGCCGGGGGCAAGCACGGTG
>JAZKEA010000024.1:1404-2343 GCA_040387315.1 Armatimonadota bacterium | reverse complement strand
AAGTCGCGCAGCCAGATTCGGTCACTGCCTCCGTGACCATCACCGGATTCATACGCTCCCCTGGTTCCCTGGAGGCGGTAGCTGATGCCGGGAGGCCGGTCGGAGACGAGATCAAGCCGCACGGTGAGAAGCGCACCGCTTGTCGTTTTACAGAGCATCACCGACGTATCCTGGTGCAGGTTGCGACCTTCTTTGTCCTGGTGGTGGTAGCCGCTGCCAGCGCAGGAAACGCTCACGACGCGCTCATTGGGTCCGAGCCATTGCAGCAGCGGGCCGAGGCTGTGTGTCGGATAGGTATTGCCGTCGATACCCATTTGCCATTTTCGCCGCCACGGCGTTTTGTCCAGCAGAGAGCGGACATCGTGCAGATACTCCCCCTCACCGTAGTAAAGTTGCCCGAAAAGACCGCGTCTTGCCATCTCACGCACGAGACGGTTCTGACGCCAGTAAATGTAGTTCTCCGCGAATCGATAGACCGTTCCTGGCGGAGCCTTCTGTACAGCCTTTACCAGACGCTCGCATTCCTTGATGGAAACGCCAGCCGGAACCTCGGAAAGTACCGAGACACCTCGCTGGAGGGCCGCGATGGAGTGCTGGGCATGAAGGTGCTGCGGTGTTGCCACAATGACCGCGTCAAGATTTGCCTGATCCAGCATAAGCGCGAAGTCCGTGAAGGGCTGCACGTCGGGGGACATGTCCGAAGAGGCTTGCCGCAGGGCCAGTTCATTGCTGTCACATATCGCGGCGAGGGTCGCGCCGCAGGCTTCAAGGGCAGGTCGATAGCTTCCGCCGCGACCCGCGAAGCCTATTATCCCAATGCGAAATGACATATTAAACTTCGTTGCGCCTTCGGATCGTGATTTGGCACAGATGGGGGCGGATACACAATGCAATGCATTTAGCGGGGAGCATTGGGAGCCGACGATTGCGGTGGCGCAC
>JAZKEA010000024.1:0-1394 GCA_040387315.1 Armatimonadota bacterium | reverse complement strand
CCAGCCGCCTGTGAACGCTTGCGCTGTTCATTCATGGCTTTTTCATAACCGGCAAGCTGTTCCGGAGTCAGCTTATTGATGTCGAATTTGCTGTTGGGAGCAAGAGATTTTCGCATCTTTGCCTCCGTATCCCCGCCACCTGACTTGTTGCAACCAGTCGATGCGCTGACGAACAGCAGAGACGCAGCAATAACCGCCATACATAGATTTCGAGAAAGCACCGTCTTTTTTAACATAGTCGCTATTAACCTTAACCGTCCCGACCTTGGGAGAGACTGTTTACGAGGCAAAATTCAACATAGCCCGCTAAAGCTCACCTCCCTGACAACTTTGCCAGAGGTGGTGAGCTTTGCAGAGGTGTTAAGAACGAATCCCGTTCCACATGTTCTCGTTGGGTCGATTGACGGAGTCCGGGTTTGTCGCCTCGGGCCGCATGGCTTTAACGTGCCCGTCCACGAACAGGAAGTTGGCGACGCCGCTATGACGGGCGGAAACGCCGCCGTTGATGCCGGTAGGAAAAACGTTGGTTGCCGCAGTCACTGTGCGTTTCGGATTTGGTATAAAGCCTGCGGCACCTGCATAGTAATCGGTTGCACTGGTTCCATCCCAAAGGAACGCGTTGCCGGGTTGACCGCCCCAGGCGCCATTGCCTCCCTGCCACTGCAGTCCCCCGGAGATCGTCATGTTAGCCATGTCCGCAGAGTGTTTCTCCGCAATCATGATGGTATCCGCCGGACGGGTCATTCGAGCCAGAGTTGCCGCCTGACTTTTAAACCATCCCTGCGACACCCAACCAGCATTCAGTAGGCAGATCGGGCCGACACATTCGTTTCCCGGAATATTCGGTCCGCCCATCAGACTGTTGGCAGCAAAACTGATTGATGGCCCTAATCCGATATCGAGAGGGTTAAGGCCCGCCCGGGGACCCGCATCCGAAGGACACCATACGACCTGTACACTTTTCATGTAGGGCTGAATAAGAAACGGCCATGCAAAGGAAAAATTGTCAAACGAATAGTCGTAGATGTTTCCGATGGGAAACGTCTCGTCGTAATCCTGCGAGTAGGAAAGGATCGCAAGCCCCATCTGCTTCTGGTTGGAAAGGCATGACGACTGACGGGCTTTCTCTCTGGCCTGGGCAAAAACAGGGAAAAGTATCGCTGCGAGGATGGCGATAATAGCGATAACGACGAGAAGCTCGATCAGGGTAAAGCCTTTTAGGACATGCTTCTTCGATAACATTGGGACGTATCCTTTCGTAGGACAGTGCGCCGTCTATCATCCGGCGCGGTAATCAGCAGCGTTGCAGAACTTGGGAGATCCCTCTGTCTCCATCAACAGAAAACACAGTAGAGGAAGCATTAATTGCTTCGAAGACGGGGCATTACTTCGTA
>JAZKEA010000023.1:1907-2828 GCA_040387315.1 Armatimonadota bacterium | reverse complement strand
CGGACCCGTACCTGCGGCAAATGGTTTAGGCCCGCGTTCCGTGATTAATCCGACAGCACAATGGCCCTGGTGGTATGCTCCTTATATCAAAAGCGCCAATGTTTTTGACTGCCCTATGACAAATGCAGGAGCTGAGAATCTGACGAACGCTGAGTGGTCCAATCAGGACAACTACGGCTACAACTATGATGGTCTGTCGCAGGATGTCGGCACACTGGCTCGGAACCTTTCGCAGTTGGATCGTCCGGCAGAGGTGTTTGTTGTGTTCGACAGTGGTGATCCCGATCCTGTGTCTGGCACCAACAACATGGAGAGCTTACTAGAAGCATTGGACCTCAACCTGACCTGTGGTGCAAACAGGTTCAACAATGGTTATAACGATCTTGCTGCCCTTCGCCACCAGGGACGCACCAATATGGTGTTCGCTGACGGGCACGCCAAGAGCATCGGGTACCAACAGCTTCTGGAGCGATACGGCAGCAATGTCGCACCGTGGATGATCAACTGGAACGATCCTACGTGTACCGGTCCTGGCGAAGTTTGTGTACCTCTTAAGGATGATGCATTCGTTGGCCCAGGAAAGTGCTTCGATCCGTCTAAACTTAAGTTTTAACTGGACCTGTCGAAATCACGAAAGACCCGCTAATCAACAGATTCGCGGGTCTTTTTATTTAATGAAACCATGCAGCTAGCTCAGTGTCCCTGTCAGGTTCGTCAGCACCCGCCGCAGGTACCCCCGCGTTCCGACAACCGCCGCGATCTCGTCCAGCACGCTTGCCCGATCCTCGCCTGCATCCCACCGAACAAAGAGCGCACGCAGCTTGTCCGCCAGTTTCGTGTACGCCGCCTCGAACTCCGCTTTAGACTCTTCCAGCGTGGGGCGAAGACGCGCCATGGTTGCGTCGTCGTCATCAAGCCGCG
>JAZKEA010000023.1:0-1897 GCA_040387315.1 Armatimonadota bacterium | reverse complement strand
GCGCAGAAGCTCCAGCACCTGAGCGAAAAGCTCCTGGGGGGGCTTGGATGCCGAGTCCTTGGTGTCGTCAGGCCGGGTGCCACGCTCCCGGCGCAGCAGATACTCCGCACGAGTGAACGGGTCTTTCAGGGTGCGATAGGCGTCATTTACCAGGGCGGCGGAATCGAGTGCGGCGGTCTGCGTTTCAGCGTCTGCGGTTGCCCACCGGTCCGGGTGATAGATGCGGGAAAGATCGTGGAAACGGCGCGTCAAAGCGGCATCGTCTGCCGCGACGGAGACACCCAGCAGATCGAAGTAGCTGGCGGTGGAAGAGAGAGGCTTGATTTCGTCGGGCATAGATATCTTTAGGCTGCGGAGAAAGTAGATTCCCGCAGCCAGTGACTCACTTCGCGGTAAAGGAGGTTCCGCAGCCGCAGGAGCGAACTGCCTGCGGGTTGCTGAAGACGAAGCCGCCTTCCATCAGGTTCTTGATATTGTAGTCCAGGGTGGACTCTTTCAGGAAAAGCGCGGATTTGCGGTCCACCACTATTTTCAGACCATCGACTTCCCAGGTCAGATCGAACTCATCCGGCTCTTCTTCCATGTCGATGACATAGGAAAGACCGGAGCAGCCACCGCCTTTGACACCCAAACGCAGGTAATACCCGACCTTACCCGTCTTCTCCTGCTGCCGCTTTGCCTGCTTGATCGCACCAGGCGTCAGGGCGATCACCGGTTCAGCAACCACTTCCGGGCCTTCCGCTTCAAGAACTGCCATAACTATTTCCTCCCACAAGAGAAGGGGCGGAAGAGCCCTGTCGGCGCTTCCACCCCTGTTGATAAAACAGACGAGACCGTGTGCGGGTTTACGCCGCGACCGTCTCGCGGTCGCCGATCAGCTTAGCAGCCTGCTTCGCCTGAAAGTCGTGGATCGCGGCCTTGATCGCGTCCTCGGCCAGAACGGAACAGTGGATCTTAACGGGCGGAAGCGCGAGCTCCTGCACGATATCCGTGTTCTTGATCTGAAGCGCCTCGTCCAGGGTCTTGCCCTTGACCATCTCCGTCGCCAGGCTGGAGGAGGCAATCGCCGATCCGCAGCCAAACGTCTTGAACTTCGCGTCCTCGATAACGCCCTGGTCGTTGATCTTGAGCTGAAGCTTCATAACGTCGCCACACTCCGGTGCGCCGACGATACCAGTCCCGACCGTCGGATCGCTCTTGTCAAAGCTGCCGACGTTGCGTGGATTTTCGTAGTGCTCGATGACTTTTTCGCTGTAAGGCATATTATAGAATCCTTCTTAATCTCGTTCTTACCCGTTTGACCGGGAGTTATTCAATGCGCGGCCCACTTGACCGTTGCGAGGTCCACACCCTCTTTCGCCAATTCGTAGAGTGGCGACATATCACGGAGACGGGAAACCTCGTGGATGACACGGTTGATGACGAAGTCGATCTCTTCTTCCGTCGTGAATCGCCCGATACCGAATCGCAGCGAAGAGTGCGCGAGTTCGTCCCCTACTCCCAGCGCCTTAAGGACATAGGACGGTTCAAGAGACGCCGAGGTACAGGCCGATCCGGAAGACAGCGCGATATCCTTCAACCCCATGAGCAGGCTCTCGCCTTCAACATAGTTGAAAGAGATGTTCAGATTTCCGGGAAGGTGATGCTCCATCGTTCCGTTCACATAGGTCTCATCGATGGCATCCTGAATCCCGCGTCGCAGTTTCTCGCGAAGGTAGATCAGACGCTCTGTCTCCGTCGCCATCTCCTGCTGCGCGATCTCCGCGGCCATTCCAAAGCCCACGATACCGGGCACGTTGAGGGTCCCGGAGCGGAAACCGCGCTCGTGCCCCCCACCGTCCATCTGGGCCGTCAGGCGCACACGAGGATTGCGACGGCGGACATACAGCGCACCAAT
>JAZKEA010000022.1:0-5411 GCA_040387315.1 Armatimonadota bacterium | reverse complement strand
TTATCGACCTGCAGAGTTAGCTGCAGGTCGATAAACTCGGTCCGAATCCAACCCTATGCAGTGACGGCCTTCTCTACTTTTGCCACTGCCGCCAATTCCTCGGCGGCTTTCTCTTCCGCCTGGAGGGCGTTCGCGAAGATCGCGAGGGTCGGGGCCCAGAGGCCCACAAAGATTCCGAACCGCTCCGCTTCCGCGCGGCCCTCTTGTTTCTTGATCGACCAGATAGCGATGCTCAGCCCAACGGATGCGAGGGAGGCGGTATACGCAAGGTCCGAGCTCAGTCCCGCGTTTTTAAGTGTTTTCAGTATTGACATTTCGATTCTCCTGTGCGCCGTTCAACGGTCAGGAGTTTAGCTCTGTTCCCGTTTGTTTCCGAAAGTCGGCGTAATAACCGAGCAGGCGGACTAACCGCGAGTGGTCCTCGTTATAGTTCCGACGGTAGACGGCGATGGCGCGACGGAATGTCTGTTCCGCGTCCTCCACGCGCCCCTGACGCCACTGGACTATCGCCAGACCCCAGAGTACGGTGCCGGTCTCGGGATGAAACGGACCACGGGCCGCCTCGTTGATCTGCAGTGCGCGAAGATAGAGCGGTTCCGCCTCCTTCGGACGGTTCGTGGAGACATACAGCAGAGCGAGATTGTTACAGCCCACGGCGAGATCGACGTGGTTCGGGTCAAGCGTTTTTTCGTAGACATCGAGGGCGCGTCGGTAGCAGGATTCGGCCTCCGGAAACCGTTCCTGACCCCGGTAGACGGCGGCAAGCTGAGTAAGCGTCGTGGCGACGCCCGGATGATCCGGCGACAGGTGCCGCTCCCGGATGGTCAGCGCACGCAGGAAGCACGCCTCCGCGCGGTCAAGCGCCCGCTGCTCAGTATACAGGAGGGCAAGGTTGTGCAGGGCGCTCGCCGTTTCCGGGTGGTCCGAGCCCACCACCGCTTCGCAGATAGCAAGCGAGCGTTCATGGAGCGATTGGGCTGCACTGGTTCGATCCAGATCCCGGTACAGGCAGGCAAGGCTGTCCAGGTACTTCGCCGTGACCAGATCCTTCCCGCCGTGAATTTTTTCGGCGATCTCGCAGGCAGAACGGAGGAGCGATTCGGCCTCGCTATAGAGCGCGCGGGCGCGGACATATCTGCCGGCCTGATAAAGAAGATACGCGGCGGCTTCGGTCTGAAAGCCCTCTTCTTCGATGTACCGGGCGCACAAACGCCAGTGGGGCAGGAACTGGTCGCAGACTGCCCAGTCCTCAAACTCGAAATCCGGCGAGGCGTCCGCGACCGCCTGTACGGCTCGTTCCTTCCACAACCGGTGCTCCTCGGGGGCGAGCGTTTCCCGCGCCACAGCCTGAACCAGACGGTGGATAGAGAAAAGCGCGGCGGAAGGATCCCTCCTCAGAAGCGAGTAGCCGCACAGGAGGGCGCTGACTTCACCACAGTAGACAGGGTCTTTCCCTCTCTGCGCCGGATCGTCCTGCGGAAACGGATAGGCTGCCAGAACGGTTTCGGGAATACTATCCGGCGCGAGAAAAGCGCAGAGGGAGAGCATCTCAACCGCGGAACGTCGGTACAATCCGCGCCGGGTGACCTGCTGTACCGCCAGAGCGAAGGTGATGCGGACGGGTTTATGCTGCGGGTCCGGAACCGCATCCAGCAGGTCCAGCCCGAACGCGCGAAACCGCTCAAGATATTGCGGAAGCGTGATTCCGGTCTCGGCAATGTACGCCCCCGCCTGATCGAGAGCGAGCGGCAGACCATCGAGGGCGTCACTGAGCTGTTCGGCGGCGTCGCGTACCGGGTCGGGGACAGTACTCAGCGTCTGACTCAGCCCCAGAAGGCCCGCACGACGCAGTATCAGCAGGGCCCCGTCGTGACGGTCAAACTTCAGCACCTCGACCGGCGCGGCCCACAGCATCGTGTTCCGGCGTCTGGTCGTCAGAAGAAGGCTGCCCGTGTGGTGACGGGGGAAATGCGGGGCGAGGGTATCGAGATCGTCCGCATTATCAATCACCAGGAGCCAGCCGGTATGGGACTGAAACCAGGCATGAATCGCGGAGAGCGCTTCCTGCCGTGAGGCGGACGCGGAGTCGATGAGATTCAGCTCCTGGGCAAAACCGGCGAGACCTTCGCTCAGGGCATCGACGGTCTCCCCGGCCAGCCAGAAGATCCCGTCGTAGTCCGTTCGATGCTCGTACACATACGCGATGGCGGTCTGTGTCTTACCGATTCCGCCCAGCCCCGTCAGCGCCTGGGCGTCCGGAATCAGGGCGGCGGCCCCTCGGGCCAGGGTGTCGTGAAGCTGATCCAGAATGGCGCGACGCCCCAGAAAAAGGCGATTGTGGCGCGGTACCTGGCGCGAGAGCCAGCCCCGGCGGCGGTCGCCGGGCGGTGGTGACACAGGGGGTAACACGAGTTCGGTCGTCCGCGGGGCAGGCGTGGGAGATGTCTCGTTCTCCACATAGTCTCTATAATCTTCGCCGGGAACCAGATCGGTTAGCGACTCTTTCTGCGCCTCCGCACAGCTCCGAAGGTAGTCCCAAATCCGCTCCAGCGTGTCCAGAAAGACCGGAGCCTGGCGCAGAGCCCGCTTGACGGTGTTGACCGAGGGCGTTTTTTTATCCCAGGCGATGTTGTCAATACTCTGACGATAGCGTCGGCGAGCCGTATGAAGGCGCTGCAAACCGGCATCGGTCAGCTGTACGCAGCGATTCGTCCCCTGTTTGCTCTTCTTCATGCGCGGCCTCGAAAAAGAAATGAGTTAAAGAATTTACGCTATGATCGTTTTTATCAACGGAGCGTTCGGCGTCGTATTCATCAAGGCGAAGCAGGTGGCAAGACGGACGCTGCCTTAGGCACGTTCGGCTACACAATGCTTGCGTGTATTACAGCATATAGCTTTGCCGTAGTGCAAGAGAAAATAAGTTGACTCAATACGAAGCGGGAATAGGTCTAAAATGAGTGGAAGCATTCTGGCCCGAGACCTGAAAACGGTAAGGAAGCGCAACTCCACAATTGCTGTCGATCTGCCGACTGATGCCAGTTCTACCGAAGGCGACCGTAGAATGAACTTACGACGGACAGTGATTGCCTGCTGTTCACCCCGGTTAATCATTATGAGAACTGTTCGATCGCTTTCTCGTGTGGTCTTATTGCCACTCGCGCTGCTGCCCTTTGTCGCCACGCCACCGGAGGCACGGACGCATCCGCCACCTAGGACTGCCCCGCCTGCCGCTGACACTGCGGCAAAAACCGACGGCAAAGCGGCAGAGATAAAGATGGTGCACCGGACAAAGCTGAAGTCATTCCTGGCCCGCTACCCGGTCATCAAAGATGTTGTCTCGACCCGCATCGGTAACAGCAGCGGCGGCACAACGGAGACGAACGCGGGCGTCCTCCAGGGCGGGCACATAGGTTTCCCCGGCGGCGCACCCATGCGCCTCGCCATCCCTCTTGCCGTATCCCGCGTGGGTCTGGAATACGCGCCGGATCGGAAGACATTCCTCATTCGCATTCATAGCGACTGGAACGAGGGCGGCTGGCACGACACCTACGTGGACCCCCATACCGGCCAGGTTGTAGGCGGCCTTTTTGACATGCCGTTCCCCCGAACCGATTTAAAGAACCGAACACCGGAGAATGCGTATAAATTTGCGACGGGTCTCTGGCTGTGGAACGGTTTTAAGGGTATCCCCGGTGGAACCAAAAAAGTGCCCGATTGGTATCGTGGCGAAGTCCCGTTCAAAGAACTGAAGCGCGGGCAGAAGATCGGCGACGAAAGCGGGGTTCCCGGCTACTCGTGGAAGTCCGATGACAGCGGGTTCGTGCTGAAAACGCCGAAGTTCACTGCCTATAGTCTGGTGAGTATCGGTTCCGCCGTCACTGATCCGGCAAACCCAAACCTCGTTTTCACGATGATGAACTCTCATATCATGGACTGGAGTTACAAAGGCGCGGGAAAGGAACACCGAAGCTGGAAGCCCTCCTACGACTTCAAGAAATACCCGACCGACCCGCGAAAGGGCGGCGGGGGTCATCAGCAGCCGATAGCCGCCGTGCGGGTCAATGGGACGCTCTACGTTTATACCTCAAACACGGACATCAATATCTACCGATGGGACGAAGCGGCCCGCATCCTGGTCCCAGTCGCCGGAGCCGCTTTCCGTCCCGATACCGCAGCGGCACGGGTTCCCACTCCTCCCAAAATCGAGTGGGGGAAGGGACTCATCGCCCGCACGGACAGGACGGGCAATTTCACCGCCGACCGCTACCAGGCTTTTGACTTATCAAAACTCTCAGTGCTGCGGGACGGCAACCAGATCAATGTTCACCCCCTAACGGGCGATCTCTGGTTCCTGCCCGCCGGAACGGGTATTATCGCCTCTCCCAAAGCCTTAATATGGAAAACGTTCGATCGTGAGCGCGGTGTTCTCTTGCTGGACAATATCACAGAGATCACCCTGCCGACTGCCCTTTCTGACCCGATGACCGCCCGTGAGTGTGTCCAGATGCGCATCCACTGGGCAACCGGTGACCTGTACGCCATTATTGACCGGAACGGCGTCTACTGTCTGGAGCGGTACGCGGGATGGCAGAAAAACCCCGATGTAAAGCCCCTGTACTCGGTCGGGCCGGTTGCCCTTTCGGTTCGCCGCAAATTCGAATGGTGGTCGCCCTACGACAAAGAGACCGGCGCGCCCTATGACCCCAAACAGGGTTTTATGGTGGCCTCTCACGGGACAATGGCAGTTTGCGGCGAGTACGCCTTCCTGGTTGAAGGGCAGTCGCAGGGTATTCGGGTCCACCGCCTCTCCGATGGCGCGTATGTCGGTCGGTATTTTGACAGGGCACATCAAAACAGTTCACAGGATGACCCCAACGGTATCTCCGTGACCGTCACCGCTACCGAATATCGCGTGTTTGTTATGGACTTTCACGGTAAATCGACCCTTGTGCGGCGTATTCCTAAGGTGAGCCTTCTCAAGGCAGCAGCGGTGGCAACGGCAAGAACGAATAAGTAATAGGACATAATGATCGTCTTCATCAACGGAGCGTTCGGCGTCGGCAAGACGACGGTCGCCGAGCGCCTTTGTGAGCGCCTCCCCAATTCGCTTCTCTTCGATCCGGAGGAGGTCGGCTTTTTTCTCCGGAATGTGCTCAGCCCCATCGACAAACCGGACGATTTTCAAGATTATGTCCTGTGGCGTTCGCTCGTCGTCACGACCGCCCTGTCGCTTCGCCGGACCTATGATCGAACGCTGATTATGCCGATGTGTCTCTGGCATCCGCCCTATTTCGAGGAAGTCGTCGGTGAGCTGCGGTGCCGGGAGCCGCGTTTCTTCCACTTCTGCCTGACAGCCCCGGTCGAGACGATTCACGCCCAGGGCGCGATCCCGATGTGGGGCCAGAAGAAGA
>JAZKEA010000021.1:11703-15136 GCA_040387315.1 Armatimonadota bacterium | reverse complement strand
TGAAAACAATGTGAAAAGTTTGTCAACAAGTTTGCTGCATTTTTACAAATAAAAAGTTGCACTGAACGAGTTTTCTGGCACATCCGGCTTATTCACATGTGCATTCAATCTTAACATTCAACGAGGAAGGAATGATGATAACCCAACGCACTTCCGACAAAGCGGTTTGTTTTTTAACTGACCGGAGCCCCTTCCCCTGACGAATACAGCACCTTGCGAAGCGACCCAACTGCCAGCGGTTGGGCTTTTTTCGTTTATAACTGTAGAAATTTCCAGTAAACATGGCAGATTTACAGTAGATAGTGAATATAGATTTTATTCAAACTTTCATACCCTTTTGCAGCACTGCTGCTGCGAAACACAGGAAACAAACACTAGCAGCCAACAATGAACCTGACAGTCGTAGAATATACCAACCAATTTTCGCGACTAAGCAGCTATGAAACACCAACAGCCATCCCCAAAAAGCGAACGTGTGCCGGTTAGAGGAGGGCCTCCTTCTCCTGCTGACCGAAACAGCCATTCGGTCCCTGCCCGGTCTCCGCCGACCAGGGAAAGCAATCCTACACACACGCCAATACACGACGTGACAGAAACATCAGCGTGGATCTGAGCCCTGAACAGAAAGCCAAGCTCAAAAAGCTGGCCGAAGATTCCGGAATCAAGGTCACGGAGTATCTCCGCGCCGTGATCGACTACGCCATCAGCAAAGAGATGAAAGCCACGGTGCAGTTTACCCTGCACCATTAAGTCCAGCAAAGGCCTCATTTCAAGCCAGCCAAGGAAAGCCCGCCGTTTGTAGAAACGGCGGGCTTTCTTTTTGGCTTCATTGCAGTTTTTTCACAGTTTTTTGTTGTATTTTTCCAGTTATATTTCATACTTCGCTCATCAAGTCAGTCCTCACCCTAACCGAACCAAGCTCATGATCACCATCCTCAACCGAATCGAAGAACTGGCCGCCTTTCCGGCGGAGGTGCGCGCAGCTGTGTGCGCGCTGGCCCCCAGCATCCTCCTGGGTCATCACCAGGCGTCCCAACGCCTGAGCAAACAAATCGTGCTGAAACTCCGCCAGGTGCTGCAGCCGGAGTACCATCCCGCGCTGCCGCGCTCCGGCTGCGGCAACGACTGGCTGGACACGCACCTCATGAACTTCGGAGCTCCGATGTTCCAGAGCGCCGTGGAGCAACTGGTGCTCATGCACCTCAATGCCAAAGACGATCAGGACAACGCTCTCATCATTGAGAAGTTTAATCACCTGGTGGTCGAGCTTCATGCGCACTACACGAGCCCGCTAGCCCTGGCCGCATGAGCCGAGCACTTCTCCCATTCCCTCCCCCGAAGCCGCAGCCAGCCACTGCGGCTTTTTCCTTTCGTGGGGGACACCTGTGGCCGGCGACATGATGCCCGGATTTCTCTGGCGTATGCGCCGGGATTTGCTTGGATGGGGCGTAATCCTTACAATCATGACTGAGCCGCTTCACAAACGTTTCCGCATCGCGTTCTCCTTCACGGGGAAGAAGAGGGAGTTTGTGGAGAGGGTGGCGGAGGTGCTGGGGAGGTGTTTGGGGAGGGAGAAGATCCTCTATGACAGGTTTCATGAGGCGGAGTTTGCGGGGGTGGATCTGGCTTTTGAGTTGCCGGAGCACTACAAGGAGGCGGAGCTTGTCGTCGCGGTGCTCTGCCCGGACTATGAGTCCAATGAGTGGTGCGGGCTGGAGTGGCGCGCCATTTACTCGATGGTGAAGGCGGGCGGTGCGGACAAGAAGCGGGTCATGCTCTCGCGCTATGCACTGGTGGATGGCGAAGGCTTGCATGGACTCAGCGGCTTCGTGGATCTGGATGCGAAAATGCCGCATGAATTTGCGGAGCTGATTTTGGAGCGGCTGGCGATCAATGAGGGCGGTGCGAGTTACAAAGATCATTACACGAAGCTCTATACGGAGCATCTAGTGCCGCCGGGGTCTGCTGGCGCTGCCTCCCCTGCCCCGGCGGAGCTGAGGACGAGCATCCCGCACAATCTCCCGGCTTTGCAGCCGTTTTTTGGGCGGGAGGAGGAGGTATCGCAGATCGCGGACAGTCTCTGCGGCGACGAGGTTCGGCTGCTCACCCTCACCGGGCCCGGAGGTACCGGGAAGACCCGGCTCGCTATTGAAGCTGCCCGCCAGATGTCCGCGCACTTTTCGGGGGGGACATGGTTTGTTCCCCTTGCGGAATTGCCGGATGCCTCTCGATTTTTCGAAGCAGTCGGGAAGGCGCTGGGCCTGTCGTCGGGGACAGGGGGAAATCAGGAGGAGCGCGTCATCGCCGCTCTGCAGGAGAAGGCTGATAGCGGTCCGGTCCTGCTGGTGATGGACAACTTCGAGCAGATCGTGGACTCCGCCGCGTTTCCTCTGAACACCCTTCTGAACCGTGTACGTACACTCTCCTGCCTGGTGACATCGCGTCAGCGGCTGCTTTTGGAAGGGGAGCGGGAACAGCCCGTTCGGCCCCTGCCCACACCGCTCCATCCCGGCACGCCTCAGGTTCTCCTGGAGTTTCCCAGCGTTCAGCTCTTTGTCAACCGAGCCCAGGCCGCACGGTCCGACTTTCAGCTGACAGCGCGTAATGCGGACGCTATTACCGCACTCTGCACGCGGCTTGAAGGGATTCCTCTTGCCATCGAGCTTTCCGCAGCCTGGTCGCAGACCCTGACCCCGGCACAGATGCTGGAGCGACTGAACCGCCGATTCGATCTGCTTGTCTCCAAACGACGGGATGTCTCCCCCCGGCATTCGACGCTCCGAGCGACCATCGAGTGGAGTTTCCGCCTGCTTTCCCTGGACCTGCAGAGCTTCTTCGCTCAGCTTTCCGTATTTCGGGGAGGATGGACCCTGGAGGCCGCCGAGACCGTGAGCCAAGACCCGTTCGCGATGGGCTTTCTGGCAGAGCTCTGTGAACGGTCGCTGATTATCGCCGAGGAGACGCCAAACGGAACCATGCGGTACCGAATGCTGGAGTCCATGCGCGAGTTCGTGGCGGAACGCCTCGCCGATTCGGGGGCATCCGATATCCGAAGGCGATATATCGGCTACTTTCTCGACTTTTCCGAGGCCGGAGCGGCGCAACTGACCGGCCCGCTGCAGTCGGAATGGCTGAACCGGATCGAGGATGACCATGGTAACCTTCGCGCGATCCTCGCCTACTTCGCCGCAAGTGATGCCCCGGACGATAAAGAGACCCACCTTCGGCTTGCCGGGACGCTATGGCGGTTCTGGATGATGCGTGGCTACCTGACGGAGGGCCGACAGCATCTCGCCACCGCCCTGGACCGTGCGGAATCGACACCGAGACCGAGCCGCGTTCTCGCACTAGCCGCCGCGGGGAATCTGGCGGGGGCGCAGGGGGATAGGGTCGCAGCCCTGCGATACCTGGAGACCTGCCGGGACGAGTCCCG
>JAZKEA010000021.1:2472-11693 GCA_040387315.1 Armatimonadota bacterium | reverse complement strand
CGAAGCCGGCGGACGCCATCTGAGAATCCGACCCTTACCCTGGCAGCGCTCTATCCGAATACCGGAACGGCGAGTGGCAAGACAAGCGTCACTATCACAGGAACCGGCTTCCAGCCGGGCGCCACCCTGTCGTTCGGCGACGCGCAAGGAATCGCCACGGTCAGTACGAGTACCAGGATTGTGGCCGCAGCGCCGCCTCACGCGGCGTCAGCTCCATCACGTGACCGCGGTGGTACACGGCGCCGCTCGCAGCTTCCCAGCGCAGTTCGCCGACCTGCAGGTGATCGGCGATGCCGTCGCCCTGTCTCAGTCGCTTTCCGGACTCGGGAACCTTGCCATGCACCGGGGGAACTTCGACGAGGCGAAGGCGCTCTACCACGAGGCGCTTGAGCTTCATCACGAGCAGGGAAACACACGGGGTGCTGCCCGCACCCTGCTGATGCTGGGTAATCTCGCCGGAAATCAAGCGGATTTCACCGCCGCCCGCCGCTGCTACGAGGAGAGTCTGGAGCTGAGCCGCAGGATCGAGGATCAGTCCGGAATCGCGCTCGTCTTCCAGAACCTCGGGGTAATCACCGCCCGCCAGGAACATCTGGAGGAGGCGATGGACTGGTATGAAAAGAGTCTCGCGCTCAGAAGAGAACTGAACGATCTGCCGGGTCTCGCCGCGACGCTGGAGACTCTGGGGACAACCGCCCGGAAGCGGGGCGACACGGCGGCAGCCTCGCGCTACTATGACGAGAGCCTTGCGCTGCGCCGTCAGATGCAGGATCGCCCCGGCACCATGCTGCTGCGCCTCAATCTCGCGCTGGCCGCTATCGACCGCTCCGATCCGGACGATGCTGCGAATCAGGTCCGCGAGGCCCTCAGTCTGATGCGGGAGAGCGGCAACGACCGGTACATTCCGTATGTGCTGGAAACGTATGCGTCGGTCTGCGTCCTTCGGGGTGACGAGGAGCGGGCGGTCCGGCTCTGGGGAGCGTCGGAGACACTTCGGGCGGCGATCCACGCGCCCGGCTCCGCGTCGGAGATCGCTGAGCGCATCGCACAGCGCGATGACGCCGCCCGGAAAATGCCTCCCGAAAAGTTTGCCGCCGCCCTCGAAGCAGGCCGTGCCCTTACCAGGGAAGAGGCGCTCGCGCTTATAAGTGGATAACTCCCGCCTGCTGCCCCGCGTTCTCCGGAATCCGTTTTGTAATGGGGTGCCCGAAACGGACTTCAGAGCCTGTTAAGGCTCGCTAATCCTGAGTGGAAATCACTGCGGCGTCAGTCGCAGCAGAGAGGTGGTCGTCGGGGCTGTCGTATCGCCTTTGAGATCGCCGACGGCGTAGATGATGCCACTGTCATCAATCGCGTATGTCTGCCAGATCTTCCAGGTCTTCTGATCGTCGGCGCTGAGTGTCGAGTTGATCTCCTGAATCCGCCCCTGACGATAAACGAACCCGCCGTAGGAGGTTCCGATAGCGCCGTCGCCGCTGGCGTTCAGCGGGAACGACACGGCTCCGCCCGCCACCTGCGGCAGCTCCGGCAGATATGTTTTGCCGCCCGAGGCACTATCGAAGAGAAATACGCGTGATCGCTTTTCTGGATCATAACTTAGTTCAAAATCAACGCCCGTGATCTTCCCGCTGTCCGAAACAAACAGTGCCCAGGTGCCCGGATAGATTCCTGCGGGAATTGTCCGCAGTGTCCTGGTGTTCAAGTCATACAGCGCGAGAACGCCTTCGGAAGCGAGAGGGCTTCCCAAACCGCCGACAACCAGACCGGAATTATTGATCTTCGTGCCCGTAAAATAGGTGTCGCCCTCCGGGTCGGGCAGCGTCTCCGTGGCACCGGTGGCAAGGTTGGTTATGAGCCCGCCAGAGTACGCGGGGCCGGGGCCGGAAGTGTTGCGCAGCTCAACCCCCAGAACCTCGTTCGCATCGTTGATCGACCGGGGGCTGTTCAGAGCGGTGATCGGGGTTGTGACGCCGGTTGGAATGTCATGGACAAACGGTTGATTGACCCCGGAACTGTAAGAGCCGGATCCCACGGCCTTTCCGGTGTTGTTGATCGCGGAGAACCGGGCTGTCTTAACATCCTGCAGGTTTGGAACCCGAATGAATGCGCCCTCGGGCGATACCAGAAACCCCTCGTAGCCTGTGCCGAAGTCCGCGGCACTGCTGGAACCAATGCTGTAGCCCTGACGGTTTCGCGCGACCATATCGGCGATAAACGGCAGCGTCACGATTTCATCCACACTGTAGCGAAAATTAGGCGTATCCGAACCGCCCGAGCCTCCGCAGCCCTCCAGGAACCACGCACCGAGCGAAACGGCGGCGCACCGACACAAAAACGATGAGCGATTCATAAAGAGTAATCTCCTGGAACTGAGCGAATAGACGCTCAATTCAAGAATTAACGGAGGCGAACAGATAATCCTCTAATCCTCCGCCGCGCTCGCGGGGGTCAACGAACGCCCTGAGTTTGAAACGTACCCTTCTTCGCCTATTCTTCGGCCTGTTCCAAATTGCCTCGCCCTTTCTTCTCCGCCTGGCGTTTATTGTGGGCGGCAGGCCTGTACGAATTATAGATGTCGGAGGATACGGAATTGGAACTTCGGGTGTTTAGCATCCTCTCAGGAGTATGACCTGTTTTCGCGTACCAATTTAGTTCGGCATATGTGCGTGACCGGAATCCGTTTCGTGAGGTGACGCTTATACGGCAGGCGCGGTGGAGGCGCGGACGACGAGGTAGGTCGGAATCACAATCTCGGCACCGGATCCGGGATTCGTGGCATGGGCACAGTCCAGCAGGTACCGGGCGGCACAACGTCCGATCTCCTCGAAGGGCTGCGCGATTGTTGTGAGTGGGGGGTCGGCGAAAGTGGCGCTGATAAAATCCGCGAACCCGACAACCGACAGATCCTGGGGCACCCGGTACCCCAGTGCGCGAGCGGTTCGCATTGTAACCATCGCCATGAGGTCTCCGGCAGTCAGAAACGCGGTCGGGTAGGTTTCGCGCGGCCTGCCCGGAGCGAGCAGGGCATGGACGGCGGGTTCTACTATCTCCGGCTTGACCCAGTCTGTCGCCAGTACAAATTCGTTTGGTACGGGCAGACCGTATTCCGCCATCAGGTCGAGGAAAAGCGCCCGTCGCTGTTCGGCGAGCGGTGACTCGCGCTGTGCCGAGACAAAGCCGATTCTATGGTGCCCCAGGGCGATTAGATGCTCCAGCGCCAGGCGCAGCCCGCCACGGTCGTCGCTGATAACGCGCATCGCCCAGTCAAGCGGTGGCGGGTCGTCCATGAACGCAATCGGTATCTCGAACCGCTCGGTCTCCTGACGCAAAAGCTCGATGGCATCGACCTTGAGGTTGAGCGCGAGGACACCGGCGACACGCTGTTCGGCAAGACGGGCAAAGGCGGCGGCATAGTCGGGCGATTTCCCATGGAGCGGCATGAGCTGAATCGAATAGCCATTCTCACTCGCCACTTCCTGTGCGCCGACCATCATTCGCGCCGAGCTTTCCTGTCCCGCAATGCGGGTCACGAAGCCCAGGACATAGCTTTTCCCCGACGACATCGCCCGTGCCATGTCGTTGCGGCGGTAGCCCAGGTCGGCGGCAGTCTGAAGGATACGCTGACGCATCTCGTCGCGCACCCGGACGCCGGACTGTCGCCCGCTCAGCACATAAGAGACCGTTGCCTGCGAGACGCCGACCCGACGGGCGATGTCTGACATCGTCACCATACCGGCACGCTCACCGCCGCTGCCAATTTTCTCATTTATCGTCCCACGCATTACGCGGATCGCCGTAGGGATAGCCCTTGTTTCCGAACTCCGGGATGCCCAGGAACGCCGTTATCTTCGACCACTTCGCGTGACCGTCCGCATAGATAACATTCAGTCCGCCGTTGTGGCGGGGAACGGCGCGGCGCGACCCGTTCATTGTCGAATCATCGGTCGCGGAGGTGTATCCGTTGTACCAGGTGCCGGTCGTCGAGCGAGCAAGCGGGGGACGCATCTGGAAGTCGGCGGATCTGAGAACATTGATGTCGCTGTTCCAGTTCAGGGGGTTCAGGGCATCCGGCTTACCGCCCATGACCCGGTTCGGGTCCAGCTGCGCGGCCTCGCAGATGACGAACGTTCCCGCCGAGTCGGTCATTTCGGCGAGAGGAAGGGGCCGTCCCGCCGTGGGGCTGACATAGCCCAGCCAGTTCGGATCACAGGCGTAGGCCCCGTTGTAATTGGGTCCCGCGGGGCGTATCAGGGTAGCCGTGTTACTGCCAGCGTCGAGTTTGGGCGTGAAATTCGTCGCCACATTATTGATCGTCTCCCGGCCTTCACTGGGGCACGTCAATATACCGACGTTTTTGATATAGGGATAGATATCCCGGTACCAGCGGCTGGTATTCGGACCGTTGTCATAGCCGCCCATCGGGAGCGTTTCGTCGTAATCCACAGTGTACTGTGCAATCCCGAGCCCAAGCTGCTTGGTATTAGAGAGACAGGCCGTCTGCCGTGCCTTTTCCCGTGCCTGTGCAAAAACGGGGAAAAGTATCGCGGCAAGTATGGCAATGATTGCTATTACCACGAGCAGTTCGATTAGAGTAAATCCGGTGGTAAGGGGGGAATTGCGGCAGAATTTCGCGGGCGGGACGGCGGGCACGAACGGTCTGGGAAACGACATCATTGTTCCTCCTGGTAACAGCGTAACAGCTCTGGTCACTGGGGCGTTGTGCATTCCGCTGCACATCACTCGGTTAAGTCATACGTTTTGGTTATACGTATAATCACTTGCTCCCGATTATATTCCCGCGCCGAGCATCCTGTCAAGGTTGTTGCGAAAATGGACCGGCCTGTGAACGGGAACCGCTTACAACAGAAACCGATACAGAAGGCTGTCGCGCTCGACCGGCTGGTAGCGGAGACCGATGGCATCCATGCGTTCGAGCAGGGGCGCGAGGTTCGCGGGGTCTGCGAGCTCGATCCCGACAAGCGTTGACCCAAATTCGCGGTTGTTCTTTTTCACGTACTCGAAGAGCGTGATATCGTCCGTGGGGCCAAGCACGTCATCGAGGTACTGTCGCAGCGCGCCCGCCCGCTGGGAGAAGGCGATCAGGAAGTAGTGTTTAAGCCCCTGGTAGATCAGGCTGCGCTCGATAATTTCGGGATACCGGCTGATATCATTGTTCCCGCCGCTGACCACGCAGACAACCGTCTTTCCCGCGATTTGGGACCGCAGACTGTCGAGGGCGGCGATGGTGAGAGCGCCCGCGGGCTCGGTGATAATGCCGTCCTGCTGGTACAGCTCGATCATTTTGGTGCAGACATGCCCCTCAGGGACAGCGATCACGTCGGGGGTCAGAGCCGTCCATATCTCAAATGGAATATGGCCCACCTGCAGAACCGCCGCTCCGTCCACGAACGTGTCCATCGCCTCCAGGCTTACCACCTGACCGGCATCGATGGCGGCCCGAAGCGAGGTCGCCCCGAGCGGCTCAACCCCGGTCAGGCGCGTCCGGGGAGAGACCGCCTGGGCATAAACCGCGGACCCGGAAAGCAGGCCGCCCCCCCCAACCGCGATAATCAGGTGATCCAGGGGTTCGCCGATCTGCTCGAATATCTCACGAGCGACCGTTCCCTGACCGGTGACGACATCGACATTGTCAAACGGTGGAACAAGGGTCCAGCCCTCGCGGTCGGCAAATTCGAGCGACAGCGCCTTGGCCTCATCGAACGTGTCGCCGATCAGCTCCAGTGTTACCCACTCGCCGCCCAGACTACGGACGCGGGAGATCTTCTGGCGCGGGGTGTTCTGCGGCATGAAGATGGTTCCCCGGATCTCCAGCAGACGGCAGCTCAGCGCGACCCCCTGGGCATGATTGCCCGCACTGGCGCACACCACGCCCCGACTGCGCTGGTCGTCGCTCAGGCGGCTCATGCAGTTGTACGCGCCCCGAATTTTATAGGACCGGACCGTCTGCAGGTCTTCCCGCTTCAGGAAGATTCGGGCATTGTAGAGCGCCGAAAGCCGCTCGGAAAACTCCAGCGGCGTTCGGCGGACAACAGGCCGGAGCGTTTCGTAGGCGGCATCGATATCCTCGCGGCGAACAGGCAGAGAAGAAAGCACTTGGGGCATAGCTCTATGGTAGCATTTTACCTCCTTCACTGCCCGAGGCTGCGTCCAAAAACTGTCGGCGGGTCGCTCAGTTCCCGGACACGGTATCGATGCCCTGGAAGATTTCCCGTAGCCGCTGGACATGCTCCGGCGAGAGCGGGGGACGGGTAAGCGAAGCGGCGTTCGCCTCCAGGTGATCGACGCTCCCGGTACCCGACAGAACAACTTGGATTCCCGATTCATCGCGGCAGAACCGGTAGGCAGCATCGGCGATATTCTCCGGCGCATCCGGCCCGTTGAAGAGGAATCCGACGGGATCACCGGTCGCCAGCGCGGCGGCAGCGGCTGCGGGAAGCTGATTTTCAGTCGCCATCTGGGCCAGAAGCTCGTGGAGGGCGGGGAGGGTCGTCAGGGCGCGACGGACGGCGAACATGTCGAGGACGCCGATGTTTTTTGCCTGCGTGGCGGCAAAGACGCGCTCCCGAGCCGATTGATTGACGAAGTTAAAGCCGACCATCATGACGTCCCAGCAGTCATCGCGCACGGCCCGTTCGAGCATTTTGTGCTGCGGGTCGGGTCCGAACGCTTCTGTGATTCCGACGAATCGAATCTTTCCCTCCGTTCGCAGATCGAGCAGAGCGGGGACCAACTCGTCGTGGCAGTAGTCGTAGTCCGTATCCCGAACTCCATGGAGGTGCAGAATATCGACCCGGTCGGTCTGAAGGCGGAGCAGGCCCGCCTCTGCCGCCGCGCGTAGCTCCGCCGCGGTCCGCCGCGCCCCGTCTTTGTTGGTTGAGACTTTCGTCGAGAGTATCACGCGGTCACGGACGCCGGCTTCGTAGAGCGCCCGCCCGACTGCCGGTTCCGTCCCATACGCCTCTGCGGTGTCGAGGAAATTGATTCCCAAATCCAGGGCGCGGCGAACAACCGTGACCGCATTCTCCTCGCCTTTATTCTGCGCCATCCCCAGGCGGCTGTGACCGCCGCAGCCCAGTCCCATCACGCTCGCGGAGAGGCCCGTTCGTCCCAATGTTCGATAGTTCATACGGATAAGTTTACGCGCCGGGGCGCTATCTCCTTCGCCCCGGTCGTCCGAACACGGGAACGGCACCGGCAGACTCAGCGCCGTTTTTCAAAACCCTTGCTGGTCAGGCTCAGCGCGTCCAGGTTGAGGCCCCTTATCGCCGCGTCCTGCCGAATACGGGCGGCTATTGCTTTAAGCTGAGCGGGGTTGTTCTTTGCTTGTTCAAGGGCAGCACCGATAATCGCCGTCTGTACCAAGTAATCCTCGGCCAGTTCTTGCTTCGCGGCATCACTGGCGGAAGCGAGGGCGGGGACGCGCAGGAGAGCATGTACCGCCTGGGCCCGAATAGCGGCGATCTGGGCGCGGGGCGGGGTATCCACGCGTCCGCGGGATGCCAGCCAGGCATTCAGCCACCAGGCGGCATACGCGTCAGCGATGTTATTGGGCTTGAGGCCGACTTTGACCAGTTCCTGATTCAGACGGCTGATGATGTCTCCGTTTCCAATGGGCTGCTGAATGTTTACCTTTGCCTGCGGGTTCTGCGCGCGTAATTTTGCCGCAAAGGCGGTGAGATTTCGCCGCCGCCGCTCCAGCGAAGGCGTGAAGGTCAGAATCGCCGTCTCCCGCGCCGTTTGCTGCCGTGACGGGGACCCGATCTTTGCACCCGGATTGCGGCGGGTTTGCTTTGTCGGTCGCGCGGATTCCTTAACCGCGTCTTCCATCGCGTAGATACCAATACCCGTCATATCTACTGCCGCGCCGCCATCCTGAGAACGGCTCGCCGATGCCGAGGCGAAGACACATAACAGCACAGATAGCCGCATTATCCGCCGGACGAAAGTTCTGCAGCCAAGATGTTTTCTCATGATGCATTGTTTACCTTACTAGCTTCGAAAGAAAACACCGCTGTTAAGACGCAAACCCGATGCGATTTGCTACTTTCGAGCCTAAACACAGGATTTGCTGACTGGTCCACTCCCACCGGCTCCGGCTGGCTTACCGGTTCGTTCACGGGAGCCATCCTCGTTTCCTGCGCGATAAATCGGGAACATCCCGCGCAGCCACAAAGTCAAACGGCAAACAGGAATACAATCGATTTAATTCTTCGATTTTCTTTAGATGTTTACAATCGACTCAAGTTTCCCAGGAGGAACCATCACACCGGTAACCATTATTTGTTCCCGAGGTGCCCGTTAGCGTGTCAGTGAGGGAAACCACACTCGCACTGCACTCGCACTGCAGATTACAAATCACACAAGGACGTGCTAAATTATGAGAGATCATTGCTCCCATCGCAATATTCGCGAAAAATCAAAGTCCCGGTTTATGCGCCCGGTCGCATCAAATGTGCCCCAATCCGCAGCAAAAACGCAGCCCTACGGATGCACCGTGTCTGCCGTATCTGCCGTATCCAGCCAGGCGGCCTCCCCGTCCAAAGAAGCACGCCGTGTGACACGTTTCTGTTCCATCGTGACAATCTTGCTCTTACTGGCAATTCCTGCCCTCCGTTTAATGCACTGCCGGCCGCCTCAGACCGCCGGCACGATACCCGGGGCTTCTGCTTTGGTATCCTTAGCCGCTACGCTTGCCCGAACGGGTACCGTGACGCTCGATAGTGCCCCGGTTTTCACGGCGGAAGCGATCTTAGAGAAGGCCGCGCCGGTGATGCACGGGCTCGCTCCTGGGCATGGTGAGATACAGGTCCTCCAGAGCGTATCTGGGCGCGCCGACGGCAGCACGCAGCGTCTTTGGTGCGTCATTGGCCGCCCGGCAGAAGCCGAAACCGGAGAAACCGCGGATTTGGCCGACTTGGCAGAACTGCGCTACGACGCGGACACGGGCGATTTGATCTACGCGAGCACGACGTGCGACCTGAACGGGCATCCGTACGTTCCGGGCCGAAGGCCAAAGTCATCCGTGCCGGAAATGGGAAAGGTAGACGAAGCCGTTCAGACAGCCCGTGCCTGGCTGCCGAAGCTTGGCATAGTTCCGTCCGAGAAGACCGCGCCCGTGGTTTTCACGCCTCAGCAGACGGCGAGCGGTGTTTGCCGTGTCTGGCTTCGGGGTCAGGAGAAGCCCGAGGGCCCCTCGCATA
>JAZKEA010000021.1:791-2462 GCA_040387315.1 Armatimonadota bacterium | reverse complement strand
TGGCGTCTCAAACCCAGTTACACCATGACGATAGAATGTAATGCCCGCTGTGGCGTATCACTCCCCACGAGAAAGAAAATAACCTGGACTCCCTTAAGACAAACTCAGACGTTCCCCAGTCCGCCATTCCCCGTTACGCGGCGATCCTCTGGGACAATGACGGTGTGCTTGTGGACACCGAGCGCTGGTATTTTCAGGCCACACGAGACGTCTTCGCCGGTGCGGGGATCGAACTAACGGCGGATATGTATTTCGAGTACTTTCTCGCACGCTCCCAGGGCACCTCGACGTTTGCTTCCGCGCAGGGATTGAGTGAAGCGGAAATTGCCGCCATGTCCGCTTCTCGGAACGAGCGTTATGGGCAAATGCTGGAGCAGGAGTCCATCACCATGGACGGTGTTCGTGAAACGCTCGCGCTGCTGCGGCCCCACTTCGTGATGGGAATCGTGACAAGTTCTCGTCGCCCGCACTTCGAGGCGATCCATCATCGTACCGGTCTGCTGGAGTTTTTTGACTTTGCCATCACGCGTGAGGATTACGCACAGAGTAAGCCCGCACCTGACCCGTATCTTGCCGGAGTCGCTCGCAGTGGAGTGCCCGCGGGCAACTGCCTTGCGATTGAAGACGCTCCCCGTGGACTGATAGCCGCTCAGGCAGCCCTGCTCGATTGCTGGGTCATTCCGACGGAACTCACTCGGCGAGCGACGTTTCCCGGCGCTTCGCGAGTCCTCGATCACATCACAGACGTGTCCGCCTTGCTGCTCGATGCAAACTCAGAGTGATTAACTTTTTTTGCTGCCAGCAAAAACTGGCGACGTCTTGTTTTGTTATTTCGGCATGAAATAAGTCGAAAGAACCCGGCCCGCTTCTTTTATTGACACGGAGCCGAGATCGATGACGAAGTTGTCGAAGGTCGGGTGCATTTCGGCGAATCCGATCCCATCGCGCAGCAATTGGTGTTTTCCCTGGCGCCACAGAGCGGAATCGCCTGATACGGGACCATTCAAAGAGACTTGATCCAGGTACCTGGGCTTCAGGGAAACGGTATACACATAGTCTTTGCTGACCAGCGGCGGCGTCAGATCGGGATTTGCCATCCAGAACTCAGTATTCATCCAAACAGGGAGGCCCGGCTGGGTGATCTCCAGCGCATCTCGTGTCTCCACTACGGCGCTGAGCTGCCTCTGTCCGGAAAGTCGATTCCATTTGTCACTCTTTTCCTGGAGATCTTTCGGGGTGCTTTCACGGAACCCGAACGGGATGCCGAACGAACTCCAGGAAAGGAGTGCCTGCGGCAGCGTATCTATCGGGTCGATGCCCTCTTCTCGCAGAAAAGCGGCCCGCAGCGCTGGATTGTAACCAAAATAGCCGGATCGCAAGGGGCTCGATTGGGCAAAACGGGAAACGTCATCCCGGAAGACGATGCCAGCAAGTCCCGGAACTGCTGCCAGAGCTCGAAGCTGCTCGCGGCGCAGCCGCTCTCCGGGAGTGCCGGGAGCGATAGCCAAATACCCGCGCACTGTCTCACCCTGAATCGTGTGATCCTGCCAGGCGGGGGATATTTCCGGCGAAAAGGGAACGTGAAAAAGTGGGGTCATCGCGCCGACGGCGATTCCCCTGGCGGACCCCGCCCGAACCCCGGCAGCGACAATCTCGATGTTGTCGGTACGG
>JAZKEA010000021.1:0-781 GCA_040387315.1 Armatimonadota bacterium | reverse complement strand
CACCCACCGTTCCCGCTCGGAGGAACAGCGAAGAGAGTTTTGGTACGGGCAGGAGCGCGGAATGCCCTGCTGTCGGTTTGACGGATGGCCGCCCCGATCCCCTGGACGGTGGCGCGGACACGATCCGCTTTTCGCGTTCCTTTTCAAAAAGCGGCAGATTGACAATTCCTGTCCAGATATCGGAGAGCGTATAATCGGCGGATAACGCAGCGCCGTCCGGCAGGATAAAACGCACGGTGTTCACGCGGATCAGCGTCATGGAGGACGCATTCAGGTAAGGCAAGTTGATCTGTGCGATGCGCTGTTTCCAGTAGACGGCAAGCGCGGGTGTCAAATCTTCAATGGGAATCGCGGTTTCCCGGTTCGGATAACCCGCTCGCGATTCCGCCTCGCTTATCTTCACGGCAAGAGCGGCATCCGGGGCAAAGGAATTTTCGGCGGCGAAGCCGATAAACCGCCGGAAATTTCCCTCGCGGCGAATCTTGGCCTGCCACTGCTCGCGAATCTTCGTGTTTCGGCGCTCTTCCGATGCAAGCCATTGAATCTGTTTCTCGCAGAGCGCTCCTTCACCCATCCGGTCCCCGGCAAGGACATAAACCCCGTTATCGACCCGCCGCCACGCCCCCCCAACAGCGCGGGATAGCGCCTGCACAAGGTCACCGGCGGATACCTGCGCGACCTCGCCGCCCTGCACCCGAGCAGGAAGTGCTGCGAACCGATAGTCCGTGTGAAGCTCGATACCGCAGGCAGCAGATGTTCTCTTTACCAGTTCCCCAATCGT
>JAZKEA010000020.1:11987-23067 GCA_040387315.1 Armatimonadota bacterium | reverse complement strand
GCCTCTTCGCGGTGCGCCCTGTGAAGTTCCCCCCGCAGTATATCCAGTAACGGCTTACGAAGCGTCCCGTTATGAGCCACCAGCAGCGACTCATAGCTCCCGGTGCTCTCACGCCACTCGTCGTCCCCACTGCCGGGCCGATAGTCCGCGCGAATAGGGTGCGCGTTGTCGCTGGTAACAACGCCGCAGGATGCCTTCCGCAGATGCCCGATGAGAGCGCGAGCGGGTCCGCTGCCTGCCTGCGTCCGCGCGGCGGCCTCACTGGCAAAGACAAAGAAGGCAGAATCGGCTGCCGAACCCGTCTGACGCAGCAGCGACACCTGACCGGCATCATCAAACCAGCCGACGCCCCAGGAATCGTCATGCCCCGCCGAAGCGCCAAGGGGAACCCGTCCGGTCTCGGCCTGAACCCGCAGAGCGTTCGGCGCGTGAACCAGGTGCTCCCAGGACGGCAAAGCAGCGGACGCATCTAGTGCGCCCGCTGCTTTGCTTTCTGACATTGCCATCGGGGAGCTTACAATCCCGATCATTCGGCACATGGACTAACTACCCGATCCGGTTCCGCCACCGCCAACCTTCGCCTCGAGTTCCGCAAGCTGTCGCTCGATATCAGACTCGGGGCCAGCCGCCGCCTTGACCGTGGTCTGCGGTGCCGGTGTAGAGCCGAGTCCCAGCTTGGATTCCAGGGCCGCCAGTTCGCTTTCGGCAGCAATGTCGCCCTCTGCCACATCAAGTTCGTTCATCCGGCTGGAAACATTCTGTTTTGCCAGTTCCGAGCGGGCCATCATCTCCGAGTTGGCATTTTTGATCTTGGCTTGCGCCCGTCCAAAAGCATGCTCGGTATCATCGATACCCTGCATACCCTCCAGAGCCTTGTTCATGGCAATCTGGATCTGGCTATTTTTCCACTGTGCCTTGAGGGCAAGCGCCTCAGCGGTCTTCTGGCGGATGCTTTCTTCCTGCCGTTTGATCGCTGTCTTTACCGCTTCCGATGTCTCGATAGCCTGGTTCAAGCTCTCGCGGGTGGCGGTAAGTGTTACCTCGAACTGCTGCTTCTCCTTCAGGAGCTGCAGAGCAAGTTCACGGTCTCCGCGCTTCAGGGCAAGCTCCGCCTTCGCCTGCAGCATATCGACACGCTTCTGCGTATCATCCACCATCTGCTGAAGGTTGTTCTTCTGCGTGATCGCCTGAACGGCACGTTCCCGGTTCTTGGCGTGCAGTTCGCGCATTTCTGTCTGCGCCTGGGACAGCAAAAGCTCGGGGTCCTCCAGTTTGTTGAGTCCCTCGCCGAATAACGACTTAATAAGGTTCCAGAACCGCCTTAGCATTCTCTATCTACTCCTCTGTTCTTTACGAGAGGTTTGGCACGCAATTGAGATTTTTGTCGCACCAACGTCAAATTTATTATTGATTTATCCATCCGATGATGGTGCGCGGTCAAACCGCCATGTCCGCCATTATACCAAAATACAACGGCTTTACCGTTATTTTCAATCCTCAGATAAGCCACCAGAGCAGTCCCAGAGCGAGCGCTGCCAGAAGCAGGGCGAAGGCGATCAAGAATGCATAGGTTTTCGGATCTTCGCGTTCCGCCCACACAATCGACGATTCTTCTCCGACGGATTCGAGATACGTCAGGGAGCTAACATCGGAGTCACCGTTCAGAAACTCCCCTGCCCGCGATGTCACCTCTACGGCCTGACTCAGGGCATCCCGCATGGTAACCAGGGCAGCCTCTGCCTGCTCCATCTCGCGCAGCAGAGCCCGCTCAACCTCTTCTTCACCCGCATTCCGCGCAAGGACCACTTTTTCGCGAAGCGCCTCTACTTCGGCTCGTGTCCGCTCCGTTAGCTCCGCGAGCTCATCACGCTGCCGAAGAGCCTGCACAAGGAGTGACTGGCCTCGTTCTCTCGGAAATGTCCCGTCGGCACTCTGCTCCCTGGCGGTACGGGCAGCACGCACGAGTTCCTGCTGAAGCTGAAGCGCCTTCCACTGAGTCCTGAGCGCCATCGCCTGAGACGTCTTCAAACGAATACGCTGTTCCTCATGACGAATCACTTCTTTGACGGACTCCGCAGCGGTAATTGCCTGTGCCAGCGATTCACGCGTCTGTTCCAGTGTCTGCAGAAAGGCCTTGGCCTCGGTGCGCAGTTTATCGGCGGTTTCGCTGTCGCCGTTGTTCTCCGCAAGCTCCGCCTTTTCCTGCAGCGATTCGACCCGCTTCTGCGTATCGTCTACGAGCTGCTGAAGGTTGTTCTTCTGCGTAATAGCGCGAACCGCTCGGTCACGATTACGCGCGTGCAGTTCCTGCATTTCCTGCTGTGCGCGCGCCAGCAGCGCTTCGGGGTCGTCCTGGATTGGGGCATACGCCTCCATCACATCCGTCCCGACAAGCCACGCCCGCACTGTCCGCCAAAAACGCTCCTGGCCATTGGTCGCCATGCTTCAGTCGCTCCCCTTCACACCGCAGGACATAAAATCACGTATGTACCTATGTACCGCGCCGGTGCAGAAGTCTTACCCAAATTGCGCTCTGCGTAGATGAATACGGTATTTAATCGGGGGAAATTCCCGGTCAAGCCGATTCCCGGTCTGCCGCTTCCATTATTCTGTCGGCTCGATGTGCACCGTCCCGAACTGACCATGCCCCTCACGTATCAAGAGACCGACAGCTCCATGAGCTTGTTCCCGATCAACAGAACTCATCAGATGCACGCTGCCGCCTTCTCCATCAATGATACTGCCCTCAAAGGCGCCGTCGGCTCGCGTGGTCAAAGAGAACTGATAGACGTGGTCCAGCTTCCAGGGCAGAGCCGCTTGGGCAAGCGTCCGCTCCGAAGAGTCGTGCTGGAGGATAAGACGCGCCATGCCATCGGGCCGCAGTGTCAGGGCAAGGTACCGACGCATCCCCTGAACATTTGCCATGAGCCCGATCTCCGCGGCAAGATGCGGGTAGACTTCGGTTCGGACCTGATAATCGCTCCAGCTCCGCTCTCCCTGAAATATAAAACCGACGCCTTCATCCTGGAGGAGTTTGTAGGTCATCCCCGCCCAGAGCCCCCAGGGCTCAAAATGATCGACCGCATTGACCCAGGCCTGCCGCCAGGCGTCGCCACCGTCGGCAGGCTGCTTCAACTCCACTCGTGGCGGACCGTTCCAGGTCAGCCGATCCAGCAGAACCGTGCCGGAACCGGAAGAGCCGCCGACTTCGATTCCCACCTCACAGACTGGCCTCCCGTCGGTATCGGGAACCGTCCAGGCGATATTTTCGGCAGTGCCTCCGGCCAGTGATATGACGGGGCCGCGCAGAGTTTCCAGAATATTGTCCTTGCCGCAAGCGCGCACAAACAGACAAACGTCGGCAGGCACCGAGTTGCTGCCTGCCGCCACCACAAGAGCCTGAACCGTCTGTCCCGGATACAGCGTCGGCGAGGCAGCCATCGTGTAGCCGCCTTTTTTGAAGGCAGTGCCAGGGGGGAACGTCGGCGTGGAAACACGCAGCTCCTGCCCCGGTTCGAAGATGTGGTAATGGATTGCAAGCGCGCGGCTATCCAAGTGCTCCACGTTCTCAATGCGATTTGACGGGCCAGTCTCCGCATCCTCCAGCACAAACCCCTGGACCGATCCGGGCAGAGAAAAGTGAAATCGTGCCCCGTCTTTGAGAGATAAAGGTTCCTGACCCGCTAAAACACGCCCCAGGTTGACAATGTCATACGCTTCACGAAGGGCATCCGAGACACAGCGTCCCCCATCCGCGGTCGGCAGATAAAGCCTATCCGCCACCGGCCCACGCCAATCGGGATCCGTCTCGATTCCGGCAAGGCCATTTTTTATCCCCATCAGGCAGCCGACATTCGCACTGTTGCAGTCCGTGTCCCACCCGGCTGTATTGGCGATCATCAGGGATTTCTGGAAGCTGTCATCTCCGTGCAGCAGCGCCATAATAATAACCGCATGGTTGGGCACAATATGGCAGTTACCCCCATAGATGTCATAGCCATACTTTGCTTCGATTCTGCGGAAGGTGCTGCGCCAGTCCTGCGGGGTGTCGGAGTGCCATTCGCGCACATCCTGAAGCAGGCTATAGATTATAGATTCACGAGGAATAAAGCCTGAGGCGGCAGAGAGCAGTCGGTGCAGATCCGGCTCAACAAAAGCAAGCGCCTCCATCGCGGCAATTACCTGTGCCCCGTAGATCGCTTCCCCGTCGTGAGAGACGCTTGCCGCTTTCGCCGCCAGGGCAGCTGCTTTCTCCGGGTCGCCGGGGCAGACCATAGCCCATCCATCAATGAAAATCTGCGACCCGATCTGCTCCGCGACAACTTTACCGTTTCGCCCCATAGCGCCGGACTCCGGGGCAGGAATACCATGTTTCAACCGAAGATAGGCGGTATGCTCCGTACTCAGGCCCATTCCGCCCCACCAGAGAACCGTGCGCTTCTCGATCAGGTAGTTGAGCCAGGTGTCCCCGATCTGCTTCGCCGTCAGGTCGTGCGAGATTCCGTGGTCCTGCAGGGCGCGGAGGAACGTGAAGGTTCCGGAGATATCGTCATCACTGACGATAAGCGGGACATTTAACTTGTCGTGGACATAGTAGTGTATTTCACCAAGCTTTTGTTCAATCGCCTGGTTACTCCAGCCCTCGAAAGGCCGCCCGAGATAGACGCCGATAATCTTTCCCAGTACGCCCGCGTAGACCTTTTCCTCATAGTCCGCCGTTATTGTCAATTTGCCCCTATCTGCCCTTCGTTGGTATCAGCAGATTCGACAGCCGGAATGTTAGTTCCTACCAAAAAGCAATGGACCCGAATACTTATCGTATTCGGGTCCATTCCAAGTCAGTATCGCCGCCCGGTTGGGAGAGCAAGACGGCGTACCGCCCGTTTCATAGACAGGGTTGACTAAGCCGCGACTTCCGTGGCTTCCGTTTTCTTCGCACGTCGGCGGCGGAACTTCATCACGCCGAACTGCGCACCGCCCATCGCAATACCAATCAGGCCACTGATGACGCCAGGAGGCGCAGGGGTCGGGTCAAGGTAGTTATAGGTGACCGTACCTGTCAGGTTAGTAATAGTGATGTTGGAGGCATCCAAATATCCATTATTACTAACAGTGGTAAACGCAGCGGTGGAAGTCGTGGAGCCCGAGAACGTTTGCGTTCCAGACCCCGTCAAGCTGGTAAGAAAAGCAGCGTCGGTGTAACCCGCGGTACCGGAACTGGAGGAGCTGAAAGCGGGGGAGGTCACTGTTTGCCCTACTCCCTGAGGTATCGAAAAACCAGTGGAGCCAGTGTTGCTAACCGTTACAGTGGGTACCGCTGGCGAACCTGGCACTGTAATGGAAGTAGTAAACGTCTGTGAAAGGGTACCTGAGGATGCAAGGTTGCCTCCAGTACTTCCCGTTCCAAATTTGGCGAAAGTGTCTGTTGCGGAATAGGTGAAAGAAATGGTGAAGGTTGCGGAAAGCAACTGTCCCTGCGCAGGGTTGAATTGCGCAAAGCTGCCGGTTAAGTTCAGCGGTGTAAAGACGCCAACTCGCTGCGCTGCTGAAGGGGTAACTGGGGCAGCGTACCCTACCGTACCAGGGTTAGCATCAAAGTTAAGCGTCGACACCTGTGTCTGAGCCATAACCGGCGCAGAGATACCGCCAAACACCGCTACTAATGCGCTTGCCGCAACTAATCCGTTATATTTTCGCATGTTTCAGGTCTCCCAACCTATACCTATCACTACTCACAAAGGCTGCGGAGGGCCATTCGTCCGCACAAGACAAGCTTCAGAGCCCCGAAAATCCGGGCCACAGTCAGCGTGTGGTTGCATTCTCCCCACATCATACCAGAACAAAACCGGTATTTTGTTCTTTCACCACTGGCATTGTGTCCTTTATTTCGGTTGCGAACTTTTCGCTTGCCTCTAAAGTAGTTATTCTAGCCCTTATCTATTGTGTGCATTTATCTGCTGCTTCTTCATAGCGAAAAATCTCGACGTAGTAGGTAAGATACTACGTCGAGATCTTCAACGCTTCGCACTCCGATCAGCCTACTTTGGGACAGGCCGCCCCATGCTGGTATAGATGCTTTCGATGGTGTCTTTGCTCGCTTTGGCATCCTTGTTCGTCGGGTCCGCAGCAAGCGCTTTGCGAAAATCTTCCAGTGCGGCTTTGTACTTTATCTTCGCACCAGCCTTTTCGTCATACATTCGCGCTGCCCCACGCTCGGTGTAAGCGGCGGAAATCGCCTTTTTGTCCGTACCTTTGTCGGCATCGGCGATCTTTTTGTCCAGTTCCGGGGAGGCCGAGAGCGGGGCATTCGGGTCACCGCCCATGCCGCCTGCGAACGGCGCGTTACCGCCGCCTGCCATGGGGGGAACACCACCGGCGTTTGCCGGACCGGGAGGCATGCCACCGGGGCTGGTGGCGCCGCCTGCCGACTCACCGGCGTGTGCACCGGCTGGCTCACCGGCATGTGAATGCCCCTCATGCCCCTCATCCTTCGCTGCCGAAGCATTGACAGCCATAGGCGGCGCGGATTCCACGGGGGCAGAGGCGGTCGTACTCGGCGCTTCCGTTGTCTGGGTGCACCCGCTCAGCAGAACGCCCGACAGCGCTGCGGTGAGCGCTCCCGCAAAAAGAATGTTTCGATTGGTCAAACCCATAATCACGTTTTGTCCCTTCATCTCACCCTTTATTCTAGCACGGCGCTAAAGGCTCCGCGAAAAACGCAGACCTATGGTGCGACCTTTGCCGCTGCGATCCGGCCTGATAAATGGGGCCAGCAAAAAGCCCCGCGGCTGGTCCCTCTCCGCAGTCGCGACACCCACTCCGAGCAGCGCACCCGCTATTACATCATGGGTGTAGTGCCGCCTCAGATAAACACGCGATTCAGCGATCAGGGCAGCGCCGCCGTACCAGAGTACCGCCTGATCCGGGTGACGCTCCGCCTGCATCTGCGCGAGGGTGAAGGCAGCCGTCGCGTGACCGCTCGGAAAGCTGTTGCGCTCGTCGGTATCGGGCCGTTTTTCGTGGGTCAGGTATTTCAGCCCCTCACACAGCAGGGAGCTTGCAGCGAGCGCATCCAGATTACGCAGTGTCTGCCGCCCCCCACCGCCGCCATCCGTCACGAGAGGCAGAAACACGCCCAGCACGAGAAACAGAACGTTGCCATTGCGCGAGGCGAACTTCGCCTCACGGTCGCGTAGACTGTCCGCGACAGCAGGTGATGCCGGCAGGAAGAAACAGGCCAGCGCGGCGGCTATCAGGCCACAGAGTCGCCGATATTTTGTAGAGAATGCAAAAGAACGATTCACCCCGAATGGTTCAGGCTCGAAGGAAGATTTTCCTGCGATAAAGGTACCCGCAGACCAGCCACCACAGGAGGATATAGAGGCAGGTGTAGAGCCAGCCACCTGCAATCCGTTCTCCAGCTTCTCTAATACACCAATCCAGCCACGCCTGCTGGAGTGTGACCAGCTTTCCAGTCAGAGGAGACAGTGCCCTCCATTCCTGCAGGACATGAACCTTGAAGAGAATCGCACCGGCATAAGCAACCAGAGGATTTGCCCCGAAGATGATCAGGGGACGAAAGATACCTTGAAATTTCAGAACGTCGGCAAGAATATAAAAAACGGCGATCCCGACGGCGCCCCAGCCTGCGGCATACGCTATGTACGAAGGCGTCCAGACCGGCTTGTTCATTATCAGGAAAAGATGCCAGAGCCAGCCAACTGAAAGAAGAAGAAGCCCGACGATAGCGAGCACTCCCGCTCGTTTTACCGGCTTCCATCGCTCGATTCGGAGAATATCGCCCGCTGCACTTCCCAACAGCACCATTGCGGATGTTGGCAGCACGGACGTTAGCCCGGAAAGTGAGAGCGATGCGAACAGGGTCCGGTTCAGGTGCAGGGCCAGATTATGCTCCGGGGAGAACTCACCGGGAGGTGCACCGGGCACCGGGATCAGCGTTAGGGCGGCACCGTATCCCGCGAGCAGCAGCGCAGCGACGATGGTCCGCCAGAGAGTAGGAATACGGTACAGACTTCGTCCGACCAGATAGGCGAGCGCGATCAGCTGCAGAACCCCAAGGGAGAAAACCGGCTGTTTCTGGAGGCTGGATTCCAGCAGAAGCCCGATTCCGAACAGCAAGGCCGACCGCTGGATGACATTCACCCCGCGACGCCAGCGCGGCAGTAACCGCTCCCGTGTCCCGTTCGCCGAGAAGGGGATGGCGACACCGACGATAAACAAAAACCAGGGAAAGATCAAATCCGCAAAAGTGATCGGCTGTCCCCAATCCGCGTGGACCAACTGCGGCGGGACGGCGTTGCCGACAGCGGTATTATTGACCAGCAGCATCCCGGCGATAGTGAAGCCGCGAAAAGCATCCAGAGATACCAGACGGGGCGAGGATGAGCTATTCGAGGGAACGGCATCCGAACCACCTGTGCTGCCGGTACGGTTCATACCGTTTTCTACCACCTTTTTGCAGACGCGTCCGAAAACGGCGAGGTATTCCCTATCACAGCCGCTATAACAGTTCTATGGAATCCGCGTTATCTAACGAACTGACTCCCGATTTTTGTTACCAGGCGCTTCTTACCCATGATGACCGGTTCGATGGCGTCTTTTTTGTCGGCGTGTCCACCACGGGTATCTACTGCCGTACCGTCTGTCCGGCGCGAACGCCGCAGCGTGAGCGGTGCCGCTTTTACCCAAGCGCCGCCGCGGCCGAGCGGGCGGGGTTCCGGCCATGCCTGCGCTGCCGTCCCGAGCTTGCCCCTGGAAACGCCCGTATCGATGCCATCAGCCGCCTTGCGTCAGCGGTTGCGGGCCACATCGAAGACGGCGCATTGACCGCAGGTACGGTGACAGATCTGGCGTCCGAGATGCGGATCAGTGACCGCCACCTGCGCCGGGTGACACTCAGCGCCTTTGGCGTCTCCCCGATAGAGCTGGCCCAGACACAGCGGCTCCTTCTGGCAAAACGTCTTCTGACAGACACCACCCTCCCGGTGACGGAGGTCGCCTATGCCAGTGGTTTTTCCAGCCTTCGCCGGTTCAATGCCCTATTCAGAGAGCGCTACCGACTGAACCCAACCGATCTTCGCAGGGCACGCGAACCGGTAACCCTGCCGGAGGCCATTGTCTGTGAGATTGCCTACCGTCCACCGCTGGACTGGGACGCTTTGCTGCAGTTTCTGGGCGCACGAGCGGTGGGCGGCGTGGAGGCAGTCGAGGGCAGACGCTATCTGCGTGCTGTCGCGTGGAAACAGTATCGCGGCTGGATCACGTCGGAACCTTCCCAAAGAAAATCGACGCTCTCCGTTACACTGTCATCCTCGCTTGCGCCTGTTCTGCTGCCGATACTGGCCCGCCTCAAGCGCCTGTTCGACCTCAATGCCGAGCCGCGGCAAATCGCATCCCATCTGGGGCCTTTGGCGCAGTCGCATCCCGGCCTGCGGGTTCCCGGCGCGTTCGACGGCTTTGAAACAGCGGTACGCGCAATCCTGGGACAGCAGGTAAGCGTACGGGCGGCGACCACACTGGCGGGACGGCTAGCCGCGGCTTTTGGAGAACCAATCCAAACACCTTACGCATCTCTCTTCTGCCTGCCGCCGACGGCGGAACGGATCGCCTCAGCCCAGGTGGAGGCGATAACGGCGCTGGGCATCACAAAGGCACGGGCGCATTCTATACTGGCGCTGGCCCGAGTGGTCAGCGACGGCAGTATCGTGCTGGAACCCGGCAGCGATGTGGAAGACACTATGGCGCGTCTCAAGACCCTGCCGGGAATCGGAGACTGGACGGCGCAGTACATAGCGATGCGAGCACTGTGCTGGCCCGATGCGTTTCCGCACACGGATCTTGGAATCTACAAGGCGCTCGGTGAGTCAAACCCGAAGCGCGTTCTTGCCAGAGCGGAGGCATGGCGTCCCTGGCGCTCCTATGCCGTAATGCACCTCTGGAAATCCCTGGAGAATACCCCATGACCTATTACACCTTTTTGGAAAGCCCTGTCGGGCCGCTGCAGCTGATCTCGGATGGCGAAGCGCTGACGGGTCTGTTCATGAACGAGCACAAAGGCGGCCCTGTGACCGGCGAGGATTGGATTCGAGACGATGATAACGCCGTCTTAGCCGAGGCAAAGCGGCAGATCGCCGCGTACTTCGCGGGCGAACGAAAAATCTTCGACCTTCCGCTGGCGGCGCGGGGAACCCCGTTCCAGCAGCGTGTCTGGGAGGCTCTGCGTGAAATCCCCTACGGGACGACGATCTCCTACGGCGAACTCGCCCGACGTATAGGAAACCCTGGGGCGTCCCGCGCTGTGGGCCTCGCGAACGGGAGCAACCCTATCTCTATCATTGTCCCGTGCCACCGGGTCATCGGCGCGAACGGGAAGCTGACAGGTTACGGTGGCGGCATAGAACGAAAGAAAGCCCTGCTGGCACTGGAAGCACACGCAGGGGCTACCCTAACGCTTCTTTGAGGGTGCGGGTTTCTAGTCCGCGGCCCCCAGCATAGTGAGGACAAACGCGTAATCGAGAGCGGTTTCCCGCAGGGCATCGTAGCGGCCTGACGAGCCGCCGTGACCTGCCGCCATGTTGATCTTGAACAGGAGCGGGTTGCTGTCGGTCTTCAGCGTCCGCAGTTTGGCGACATATTTGGCGGGCTCCCAGTACATGACCTGGGAATCGTTCAGCGACGTACGAACCAGCATTGCGGGGTACGGTTGCGGCTCCAGGTTTTCGTAGGGTGAGTAGGAGAGCATGTAGCGATAGGCGGGTTCCTCGTTGGGATTTCCCCACTCCAGGTACTCCCCCACCGTCAGCGGAAGCGTGTCATCGAGCATCGTGTTCATGACATCGACGAAGGGGACAACCGAAACGACCGCTTTGAAGAGATCGGGCCGCTCATTGATTACCGCACCCATCAGTAGTCCTCCCGCGCTGCCTCCCATAATAGCGAGGCGATCCGGTGTAGTGATCTTTTCCGCCACTAGATACTCGGCACTGGCGATGAAGTCCGTAAAGGTGTTCTTTTTCACCATCATTTTGCCCGCATCGTGCCAGGGCTTACCCAGTTCCCC
>JAZKEA010000020.1:0-11977 GCA_040387315.1 Armatimonadota bacterium | reverse complement strand
CGAAAACCATTCCCCGGTCGAGAAGCGATAGACGGTTCGAGCTAAACCCGGCGGGCATGGAGATGCCATAAGAGCCATAGCCGTAAAGCAGACACGGCGCGGGCTGCCCGTTCTCAGCAACCCCCTTTTTGCGCACCAGGGAAATAGGTATACGGGTGCCGTCGCTCGCGGTCGCGTGCCGGAACTCGGAGACATACTGGGTGCGGTCGTACGGGCCGAGAACCGGCGTCTCTTTAAGCAGGACCCGCTCCCGCGTGTTCATATCGTAATCGAAGATAGAGAGCGGCGTGATCAGAGACTGGTAGCGAAACCGAAAGGTATCCGTCTCGAACTCGCGGTTGACGTCCCCTGAAACGGAGTACGTCGGCTCGGGGAACATTATACTGTGCTCATCGCCGGTTTCCAGGTGACGGAGGTGCAGGCGAGGCAGTCCCCCCTCACGCTCCGAGACCACCAGATGCCGCGCGAACAGATCATGGTCCTCCAGCATAACCTCCGGGCGATGCGCGATCAATTCGGTCCAGTTCGCCTCGGCGGGGTTCTCGACAGGAGTCGTCACCAGACGGAAGTTGACGGCATTACGATTGCTGCGAATATAAAATAGCCCCTCGCGGTGGTCCACATAATACTCATGCTCGGCAGCCGCGTCCCGTGGCGCGATTACGGTCAGGCTGCCCTGTGGGTTATCGGAGCGCAGAAAGTGCATCTCCGTCGCTGTCGAGGAGGCCGAACCGACGAACAGATATTTCTTGTCGCGGGAACGGTACTCGAAGACACGAAACAGCGCATCTGTCTCCTCGTAGATCAGCGTGTCGCTCTCCCCTGACGATTCCCCCACGGAATGTCGCAGCACACGATACGGACGTTTAGCGGCATCCTCGGTCGTGTAGAACAGCGTCGAATTGTCGGTCGACCAGGAGACGCTGCCGACTTTTTCGATGACATCCGGCAGCAGTTCGCCGGTCTGCAGGTTCTTGATACGCAGCGTGTACTCGCGAAACCCGGTCTCATCCGTCGAGTAGGCAAGCAGATTGCCGTCATCGCTGACCGCATACGCACCAAGGGAGAGAAACGGCTTGTCCTGGGCAAGTACGTTCAGGTCAAGCGTTACCTCCTCGTCGCCATCCGTGGCATCTTTGGTTCGGCAGTAGGTCGGATACTGCTTGCCTTCCTCGGTGCGGGCATAATAGAGCCAGCCACTCTGGCGGTATGGTACGGAGAGGTCCGTCTCCTGAATCCGTGCCAGCATCTCGTCGTAGAGCGCCGCCTGAAACTCCTCGGTCGGTTTCATCACCGCATCCGTGTACGCGTTCTCGGCCTCCAGATAGGCGGTTACGTCCGGACTTCCTTTTTCCCTCAGCCAGAAATACGCATCGGTGCGGGCATCCCCATGGATCGTATCGGTCTTCGGGCTCTTTTCGGCGGTGGGAGGCACAGCGGCGGCAGGATTCAGTTCGAGGGGCACAGGGCAGGTTCTCCTATTTCTAAGCGACTTCTCAGGTGTTTTATCATGGTCAAGTTTTTAAAGCCGCGAAATTGTTTGGTTAGCCCTTGACGCCATACGACAAGCGTCGTACAATCTCGGACAGGCATGTACCATACTTGTCGTACAGGCAGCGAAGGAATTAATCGTATGGCTCGTAAGGCAGGTGTGGGGCGGGCGGAGTCTGAGGTGCTGCGGTATGTGGCAGATAAGCACCCGATCACGGTTCGCGAGGTGGCGGATCATTTCGCTGAGACTAAAGGGTTGGCAAAAACCACCATTCTCAATGTCATGGAACGGCTGCGCGAAAAGGGTTTTCTGACAAGGGAACCCGGCGAAGGTGGATTCCGCTACTCGCCGTCTCAGCCTAAAGGCCGCATGATGCGCGATCTGGTGCGCGACTTCGTCGACGAGATGCTGGGCGGATCATTGGAGCCCTTTACCGCTTACCTCGCCGACAAGCCCAAAATTGACGATGCAGAGCTCGCTCGTCTAAAACAGGTGATTGCCGATCTGGAGGAAAAGGAGAAGCCGGGATGAGCGATGCCATTCTTTCAGCCCTCTGGCGGGCATCTTGGCAGGGCGCAATCGCGATTGCGATTCTGTGGTGCCTGAGCCGCAGTCTGGAGAAGCGTCTGCCCGCAGAACTGCGCTGCTGGCTCTGGCGAACGGTCTATGTCAAGATACTTCTGAGCCTTCTGTTTGCGGGCGGCATCCGTCTGCCGGTTCTCCCTGCTGCAGAGAAACCCAAGCCTTTGGAAGCAGTATTCGTTCCAAACGTGCCTGACCCTACCACTCCAGCGCGGGCTTCTGCCCCGATATCCGCACCTAGGCTAATTGACTTACCGTCAGCGCGCCGTTCTGCCACGGCAGAGCTGTGGCAAACGATGCTGTTGGGACTTTACCTGCTTGGCGTCGGTGTTTGCCTATTTCGCGTTGCACGAGGGGGTCTGCAGACACGTCACGTTCTGCGAGAGGCAATACCTTCCAGTCAAGCAGAGGCGGAAACTGCCCGCATAGCCGCTCAGCTTGGCCTGCGGCGGGTCCCACGGCTGATGGTCTCTACACACATCGATATTCCTGTCTACGCACCGGGAACAGTTTTACTGCCCGCTTCGGCGGACTACTCTCCGGAGGAACGCCGCCTCATACTCGCCCACGAATTGTCACACGCGCGGCGCCGGGATCTCGCTTGGGAGTGGCTGGGCACGCTTACTCAGACGATTTTCTTCTTTCATCCGCTCGTTCTGCTCGCCCGCCGCGAGGAGCGCCTCGCCCGAGAATCCGCTGCGGATGCCCTGGCGCTTCGCATTACCGCGGCCCTGCCTGCCGCATACGGCAATCTGCTGCTCGCGGTCTCACTATTCCCTGGCGAAGAGCGCCTACAACCACTTGCTGGTGCCATTGGCGTCATCGAACGGGGTTCGCTGTTGCGCCGGCGATTACTTGCCCTGAAGGAGGGTTCGCACATGTCTTCTTGTTCTCGAACAACAGCCGCGGTTTTGACGGTCACCGGACTGGTGTTGCTCCTGCCGTGGCGCGTCACCTCAGCCGTCCCACAACTGCCGACAAACGACGGCAGGTACAGTAGCCTCTATCTTCGAGGTATTCCCACACTCCCGTTAATTCCTCTTGCTGGCGAACTCGGCCTCAGCCCGGAGCAAAAGCGGAAAATCTTTCGCATTCAGACATGGATCGGTCAGCGGCAGGAAAAGATACTGCTTACACATACAGTTCAGCGGCGGCAGTTAGCAGAACAGTATCTGCCGGGTGTTCCCCCTTTCCAGCACACAGCGGAGTATGCCGCAGCATCAAGAAACTTGCAGCGTACGGATCAGGCTGCGTGGAAGAGCTACTCTGAGGCGATGCACGCTACCATCGAGCGGGGTAAGCAAGAAACTCTATTGTTGGAACGAGAGGCGTCTCGCAGCGTCCTGTCTATACTGTCTGATAAACAAGAAAAGCTGCTTTCGGATCTGCTTGGAGATGTGTTTGTCCTGCGTCATGTCGGCATACCAGTTGCCCTGTATAGCGATCTCTCCCTGAGCAAAGCGCAGAAACAGCGGATTGCCACAATTTTCAGAGAATCGTATCAGCGACTACGTGAAAGACATTCTGTCCCAACTTGGCAAAGGATTTACGCTGAAACGCATAAGGAGGCTCTTGCGATATTGACCCAGCCTCAGCGCGACAGGGTAAACACTTATCTCCAAGCGCATCCGGATCAGAAGCGGTAGAAATGGCATCCTGAATGTCGTCCGGTCGGCTCTTTGCTCAGCCGACCAGACGACAGATACCTCACGCAACTGCCGCCCCCACAAACTCCGAGTCATCAGCGACATCCGCGGAGACGGGGAGAGTTTTGGCCCATTCCCACAGGTTTTCGCCGTCGGTGCGGATTGCCCCCTGACGCAGCAGGCGCAGGGTCTCGGTGCGGTCGTGGGTGACTGCCCAAACGCCCGCGGCAAGCCGAACGTAGTTCCAGGGTGAACCGTTCCCGGACAGAATAAGAGATGTGAGCAGCGGGACCGTTAGCGTATACACACCATCGTCGGCGGCAATCGAGGCGATGTTGTGCAGTGTCCGATTGTAGAAAAGGGTCCCATCCGCGCGCCGAAATGTTCCCACTCTCCGAAGCCGGTATAATTTAAGTGGAGATAAACCCGTCATGAGCCAGCCTGACATCAGCAGTCCATATACCGACCTTCCCCTCGTTTTCCCGCGCCGAAAGTCCCGCCCCGTGCGTGTCGGCAACATCACCGTCGGAGGCGACAATCCCGTGGTCGTGCAGAGCATGATTACCGAAGAGACGCGCAATGTGAAGGGCTGTGTGCGCCAGATCACCGAGATGGCGCGCAAGGGAGCGGAGATCGTTCGCGTGACGACGCCCTCGATGATGGAGGCGCACTGCCTGGGCGAGATCAAGACGATTTTGCGTCAGCGTCTGGTGGATGTTCCCCTGGTCGCCGATGTGCATCACCAGGGTTCTGACATTGCCGCCACTGTTGCCGAGTTCGTGGACAAGGTCCGTATCAACCCCGGCCTGTTTGTCTTCCGCAAGCCGCGTGGGCGGGCCGAGGAGTACAGCGCGGATGAGATCGCCGAGGAGCAGGCGGCGATTGAAGCGAGCCTCCTGCCCGTAATCAAGGTCTGCAAAGAGCGTGATATCGCGATGCGGATCGGGGTCAATCATGGAAGCCTTGCGGAGCGGATGCTGGTAACCCACGGTGATACGCCGCAGGGAATGGTCGAGAGCGCTCTGGAGTACCTGCGTATCTGTGAAAAGCACAGCTACCGCAACCTGATTATTTCGCTCAAGGCATCGCGCGTCCCGATCATGATAGCGGCAAATCGCCTGATGGTCCGTCGTCTGGAAGAGGAAGGCATGGAACCTTATCCCCTGCACCTCGGTGTCACGGAGGCGGGTGACGGTCAATATGCCCGCGTGAAATCCACAACGGGTATCGGGACCCTGCTGGCTGAGGGCATCGGTGATACGATCCGCGTCTCGCTCTCGGAAGACCCGATCAACGAACTGCCCGTCTGCTATGAAATACTGCAGGCGCTGGGCCTTCGCAAAACGCAGGTCGAGTTTATCGCCTGCCCGTCGTGTGGTCGCACCAAGTTCGATCTGCCCACCGTGCTCAATCAGGTCCGAAACGCCACCAAGCACCTGATTGGGCTGGACATAGCGGTCATGGGGTGCATCGTCAATGGTCCCGGCGAGATGGCGGACGCCGACTACGGCTACGTCGGCAAGGCGGGCGGCCTGATTACGCTCTACCGCAAGAAAGAACCGATCAAGACCGTTCCCCAGGAGCAGGGTGTCGCGGAGCTGATCGGCCTTATCAAGAGCGACGGCATGTGGAAAGAACCCGCTCAGGCCGCCGAATCTCTCAATGATTCCCAGATCCTGGTGGCACAGGAGAAGGCGCACTCCGGCAGTCATTAGCGGTTTTTTGCCTGCAGGAGGACTCGTCGCTGTGCATTCCCCTCGCCATCGCCAACTATCAGGCAGTAACCCTATTCCCTGGTTAGCACAGGCTATCAGTGCCGTTCGTCGAGTTTACGCTCGCGGGGCGGCACGGTTTGGCCTGGGGAAGAAGCCGATTAGTGCAGAACTTTATTTCGATAGTGATAAGTTCAGCTTCGCAGTAAGTCTTATTCCTCAGGAGCGGTGGGACAGCTTCTTCGACCGCGAAAGGCCCGGCGAGTCGCAGCAGGATCGTGAATACAGTCTCTGGCGAAGAGCGATGCTCGAGGAGAGTGAAACCCTTAAGCAGATACGTGACTCAGCGGGCGAAGATACCGAAAAAGCGATTGCCGAGTACCAGCAGTACGTAAGCGAGCATCCCGGCAGCGATCTGGCGCTCAGATATTTGGGTAGCGCCTTTGAGAAAGCCGGAAGATTTGAGGAGAGCCTCGCGGTGTTCCGGCAGACTTTGCGCAGGAAACGAGGCGCAGGAAAATTTTCTCATGCCCTTACCCATCTCAGTATCGGAAACGTTTTGACGAAAATGGGAAGGCTCGACGACGCCGTAATGCAGTATCGCATACCACTGGGCGATACGGAAGACAGCAAACTGAGCCGAGCATGTTATGCGCCCCTTTATCTGAGCCTGGGTGATGCCCTGAAACTCCAAGGAAAACGTTGGCAAGCACGCAGGGCATGGAAACAAGCCGTAAAGCTGGATCAAACGAGATCTATGGAAGCGGAAGTAGCAAAACGTCTTAAAGAACAATTTAGTTGGTTCTGAACCACTCCGCATGAAATCCGTCAGCCAGAGCGGAATACTCTAAATCATGCGACAAATACGCCTCATTGCAGCGGTGGCTGCTGCCCTTCTTCTTTCCGCTCTGACAGATATCGGTTCAGCAAGCGCCCAGAATACGCCCTCTCAACCGGAGCGCAAAATCCGCGCCCGTCTGAAAGTAGACTCGTGGAAGGAGTATCCGACACGCATCCTTTCCGACCTGAAGGGTTTCACGCCGTCTGCCGCTCCCGCCAAGCTGGATAAATACGGCGGATGGGCCGCGCACAAGTACACCGCGACCGGCTTTTTCCACACGCAGAAGACCGGTGACCGCTGGTGGCTGATCGACCCGGAAGGACATCCCTTCCTGTTCATGGGCGTCGTCTCTGTCAGTCCCGGCAAAGAGGCGGCGATGCAGCAGCCTCTCTTCAAAAAGAGATTCGAAACCCCGGAGGGCTGGGCCGCGGCAGCGACGCGACTTCTGAAGGACAACGGTTTTAACGGAACGGGGTCGTGGTCCTCGGATACACTGCTTGCGAAATCCCCGGTTCGCGTCGCCTACACGCCCAACTGGAATTTCATGAGCAGCTACGGCAGGAAGCGCGGCGGCACGTTTCAGCAACCCGGCCATACCGGCTATCCAAAAGATGCCATCTTTGTTTTCGATCCCGGCTTTGCCGCCTTCTGTGACGAGCATGCCAGACAGCTAGCCGCCACAAAGAACGACCCGTATCTGGTCGGGCACTACTCGGATAACGAACTGCCTTTTCCCAAAGATGCTCTGGATAAATTCCTCAGCCTTCCCCAAACGGATGCGGGCGGCAAAGAAGCGAGGGTTTGGCTGTCCAAACAGCGGGGTGGTTCCCCTGTAACGGATATCGCCGCCGCAACCAAAACACTGACGCTGCCCGAGCGCGAAGCATGGCGAGGCTATGTCGCGGATCGCTACTTTGACATCGTGAAAAAAGCGATCAAGAAGCACGACCCAAACCATCTTTATCTGGGTCCACGACTGCACGGCAACGCGCTGAACACCCGGACCATCATGCAGGCGGCGGGAAAACATCTGGATGTGATAGCCGCGAATCTGTACGGGGTCTGGAATCCGAAAGATGCAATGCAGCGCCTATCAGAGTGGTCCGGCAAACCGATCATAGTCACCGAGTGGTATGCCAAAGGCGATGACAGTGGCTTGGAGAACGTGACGGGCGCAGGATGGACGGTCGCAACACAGCTGGAGCGCGGTCAGTTTTACCAGAACTTCACCCTCGGCCTGCTCGAATCAAAAGGCTGCGTCGGGTGGCACTGGTTCAAATACATGGACAACGATCCCAACGATAAAGCGGCAGACGCATCGAACCAGAACTCGAACAAGGGAATCGTCAATATCCGGTATGAGACCTATACGCCGCTCGTAGAGACGATGAAGCCACTTAACCAGAACGCTTACAGCCTCGCAGACTACTTCGATGGAAAGAAAACGCCGGCAGCCTCGACCAGCAAATAAATGCCCCTGTAGTTCTGACGTCCCAAGGAAACCGCATAGCCAGAGACAAGAAACACGGTCTGGAATGTCGAACTATACCCCATGATTCTTTCAGAACAGTTTTCCGCGGTTGACGCCGCCGCGGTCTCCGTCGATGGCAGCGGCGGGTTTACCGTCTCCACAGACCCCGAGACGGTTGGTGCGGGAATCCGGTTTGCCTTTACCGATGCGGCAAAAGATTGGAGCGCCGCGAAGTGTCTTCACTTTACGCTTCGGGCAAACGGCGCACACCGCCTGCACTTCACGCTGACACATGGGCGGGGATCGTGGCAGTTTTACCTCGTCCCCCGCCCCGGTCTCACATCGCGCGTCGTGATACCTGTACGTGATCTTGCTCAGCGGCCCCATAACCAGAGTCACGCCGGTTATTCCACTTTTGGCGGTGGGCCACAGCCGGTCGATTTCCACGATGTGGAGTCGCTATCGATCACGTTCAACCAGGTTTCTCCCGATCCTAAGACAGTCGTGCTTTCGTCCTTCGCACTTTCGGACGAGGACCTGACTCCCGAAGTCCTCGACCCGGTCGTTGTCGTGGACGGATACGGGCAGTGGATCGGCGAGAAAGGAATGCCGCGAAATCCTGATCAGATAGCCGCGGTCTGGGCGGCAGAGTCCACGGAATTTACCGGCTTTTCCGGACAGACAAACAAAACCGGCGCTTTTGCCTTCGCCGATATCGCCCCCGCCACAGAGGGCACGGGCTTCTTCCGTGTGGATCAGATAGAGGGGCGCTGGCTGCTGCGCGATCCGGAAGGCTACCCGTTCTTCTCGCTCGGCTGCGACTGTGTGAACCCCGGCAGCGACGGTCCCGTGGGCGGCGAGGGTCGGGAGGCGCTGTTTGCGGATCTTTCCCTGGCAGAACAGCGTGCAGCTTACGGACGCGGCGCAAATTCACTCTGGGCGGACTTCTACAAACAGAACCTGCGGCGGCGTTATGCCGACTCGGGTGACGACTGGCTGAACGCGTGGTCGGATCAGTGCCGGGTGCGTCTGCGGCGCTGGGGCTTCAACACTGTCGGCAACTGGAGCCATCGTATCTTTGGTCAGCGGCAATTACTGCCATATGTCACGAACATCTCCTCCCTCAACGGAATGTGCGCCCATCTGCCGGATGTTTTCGCGCCCGATTTTGAGCAGAAGATACGCGTCCTCATCGCCCCCGAGGTCACGCCGTTTGTTCAGGACCCGCTTCTTATCGGCTATTTTGTCGGCAACGAACCGCAGTGGAGTTTCGGCGGTCACCGCCATCCGTTCAACGAGGTATTTACCAGCGCAGATTACCCGCACACGCGAGAAAAAGCATTTGCCTGGGTTCGGCAGGCCTACGGCGACGACCTTCACCGGCTGAATGCTGCCTGGGAAACGGACTTCGCAACTTGGGATGCGCTGGCGTATGCCGCCGACTCGGGAGGCATTCCCGACGTCCGCCTGGGTCCCTACGCGCTGAAACAGGATGCTGACACGTTTCTCGGCGAGGTTCTCGGTATCTTCTACGATATCTGCTGCCGCGAGATTCGAGCAATCGATCCAAACCATCTTCTGCTCGGGGGGCGCTTCTACACACCCCTGATGGCGGAGCCGTATGTCCGCGCCTGCCGGAGCTTCGATGTCTACTCATTCAACCACTACCAGTGGGATGCTCCCGCCGACGCGATAGCGCGAGCCACGGCGCTCTCCGGACTTCCCGTACTGATCGGTGAGTTCCACTACGGGGTCGAAGGACGAGGTCTGACGGCATCGCTGATTGGAACGATGTCGCAGCATGAACGGGGCCTTGCCTACCGCCATTTCCTGGAGAACCTCGCGGCTCTGCCTCAGGTCATTGGTGCGCACTGGTTTCAGTGGGTGGATCAGCCAAGTACCGGACGCTACGATGGAGAATCCTACAACATCGGTCTGGTCGACATAACGGACATCCCCTACGGCGAGTTTCTTGCGTCTGTCCAGGAGACCCATACCCGCATCACGGACCTTTGTTTCGGAAAAGCCGCACCCTACACCTACCCCGGCAATCGCCCACACGCCTGGTGATGGTCAGGAGACCTGTCAGGGCTTCCGGGCCACAATGTGGAAAATATGCCAGTGCTTCGGCGCGCCACTAACGGTGGTACCGTCGCGTTCCTCTTCCTCAAAGCGTTCGATAATTAGCGGCGCGAGCAGTGTTTCGGCATTCGTGCGGGTGTGATGGGTCATGCCGTCACGGCCCGCCCAGCCATCTCGGTCCCCAAAAAGCTGTCCGCTGAATCGGCCTCGCGGCATAAGAGATCCCAGTATCTGCTCCCACAGCATCGCGAAGTACGCCGGATGGCAGAACGGCAGCGAGAAGGAAGCGTTCAGAAGCAGCGCAGCAGATTCCGGCAGCGTCTGGTTTTCGAACCGTGCGACCTGTGTCTCCAGCAAAGCGTCGGATGGCATGTCGGGCCGGGCACGCAGACGACGAATGCCTTCCTCCTGAGCGTCGATTGCGAGAACACACCACCCGCGCCGCAGCAGTTCAACCGTGTCTCTTCCCTCGCCGCAGCCGAGGTCAATGGCAAGCGGCACGGTGTCGCTGCTCTGCCGCTTTTCCTCATCGAAACGTGACAGCGCGAAGAGAAGCGTTGGGCGAGGCGGCGTATTTGCCATGGCGTCATAGTAGGTACGCCACTGGTCGTCGGTCATTGGTTCGGACATTTCAGGCTCTTTTCCCTGGTCAGTATCGTGTCCAGTCTTGCAAAGAATCGCGCTTCGTTCCTCAGTACCATGCCGATACGCAGCGCGTAGAGCTCTGGCCCTTCGGGAGGCCAGAGCGGCGCGACCTTCACCAGGTCCTTCTCCGTGGTCACTACGATCTTAGCGCTTTTCGATAGTCCCAGGGACGCAATATCTTTGTTCGTGTAGACGTGATGGTCGCCGAAGTCATGAGTCGCCGTTATCAGGACACCAAGCGAAAGCACCGACTGGGCAAACGCCCTGCCATCCGCGATGCCCGAAAAGGCGACCGCATCCTGCTGCGACAGAGCGCCCAGTGGCAGCAGCGCCTCATCGGATGCGCGTACCCAACCCACAGGGGCATGGGTCGCCGTGAAAACAGCGGCAGCGGGCGCGAGACGCTGAGCCTGTTCTACATTCCGGGCAAGCAGGTCTGCCGGGACACGGTCCGCGCGTGTGAGGACAACGGCTCCGGCCCGTTTCAGATGAGACGGAGGCTCACGGAGCAGGCCACGCGGCAGAACGAACCCGTTATCGAACGGACGACGAGCATCCAGAAGCACGATGTCAAGATCACGATGGATCTGCCAGTATTGGAGCGCATCATCCAGCACGATGACATCTGGGGCGAACGTCGAGACCGCAAGACGCCCCGACTCCCGCCGGTCCCGCCCCACAATAACCGGAACGCTAGGAAGAAACTTTGCCAGCAGCACCGGTTCATCGCCTGCCGTCTCCGGCGTCATCAAAACCCGTTCGCCGTCACTGACAATGCGTGGCGTCCTCCCGGACTCCCCGCTCCCCCCGTGCCCGCGTGACAGCAGCGTCACCCGGTATCCCGCACGGCTCAGATACCCCGCGACAAGATGCGCCATCGGGGTCTTTCCCGTTCCCCCGGAGGACAGGTTGCCGATAGCGATCGCGGGAACCGGTTCGCCGTTCGCGCCGACAAGACGAAAGCGCTTCCGAATACCGGTTTTGTACGGAAGCAGATACGCCTCCAGCCCAATCTGATGCAGCCACGAAAACGGTGTCAGCGCCCCTCGCAGCAGGCTGGCGCCTACGCTCCGGTTATTGCCCTGCAGAACGCCTTCCACAAAACGATCACGCGACGCGGTCACGCGGGCCGCCCCAGAAGATCGGCCACTATATCGACACAGCGCGCCGACACGCCCTGATTTCGCTCGATCAGACGGCGGGCCTTCTGCGCCAGCAGCATCTTCTCTTCCTCCGGCAGGGAAACCAGACGCACGACATTAGAGGCAAGCTGCCCCGTATCCTCGACCTGAAATCCCACGCCCTCCGCTCGCGAGAGCGCGGCGATGTCCCGCTGGTTGTTCATGTACGGCCCGAACAGGGCGGGAACCCCTTGCGCCAGCGGCTGGAAAACACTCTGTCCTCCAAACGGCAGCAGGGACCCGCCGACAAATGCCACATCCGCCACTGCATAGACGCGGGCCAGTTCTCCAAAGGTATCCAGGAGAAGCACACCCCTCCCCCCCG
>JAZKEA010000019.1:5505-7255 GCA_040387315.1 Armatimonadota bacterium | reverse complement strand
GGTCGAGCGATTTCTTCGTTCCTGGCCGACTGCGGTGCGTCCGAAGATACACTATTCATCCCCGAACACGAACATGCGCGAGGTGCAGCAGCGGGACCGAAAGACCGGTAAACCAAAGAAGGCGCTGCTTCCCCCGGTATGGACCGGTCATGCGGATTTTATCAACCCGTTTGAATTCGCGACATTCATGCGAATGGTCGGTGACGGGGACGAGAAACGTCCCTTTGACGTGATGCTGGAGGCAAAGATGAAGGATTTGGCCTTGATTCGCCTCCGTCGCGACCTTCCGAGGTATGCTCCTGATGTAGCACTGCGATTCGGGCTCGCTCCCAATCCGCCTGATGCCTCAGAGGACGATATCGTCGAAGAGCTGGAGGCAGCGGCGGAAGGGGAGTAACCTTTTCGGTACAAGGAACTCCCACTATGCTTATCGGTTATACACTCCAGCTGTTTTTTGGTCTGATAATTACTGCTTTGTTCTGTGCTGCCGCCGTGGTCGCGGCGCGCCGTGCGCCGCGACAGCTGCTGTGGATTACCCTGGTCGCCGCAAGTCGCTGCTGCGGCACCATCGCTGGGGCAATCAGCCTCATATATTTGAACCGGACGCAAGGCGGACGCTCCCTGTCCGCTTTCAGCGGTCTGATGACACTGCAGGCAGTATTGTCCACCTTTTCAAACTTTATCCTCTTCGCAGGAGCGGTTGCGCTTCTCCTGTTCCTGCTGGGCGAAAGCAAAAACGGTTCGTCTGTAAATCCCAGATTAAATCGGTGATTAACGGCAATATCAAAAGGTAACTTTTGTCAGAAGCAGGGGTCCGATCGGTATTAATTCCGGAAGGGGCGCTGTGCATGACAAAAAACCCCGAGATTTTCGACGATCTCCCCGCCGACCTGCAGACTGAAGCCGAACTGGGTGAATGGCTTCACACCTATCTGACGGGGGAGTACGGCAATGAAACCGAAGCCTGGGCGACGGAGCGGGTATGCCGCATCTCCCGGCGACTGAACGAAGTTCGCGCCGCGTGTCCCATCCGCGGTGTCTGTCCGCACGATCTACAGGTGGAGATACTGTGGATCGGCGCGATGAACGCATTCGCTCTGCCGGGCAGTTACGTTTACATTACCCGCGAACTTCTGCAGCAGGCGGATGCCGACGAACCCTTTGCGCTCGTTATCGCCCACGAAATGGCGCACCATGATCTTGGGCACACACGAATCCTGCGGGGATCGCTATCGCAAATCCGCCACGCATCCGCCTTTGTTGTGGGGGCTTTCCTGAATTGTATGGGGCGTCGTTTTATCGGTCCCGAAAACGAATCCGCGGCAGATTCATACGCGCTGGATCTCTGTATCGCGGCGGGATATGACGGGAAACGCTGCCTGGAGCTTTACACTATTCTGGAAGCTTATGCCGTAGACCACCGCGATCTGGATGGGGTGTTCGGCACCGATGAAAGCCTGACCAATATTCCGCCTGGAGAATTCCGAGACGTCAGGGCATGGCTCCAAAGCGTTCGTGGCTGGACATGGCAACGGCTGCGCGGTTACCCCTCGCTGCGGGAGCGGCGCACATCGCTGACAGTCCAATTGAATGAGTATGGCGCGTAAGTCTCGCCGCAGATTGTGCTGCTGCACAATGTCAGGCGTGATTGGCGATTGATTCATTAATAAAAACTCTCTACCTAGGAAAATCTCGTTTAAAACAAAAAAGAGAGTTTATGCGCTTCGGACTCGTTTTTCAAATCCGTCAC
>JAZKEA010000019.1:3944-5495 GCA_040387315.1 Armatimonadota bacterium | reverse complement strand
GCGGGACTGCTACAGTCTACGAGACGGCTGATGTCAGCTCCATCATTTCGTCCTCAGAAAGGCGGATCGAGGCTCCGACCATGTTCTCCTCCAGATGCGCGACACTCGAGGTACCCGGTATCGGCAGCATCACGGGCGACCTCTGGAGAAGCCACGCTAGAGCGACCTGAGAGGGGGCAACCCCGCGCTTTGTCGCCATCGCGTCGAGTGGGCCACCTTCCTTCGCCAGACTGCCGGTCGCGAGCGGGAACCAGGGCAAGAACCCGATGTTCTGCTGTTCACAGGCATCGACAACCGACTCCCACTCACGGTCTGCGACATTGTAGCGGTTCTGCACCGTCGCGATAGGAGCGACTTTCTGGGCTGCCGTCAGCTGTTCCGTCGTCACCTCGGAGAGCCCGATGTGCCGCACCTTACCCGCCCGCTGCGCTTCGGCGAACACGCCTACCTGATCCTCAAGCGGGAATTTATCATCGATACGATGAAGCTGATAGAGATCGATCACATCAAGCTTGAGACGCTTGAGGCTGCCGTCCAGGCAGGCGCGCAGATAGGCGGGATCCCCGTTGACCGGCCACTGGTTTGGCCCGGTCCGCGTCAGCCCCGCCTTAGTTGCGATCACTAGACCGTCGGGATACGGGTGCAGCGCTTCCGCAATTAACTCCTCGCTGACATGCGGTCCATAAGAGTCTGCCGTATCTATCAGGTTGATCCCCAGTTCCAGGCAGCGCCGCAGGACGCGAATGGCCTCGTCATGGTCCCTTGGCGGCCCCCAAATGCCGGGGCCAGTTATCTGCATCGCTCCGTAGCCGAGACGGTAAACTTCGAGTTCACCTCCAATTTTGAAACTGCCGCTCTGAGCGGCGGGGGGCATATCGCTCATAAGTAAAAACCTTTCTGTCTGATAGTTACCTACCTATACCGAAAACAGGGGCAGTCTACTCAAAATGAGGAAAGGTTTTCGGACTCCGCGTAAAATAGGAAAATGCCAACCGATTTAGAACGTGATGGTTTCGCAATCATTCCCGATGTCATAGGGGCTGCCGCAGCAGCTGCTTTGACCGTGGCTTTGGAGCAGGAAGTGAAATCAGGGAGTGCCTCCGCCTCCCGCCGAGGAGATGCGGTGTATGCCGTACGAAATGTACTGTCGGTGTCAGAAACTGCCAGGAACATCGCCCGGTCGGCTGCGATTCGCGGCTTGGTGGAACCGATCCTCGGGACCGACTGCGTCGCGGTACGTGGAATATTGTTTGACAAGACGCCGGGGGCGAACTGGAATGTGGTCTGGCATCAGGATCTTTCGCTTGCCGTGCGGGAGCGGCATGACATTGCCGGGTGGGGTCCGTGGTCCGTCAAGGCGGGTGTCGTCCATGTTCAGCCCCCGGCGGAAGTGCAGGAACAGATGCTGACCGTCCGTCTGCACCTGGATCACTGCGGACCCGAAAACGGTCCGCTTCGCGTGCTGCCGGGCACTCATAAGCGGGGACGCGTCCATCAGGAGGAAATAGCCGGCCTCCGCCGACAGGCTCCCGAGAAAATCTGCCCCGTTCC
>JAZKEA010000019.1:3584-3934 GCA_040387315.1 Armatimonadota bacterium | reverse complement strand
CAGGGTGGAGTTATTCTGATGCGTCCGCTTTTGCTGCACGCCTCCTCGGATGCCGAACTGCCCGGCCATCGCCGTGTGCTTCACATTGAGTTCGCTGCAGGAATTCTTCCTCATCCTCTCGAATGGAATGAACAGGTAGGAAGTGTCGCCTGAGACAGTTTTCTACTCAATCCTGACATAACACGCTGTCCCTGACAAAGATTGTTGCTCCCGTGTATTAGACTGTTGAACCGCACCCTCCCATGATTCCACCCTCCAGTTCTGACGAATCCCTATCCGAGTCATCGGCAGCGAACCTCGCCGATTCTCCCTACCCACGCGGCGTCATCCGCACCCTGCCGGTGGCGCAG
>JAZKEA010000019.1:0-3574 GCA_040387315.1 Armatimonadota bacterium | reverse complement strand
TGCGTCTGACCTGATGACCCCGCCTACCCGCCGCGTTATAGAAGATCGAATCTCAGCCTCAGAGGTGGCGAAAGAGTCTGCGCCTGCGCCACATTATTTTGGCATGGCGGAGTTTGCCGTGCTGGAAGCGGTATGCGCTCGTCTGCTTGCGATTGATCCGGATACCATTCCCTCGGCAAGAGAGATAGCGTCCTCTATCGATATACGGCTCGCCGAGGGAAAAGGTAACGGCTGGCGTTACGACAGGCTTCCCGCGGATGGAGTGGCCTTCCGCAGCGCCCTGGCAGGATTCGATGAAACGGCTCGGCTGGGCAAAAGTGCCTCTGGATTTATCTCCCTTGTGCGGGAAGATCAGGAGTCGATTCTGCGCGCCGTTTGCGCGGGCGCTGAAGGACTGCCGGGAGAGACCTGGAAAACGCTGGACTCGGTTCGATTTTTCGAGGAACTGCTCGCCGAAGTCGTCGAGGCTTACTATAGCCACCCGCTTGCTCAGGAAGAGATAGGTTATGTGGGAATGGCGGATGCGCGCGGATGGAAGCGCATGGGTCTGAATGTTCTCGAATCCTGGGAGCCCAAAGCGAATGCTCTTTATTCGCTTCCGGCATCTCTGGATTTTGTCCCACCGCCGGTACTGCGGGAGACCGCCGAGATCATCGTCCTGCCGGAATTTGCCGCTGAGGCGACTGATACTCCAGAACCGGCCCCTATTCTCGCACCCGCATTGCCGCGCCCCAAGTCTCCCTTGATGCCGAATCCGGCGCCGGTCCAGGCCGTCGTCATTGGGACAGGCGCGGGCGGAGCGCCTATTTTGGCACGATTAGCGCAGGCCGGGTTCTCCGTCGTGGCGCTGGAAGCGGGCCGGTTCTGGGAGCCGGTACGGGACTTCGCGACCGATGAACGCGCCCAGGCCGAGAAGATATTCTGGATGGATGAGCGGCTGAGTGCGGGAAAAGACCCGATCGGCTTTGGTAACAACAACAGCGGTACCGGGGTCGGCGGCTCGACCCTGCACTTTACCGCTTACACGCCCCGGCCCCATCCCGACGATTTCCTCCTTCACACCGACTTTGGCGTCGGTGCCGACTGGCCTCTGCGCTACGAGGACCTCGAACCTTATCTGACGGAAGCGGAGCAGTTCCTGGGGGTCTCCGGACCCACCAAATACCCGTGGGGCGGTTCGCGCTCAGGCGGCTATCCGCTTCCGCCGCTTCCACTCAATGGCGCGGCACAGCTGATGCAGCGTGGCTGTCGGGAGCTAGGCATCAAGACATCGCCCGCGCCGAACGCGGCACTTTCCGCGCCGTATTCTGTGGAAGGCGTGGGAATGCGAAAAGCCTGTACCAACCGTGGATTCTGCCAGGCAGGGTGCAGTGTCGGCGCTAAAAGCAGTATGGATGTCACCTATATACCGCTCGCGATAGCGCATGGGGCGGAAGTCCGCAGCGAGTCGTTTGTTACCCAGATCGAGGTAGACCGGTCGCGGGGACGGGTCACCGGAGTAGTGTATCGGCAGGGGGAGCAGGAGTTCCGGCAGGCATGTCAGGCCGTTTTCGTGTGTGCCGGCGCGATCGAGTCGCCCCGACTGCTGTTGCTCAATAGCCTGGGAAACAACTATGGTCAGGTGGGCCGCCACTTTATGGCGCATCCCGGTCTGCAGCTCTGGGCCCAGTTCGACGAGGATATCCGCCCCTATAAAGGAATTCCCGGCGGCTTGATTTCCGAGGACACACACAGACCTAAAGATGCGGACTTTGCCGGGGGCTATCTGTTGCAAAGCCTTGGCGTTATGCCGGTTACGTATGCCTCCCAGTTCGCTCGGGGTGAACGAATCTGGGGTAATGCGCTGCGCGACCATATGCAGGGCTACAACCACGTTGCGGGAATCAACATCCTCGGCGAGGGGCTGCCTTCTGATCACAACTACCTGGAGCTGTCAGAGGAAACGGACGACCGAGGACTTCCCAAACCACGGGTTCACTTCACCGCGGGCGAAAACGAGACGCGGATGACGGCCCACGCAGAGAAAACGATGCGCACGATCTGGGAGGCGGCCGGGGCAAAACGGAACAACTGGTCGTTCCAGAGGTTCGCGCATACGCTAGGGACATGCCGTATGGGAAATGACCCTAAAACCTCTGTCGTGGACCCGGAGGGGCGAGTCCACGACTTTCAGAACCTTTTTGTCTGCGACAACTCGGTTTTTCCCAGCTCGCTCGCGGTCAATCCCGCCCTGACACAGATCGCCCTGAGTCTTCGGACGGCTGACCACTTTATTGAGGCGGCGCGGCGCGGGGACCTCTGACCGCGAGCGAGTGGGCCTTAACTCCAGCGGGCATTTGGGCCGAAGTCGGCCTTGTAATACTCGCTCAAATGCGTTCCGGGTGGGAAAAGAGCATCCATCGCTGCCCGATCCTCGTCGCTGATCTCGATAGCGTCCGAGGCCAGGTAATCCTTGTACTGCTCCATGGTGCGGGGGCCGACGATAGGACTCGTCACTCCCGGCTGGGCGGCAACCCAGGCGGTTGCGAATTGGGCGGGGGAGACGCCGCGTTTGTCGCAGTACGCTGCATACTCCTCCACCTTCGTAATAGCTCGCTCGTTGTCACGCTCAAACGGCGCGCTTTTGCTGGCATAGCGGGCGTCCGTGGGCCGGGGCTGACCAGCACGGTATTTGCCCGAGAGTAGCCCACCGGCAATCGGAGACCAGGGAATCGTGGCGATGCCATAGGTTCGGCACATCGGCAGCAGCTCGCGTTCGATTCGCCGATCCAGCAGGTTGTACGGCGGCTGCTCGCAGACAAAACGGTTCAGTCCAAGCTCTTTGCTCGCCCACAGGCTTTCCACAACCTGCCAGGCGGCGAAAGTGCTGGTGCCGACATAGCGGACTTTTCCCTGCCGAATCAGATCATCCAGTGCACGAAGCGTCTCATCGATGGGGACACTGCCTTTGGGGCGGTGGATCTGGTACAAATCGATGTGGTCGGTCTGCAGACGCCGTAGACTGTCCTCGCAAGCCTTCATAATATGGAAGCGATGACTGCCACCGGAATTTGGGTCAGCATCGTCCATCTTGTTGAAGAACTTGGTTGCCAAAAAGACGCGGTCTCTGCGCCCGCCTTCTTTCAGTGCCTTACCGACTACTGTCTCGGAAACACCCCGGCTATAGATGTCGGCAGTATCGAAAAAGTTGATTCCGTCCTCGATCGCCTGGTGAGAGATCCGTATGCTGTCGGCCTCACTCGTATCATCACCAAACAGCATACAGCCCAGACAATACTTGCTTACCTGAACGCCCGTGCGTCCTAAAGAGCGATATTCCACGGTATTTTGACCCTTTCGTACCGATTGTAGCCAAAAAAGAAGGAGTGACAACCGTGTAAAGGAAAAATAGCAGGTGACTGTGGAAACTTATGTATACTTCTGCGCGTTGATATTGTATAACAGAAACGACATGCGCGGCTGAGAGCAGTTTGATACTTCGTCGTGAAGTCATCAGGAAGAGTTCTGCAGCAAGCACGGTATTACGTGTGAAAGGGTTAAGGACAACAATGGCATACAGCGTCACCAGCAAAAA
>JAZKEA010000018.1:2772-4617 GCA_040387315.1 Armatimonadota bacterium | reverse complement strand
CGCTTCCCTGCCCCGGAAAGCGCCGAAGCGATCACACCGCCGCCGGCCCCTGCCCCAACAACTATCACATCATAATTCATCGAAAAATCCCTTTGCACTGGTATACCGCTGCTATCCCGTTACCGTAAAACCGATGCTCGACCAGTTCTCGGGACTCGTGTAATAACCTTCCTGAGCGTGTTCGGCAAAGAGTCGAAAAAACAGCTTTTGACTGGCGGTATCGGACCGCTCGATTCGAGACAGGATCTCATCCTGAGTTGCTGCATCCAGGGAAGAAAAACCAATGCCCGCCAGTGCATCCAGAAACGCGCGGTATTCGGAGCGAAAGGCGACAAGATTCCCTCCGTCTTCCAGATGGCGCACGATATACCTTAGCGAACCGCCTGCCGCACCTCCGGGCCCATAGGTATCCGGTGGAATAATACGATCTGTCGCGGCAGCGAGCGTTGTAAGTTGCAGTGCGGAAAGAACGGTCGATTCAGGAGGAGAAGGGGCAACGGTTATGTTTGGGACACTGCCTGCGGGCAGGGACACATCAACGTGGTTCATGCAGTCAGGTTAAACGACACGTTTCGTCTTTCCTGCCCGACGGTTCACGTGTCAGCAGACACCCTGGGAACGAAAAGGAGAGGGCACGAATATTCGCGCCCTCTCCTTTCACTAACAAACCCATGGCTTCGCTCTTGTTAAGCCGACGTCTCCACCTTCGCGGCAGCAGCGACACTCGTCCCGTTCGTGGAGGACGTCACACTGCTCGGGACAGTGATACCGCTGCCGGTGTTCTTCGACGTATAGATCGGCTCTGCGGAAAGCGGAACGCGAGACGGGACCACGATCCGCTCCGACAGGTGCAGACGCTCTGACAGTGGCTTTTTGCTTTCCGTCGTCTCCTCGCGCTTTCCGGTAATCTTATCGTAGGTAGCGAGCGCCTGTCCGACCACCTGATCCATGTTGTAGTACTTGTAGGTCGCCAGTCGACCTACGAAGTGGACGTTCTTGGTCTGCTCAGCCAGCTCTTTGTACTTATTGTAAAGCGTGGTGCAGTCCTGCTTCGGGATCGGGTAGTAGGGATCGCCCGTTGAGCGTGGGAACTCGTACACGATGCTTGACTTGGCATGCTCCTGCCCCGTCAGCTTCTTAAATTCGGTAATTCGGGTGTATGGCACCTTCTCGTCCGGATAGTTAACGACACCGACCGGAAGCACCTCTTCCTGGTTGAGCGTCTCGTGCTTGAATTCCAGACTCCGGTACGGAAGCTTGCCGAACTTATAGTCGAAAAACTCATCGACCGGCCCGGTGAAGATCATTTCCTTGAACGGAATCATGCCCATGATCTCTTTGTAGTCAACGTTCAGCATGACCTTGATATTGGGATGGGCGATCATCTTCTCGAACATCCGTGTGTAGCCATGCAGCGGCATCGCCTGGAAGGCATCCGTGAAGTAACGATCATCACGGTTCGTCCGGGTGGGGATTCGCGCCAGCACGGAGGCATCAAGCTCGCTTGGATCGAGTTCCCACTGCTTGCGGGTGTAGCCGCGGACGAACTTTTCGTAAAGCTCGCGCCCGACCTTGCTGACCACAATATCCTCGCTGTTGCGGCAATGCTCCACAGGTTCCGCCTTGGCCCGGAACCAGAGTTCCAGCTGTTCGGAGGTCATATTGAGGTTATAGAGCTTGTTAACGGTATCGAGATTGATCGGGATAGGCAAGAGTTTCCCATCGACCTGCCCAAGAACCCGGTGCTCATAGGGACGCCATTCCGTAAACTGTGACAGATAAGCAAAAATCCGCTCTGCATTTGTGTGAAAAATGTGCGGACCATACGGGTGGATAAGAATGCCA
>JAZKEA010000018.1:0-2762 GCA_040387315.1 Armatimonadota bacterium | reverse complement strand
CGGCTGGGAAGTCGAATGCGGCGGGCAGGGCAATCCACCGATGTGGCTGCGCTTATCAATCATGAGAATCCGTTTGCCGGACTGCGTCGCCAGCCGCTCTGCCAGAACGCTGCCCGAAAAACCTGCGCCCACAATGAGATAATCAAACATGTTGCTGTAACTCCTAATACTTCTGAAGCGATCCGTCCGAGCGTATCGCGTGTCGACCTCTGACAAGTGATCGGGGCAAATACCGAGCATCAGTGGACGGATTCGCCGGGAAAAAGCAGAAGAGAATTTCCCGAGGCTGAGAAATTGGGCTCCTGCGAACCGAGGTGTATATACCAAACAGCAGACGTTCTTAAACCTGGTATTTACCTCAGGATGAGCTACTACGCAGAAATTCGAGAAGATCGATCTTATCTACTGGGTATAAAAAGGCGGTTGGGACAAAAAATTGAGGCAATCAGGAAGCGCAATGAAAGAAATAAGTGTCGGCGTGCGAATCGCGGACGAAGGACTTGAGTTCTTCGGTACGGACGAGGTAAACAGCTTGCTCAAGCGTGGCTATCAAGTGGCAAGCATTGAACCTGAGGAGGCGATGGTGGAGGCGGAAGAGGAACCTTCAGATACTGCAGAACCGATCTATACGCTGGCGGGATTCTCCGTCACGGTTGCCCTCAAGCCCCCTGCAAGAGGTAACGTTCGAACGCCAGCGTGATGTTAACGATAAGAGCAGCGCGACTAATCCAGCTGCCAGCGGTGGTGTGCCAGCTCTTTTTCCGCCTCAACAACCTGAATAAAGCGAATAGTTGTCAGCGGAATGAGAAAAAGGTTGTCGTCGTTCCGGAACTCGATGACACGGAAGCCGTCCTCGCCGCGGATACAGTCGGTAATACGAGAGCGGGCATCGCTCATGGAGTCCGCTTCCAGAACATGCTTGATCTGGTGGTCACGATCAAAATGATATTTCACCACAAACTTAGCCATACATTAGGCTATTGCCACATCGCACCGAAAACTTGAGTACTTTGTGAATCCGCTGTCGGTGAGTCTACCCCACCGACAGCATTCTCAAGGTTGATGATTACAGGTCACGACCGTTGATCGACATACGGAATGTGCATCCGAGTTCATTAGCGGATTTACGGCAGAGCGCCATGCGTGTCGTAAAGATCTCGAAGTACTCCATGATGGATGCCGCCTCGGTATCGATCTCCAATTCCAGCCGAATAACCTTGCTCTCCTGCTCAACCCGCAGATAAGAGCGTCGCACCGCCCCGTTTACTTTGTCGTGGATATCGTATTTCGCCGTATCCGTATTCTGAACACGGGAGAAGTGAACATCCGATTTATCCGCGATAATCACCGCAGCGGCAAGGGGCGAAATAGGAAGACCGTGCGGTTCCTCATGGTTACCAATCGCCGCCACGATGTCCGCGATCTCCACCGGTTCCATCCCCAGGCTCGACAGAATCTGGAAGGCGATGATGCCCCCTGCCTCCACATGGCCCTGGCGATTGACCATACAGCCGATGTCGTGCAGGTATCCGGCGATTGCCGCCAGTTCCGAAACCCGCTCGCTGTGCCCAAGAGCGACCAGAATAGATCGTGCGATCGTGGCGACTATTCCGGCATGGCGATGCCCGTGCTCCGTGTAACCGATCGCTGCCATCTGCTGATTGGCTTTGGTAATGTAAACGCGGATGCGCGGCTCACGCCGGATATCGCGCAGTGTCAGTTTGCCGTCATTCACCGCCGCCGGACTGCTCCCGTTATCGGGGACATTGGGCGCGGTCGCAATCGCTGTCGCCTCCGCGAGGACAGCACTTCCTGTTGTCGCGGAGACCATTTTTTCGTTATTCATGTAATTCCTTTATTTTGTTCTTATTTGCGTCGCCGCTCTTCCGGGTCGGTATACCCGGAGCGGCGGAACATCGCTTCCAGCCGCTTCTTTTCCTGTCGCTCACGCCACCAGCGTGCCAGATTGAAGCTGCGACGTGCCCCGCGGCGACCGCTGCCGTCCCGTGTTTCGGGCTCGAAGTTCTGGAAGCGGAGATTCGGTTTATCGTTCCCGCTGCCGGGCCTGCGCTGACCACCACGACCGGTCGAAAAACCGCCGGGGTAGTTTCCATACCGCCCGTGGTTGACGTACCACCATGCTGCTGCACAACCGGATAAGGCGCATACACCCTGTAATCTCATCCCAGCGTTGTACCAAGTAATTGCGCAGCCAAGTGCAATAAGAGCAGGTGCTGGCAGCGGCAGCCAGAAAAAGCTGACAACCTCACTACGGTTTGTTAGTGCCCAGGCCACTGCCATAACACCACCGAGGACCCAGGGACCATAGAGGTTCCCTGCCCCCACCACAGGAACAAGGGAACCCAGCCACATCGAAATAGAGATAATAGCAGCGGCAGCAACAACACATATGCCATAGACACGAGTACCCCAGGATCGCTCCAGGCTACCCCCAAACATGTAGACCCAGCCTAGAGAGAACACAAGCCCCAGCGGATCACCAGCACCAAGTAACGGCCACGTAAGAAACGTCCAGAAAAGGCGCGGCCAGTTGAATGTACTGAAAGCAACATATTGCTGTAGAAAAGGTCCGCTGCCTGTGTGCGCTAAGATAAAGGTAAGAACGTTGGCGATAATCAGTCCGATTGTAATCGGAATACCGCCTCTAAGGAAAAAACGTCGTATATCCTCTATAGGTCCACTGCTTCTGCCGCCGTAATCACCGTACATGTCTCTGCCTGCTACCCTTCGTCTTTGTCGCG
>JAZKEA010000017.1:0-8204 GCA_040387315.1 Armatimonadota bacterium | reverse complement strand
CTCCTTCCGAGGGGAGGGGGCTAAGCCGCCTCAGCGGCGGGGGGGAGGGGTGAAACGTCAGACTTTCCGGCTTGTACGCCGACGAATCACCATTCCCACCGCACCCATTACCGGAAGCAGCAGGGCGAGGGAACCGGGTTCCGGCGCGACGGCCTGAGGCGTTACCGCGAGGCTGTAGATCTGCCCCGGCGCGTTCGCACCGCCGACGCGACCTAGAGAGGTTGCCGCCCCCGTGGTGAGGTTAACCGAGTAGAGGTTCGTCAGCGTCCCGGCGACATCGGTTCCCGGCGTGACATCGAGAAGTGCGTAGGCCGTGTTGTTGGTCAGACCCGCGGCCCCGAACGTGCTGAAGATGTCGAAACCGACGTAGCCGCCCGCCTTGTTAATCGTCACGCCCAGGTTGCCCAGAGTACCGCCCACGGTAGTCAGGGTGCCTGCGTTGTTGGCAATCGTGACCAGAGAGTCGGTCTGGTAATCGATGCCGTACTGCTGCGTGGTCGTTGCGCCGATGAAGTTATTGGTGTAGGCGTTATCCACCACGCCCAGAATCATACCGCTGGAAGCCCCGGGGTCTCCGGCCGCGTACTGCAGGGCTGCGACACCGGGAAGGCCCGCCGGTGGTCCTGATGGCGCTACTGTATACACCAGATTTTCGCCCGCCGCACTCACGACACGGAACGCGGTGCTCTGCCCGGTGCCGGTTGTCGGGTTGAAGTCCATGCCTACGAGGTTGGTTGAGGTGCCACCGGTTTCACGCGTACCGGGGAGAAGAGTTGTGAGACCCGTCGTGGTGTTTATCGTGTACACGGAGCCCGGCGTCTGACCGCCACCAGGGGCCGCGTAGCCGTAAAGCACGCCGTTGGTGACTCGGAAGTCGATGGTATCGACGAACGAGGTCGCGCCGCTGAGCGAGATATCGCTGAGCAGGATGGTGGGTGTCGCAACATTGAAGCTGATCAGGTTCGCGCCAGCCGTGCCCGTGGCAGGATTGAAGTTGGCGCGAAGGGCAAAGGCGATCTGCGCCTGGGCGGAAGTGGCAGCCGACAGTGAAGCCGCGAGCACTGCGGCACCCGCGGCGGTGGCGATGGTTTTATTGAGCGACGGCAATGACAGACGAGGCATAGGAAGTTCTCCGGTATTTCAGCAAATGGGGAAGCGCCCCCGCCGGACTCTGGGATATCCGTGAATCAGGCGGGGGCAATAGGGACGGTAACAAAGGCGGCTCTCGGCAGGCTTAGCGAATGATGCCGTTCAGGCCCTGCGGGAAGAACCCGTTGCCGCCGAGCGGGCTGACAATGGTTGTTCCGGGAGCGGTCCCGATGGGCCCAGCCAGGTACACGATGCGCAGGACCGACGACGTGTTGCGGGTGTACGCGATGGAGTTGGCATCGGTTGGCACCAGGTTCGCCGCCCCGCCCGTGTTGGGGTCGGTGACAATTCCCTGGTCCCGGTCATCGCCCGCCGTTCCCGATCCGTCCTGATTGTCGACGGCATCGCGGAGGTCAGAAATTGCCTGGACGACCTGCCCGACGTTCGCGGAGGCTGTCACGGCGGTAGCGCGCCGAGCGTACAGAACCGTGCGTATGGAACCTGCGTGATAGGCTTCGACTCCCAGAATGCCGGCGGCGGCCTCCAGGTAGTTCTTGTTGGTCAGCAGCGTTGCCCCGCCTTTGTACGCGGTCACGCCGACATCCTCGAAGACGAACGCACCAATCAGAAAAGCCAGCGAACTCGCGAACGGGTTGAAGCCGGGCACGGGCGTCGAGAGAGCCGCACCCGCGGCGGAAAAGGAGTTCAGCAGGTCGATTGCCGGCCGTGGAACCGGTGTTACCCCTGCTGCGGTCAGTGCGCTGCGAAGGAAGCGGACATGCGCCACTTCGTCGTTGGTAATCTCGACAGCATAGGCTTGAACATCGGTATCGGTTCCGAATGGAACAAGACTCCCTCCCGTGACCGCTCCCGCGCCCGCCCCGGCATCGGCGGCGGACAAACTGTTTCCTGTCGTGGCACGAAGGTAGTACTCGGCTTCCAGGTACTCCAGGTTCAGCGCGAAGGTAAGAACGGCGGGGTCGAGGGACCCGCGCTGGGCATTCGCGTTCTTGGAGAGCAGGCCAACGGCGGCGAGGCTCGCCCCGGCGATACCGGCGGTCTTCAGGAAATCACGGCGGGCGGCACGCTTGTCGGCGGCCTTGTCCTGAACACGCTCCACGATCTCTTCGGGGCGGGTGTCCGGGTTGATGTCAGAAAGCTCTGACGGGTTGGAAACCAGTGACGATAGCGACTCTGCGGAATGCTGCATAGCGAAACCTTCCCTGACCCACGCCTGTCCGGCGGGGTAAAACAAAACCGGCGAAATCCAAATAAAACAGCAATAATAGCAAACGACCCACACGTTTTTTGCTCTTCCCGCGTCGGCGAAACCCGGAGGTCCTGTCGGTGCGGTCAGAAGAGTGGATAATCTACGTCCCTAGTGTACTCAGGAATCGGCGCGTTTTTTTGCCCAATAACTGCTCACTTTCTGACCACTTTTATGGATTTCGCGGAAATTACTGGGAAATTTGTGTACTTACCGGCTCCAGCAGCGTGAGGTTGTGGTCAGCAGCGCTTGCCGTGCTTAACCGCTTGGTGCCATAATACGGACAAGGAGAATCCCAACCCATGTACCCACTGTCTTCGCGCCGCATATTGACCTTCGCCCTTACCGCTCTCTCTCTGGGATTGCTGTCGTCGGGATGTGGCGGAGGCGGCACTGAGTCCCGATTTATAGAGCTAACGCCCGCTTGCGCGGAACCGGCCCCTCTGAACGGGTCATCTGAGGGGAGCGACGGCCTGATGTTCGTTTCTTTCCGCGAAGGCACCAACAATATCGAGCAGCGAGAGATTCTTGCGGCGAAGTACGATTTTATCCCGGTGCGTGTCGAAGACCCGGCATTTCCCGGTTTTACGGCGACCCTGACGCCCGCACAGGTGGCGAGTCTTCGGTGCGAGCCAACGGTTCTTCGTATCGGTTTTTACGAGAATGCCATTAATTAGGCTCAGGTAGCGGGGAAGCGGGGCGGGAGTACGCGCGCGATGCGGTTCAGCTTGTCGGGGTTTCTGGTGACATAAATGGCGACGATGCGTCCGTCCTCGATGGCTAACGCGGTGGACTGCAGGATGCCGCGCTCCCGGCTGATAAATCCCGGCAGGCCATCGATCCACAGCGACTGAACCAGAAGGGGCGGGACATCGGTGTGCTTTTTCGCCAGTCCGCGATAGAGGCGCAGCAGGCGCTCCTGCCCCACAATAGGATTCAGGAATGCCTTGACTTTGCCGCCGCCATCCGACTGCAGAACGACCTTTTCGGCCAGCAGGGTCCGCAGGGCGTCCACGTCGCCGCTTCGCGAGGCGGTGAAGAACGCCTGCGCGAGTGCCTCGCCCTCGTTCCGCTCCACGGGAAACCGGGGACGCGCGGCCTGCAGGTGCTGCCGCGCCCGCGCCGCGAGCTGCCGCACCGTCCCCGCCTCCCGGTTCAGGGTTCCCGCTACCTCCTGCAGGGGGATTCCGAAGACGTCATGGAGAAGGAAGGCGGCCCGCTCCAGCGGGGACAGTCGCTCCAGCGCGAGCATCAGAGTCATCGTCAGGTCGTCGCCGGGGTCGTCGCCGAAGTCGGGTGTCTGCGGCTCGGCGATCGGTTCCGGCAGCCAGTTTCCGACATACGTCTCCCGGCGCACCCGCGCGGATTTCATCGTGTCCAGACACAGGCGGGTGACCGTGCGGGTGAGGAACGCCCCCGGCTCGCGAACGTCGTCCCGTGCGTCACGCTGCCACCGCAGCCATGCCTCCTGCGCGATGTCTTCGGCCTCATCGACCGAACCCAGCATCCGGTAGGCGAGGCGCACCAGCCGTGGCCGGTGCGCCTCGAAGAGCTCAGTGGCGGCTGCCTCCGTTTCGGTGCGCATCAGGAGGCGTGTCCCAGCGGGCGGTCCGCGGGATGGGCCGCGCGGAAGCCGACCTGCAGCCGGTTCCAGACATTGATCGCCCCGATTGCCAGGGTCAGATTTACCTGTTCGCTCTCGCTGAACACAGCGCTGAGATCGGCGTAATCCGCCTCCGGCGCTCCCGTCTCCGCGACAAGAGTCAGCGCCTCTGTCCACGCCAGCGCCGCGCGCTCGCGCCCGCTGTAGAGCGACGATTCGCGCCAGGCGCTCAGCAGATACAGCCGCATCTCGGTTTCGCCGTGGGAGCGGGCGGCGGTTGCGTGCATGTGGATACAGTACGCGCAGCCGTTGATCTGCGAGGCGCGCAGCTTCACCAGTTCGAGGAGGCTGTGTTCCAGACCGCTGGCCCGAATGCTGGTCTCAAGCGCCATCATCGCCTTGATGCCGTCGGGGGCGGCCTTGAACGGTTCGTTTAATCGTGGGGTCATCATTTATTCTCCCGCTGTCCTATTTAATCGTTTCGTTGTGGAGCGGTGCGGCGGAATGGGCCGCGCTCTGAGGCCGGGCAGTCACGGTCGCGGCGGCAGCAGTCGGCGGAAGCGACGCGCGTTCCTCTTCCTCCGCGGTTTCCCAGACGCCGACATCGAGCAGATCCCGTGCCGCCGCCTCAAGATCGGTGGTGGTCCAGCCCCCATCCAGGGTGTTCTCGTTGGGCTGTGTCATTTTGTTGACCTTTCTGTCGGCTGTCGGCTCTGCCAGTCCTCGAATCGGACGGCTCCGAGACGCGGGTTTGCCCCAGGGGTAAGCGACTGATCGTTGATCTCAGCGCCAAAGTAGGGTGCCCGACTGTCGCCGGTAACCGGACGTGTGTCGCCCACGGCACGGAGATAGCGGCTGACGATGTCGTTCAGCGGCAGTCTTTCCGGACCGGCAATTTCGACGGTTCCGTTCAGCGGAGTGCCGAGCGCAGCGTCTATTACCGCCGACGCCACATCCTCGGAGGCGATGGGCTGCACCTGGGCCGACGAGACGTGAACCGTTCGGTTCGTCTCGCTTCCCTGGACAATTCCCCCGAGAAACTCGAAAAACTGCGTCGAACGGACGATGGTATACGGGATCGGCGATGCCTTGATCCGGTTTTCCTGAACCAGCTTCGCACGAAAATAGCCGCTTTCCGGCAGCCGTTCCGTCCCGACAACCGACAGGGCGACATGATGCTTGACACCCGCTGCCGCTTCGGCGGCGAGGAGGTTATGCGCCGACGTTTCGAAGAACTCCATGACAGCGCGATCCTCGAACGACGGCGAGTTTGCCACGTCCACCACCTGCGCCCCGGCGAGCGCCTCGGTCAGCCCCTCTCCGGTAATCGTATTGACGCCCGATTTTGGAGACGCGGCCACGACCTCATGTCCTCGCGCCCGAAGTCCGGTCAAGACTTTCGATCCGATAAGTCCGCTCCCACCGATAACCACGATCTTCATAGTTTCACCTGCCGTCCGCTTCTCGGAATGGATTGTCACGCATCGGCGGCGGACGATCTGTCCCCCAAATCCGATGCTCACCCTCTTGACGAGACAGGCTATCCGAGTGTTACATGGTGGGCGAATCCGTGACTACAGCGGGTCCAGCGTAAGCGTCACCTGGTTGGGTCCGTTCGAGCAGGCATCGGGCGGAAGGTTATGTCCTCCCTCGAACTCGACGCTCCGGCTCTGGTAGCCGGGCGCGGAGACTGTAAACCGGTACGCCCCGTATCGCCGTCCGAAGGCGCATGGTATTTCGCATTCCAGCGTCTGCCCGGAGACAGTGACCCCCCGCGCCACCCCGTCACTCACCAGCTCATTCAGATCGGTCACCGGCACACCATCGATTCGGAAATCGCGGAGCGTGACGCGGGGAATGCCCGCGCCGGTCCGTGAGTTTCGGGCGCGGGTGATTTCAATATTGGCGGGGTCGAATGATGCCCCGCAGCCGGGACCGCCTCCACAGCCGGAAGCGACGGCCCCAAGCGCCAGCAGCGAGAGCGGCAGGGACAGAGCGAGGAAAAACCGGTGGCGCATGAAAATCTCCTTGTCACGGGCGTGTCTCGTTTTTGGGTTTGAGGCGAGCAGGCGCGTGTCCGTTCCTCTCACTACGACGACCCGTCCGGGGATTCCTGCGGCTCTTTCCCTAACCGTCGACAACTGGGGCACCTGGGAGTGTTCCTGCCCGTATGTATAACCAGGGGGACCGGTTGACGACGAGCGCTTCCACGGCATACTATCTAAGCAGATGGGGTCGGTAGCGGGCCGATGACGGCAAACCGGCAGCGTCAACAAGGAACACTGGAATGACGAACACAAACTGGGTTCACAATTTCAAAAAGACGCTTCGTCGACCCGTCGGCTGGGGCAGCGTTCTTTCGTGTGCTGGGGTGATCTGCCTCGTGCTTGCCGCCGTGTTTCCGACAAATCGCCTTTTTCTATTTTCCTCCAGCCTACTTCTCCCCGCCGCAGCGCTGGTTCAGCGCCGGGAGGCGGGCCTCTGGCCGTTCCGGGTTCCCATTGTCGAGAATGTCGTCGAACGTCGGATCGTCCCGGCGCTGAGGATCATTTACCGGTTCGCGACCATTGCCTTCTGGATTTTTGGCACCGTCTCAACCGTTGCTACCGGAATCATCTATCTGAACCAAATCGTCCGCTTCCTCTGTGAGCAGGCCCGCCTGATGCTGGGAGCGCCGTAAAAGTCACGCTCGCTCCGAATCTCACGCTTACGTAACTGACACTCTATAAGCGCCCATCATTAATGCGGGGGCTTCCAAAGCCCTCTGGCTGTCGCAGTCCCGGTGATAACGGAATGCCTGGTATGTCAATAGGTTTTTTCGGGCTTCCCATCGACGGTTTGGACGGGCGCAAAACCGCGCGTTCGGCGAATCTTCCACACGCCTGCTGTTTTGACCCAGAGGTCGCGCACCGGTGTTCGGCATATATGGTGGTGTCGCGGGCCATTTTTGATATTGGTTCCGCTGTAGTCATAGTCGTCCCACGACATTTGGGCGACCGAGTCGACCGTAGCAGTGTCACCGCGAAAAGCAATCTTTTTGACTGTCCAGGCATATTGCTCTTGCGCCACGGGGTCAGGTCGCTTGGGATTTCGTATCAATCGTAACTGTTTGGCGCGGGGGATCGACTTTCCTGAGTGGTCCGTAATGGTCCAATCCGGCGTCGTGGTTTCTGCAAACAGGTCCGCCGCCGCACGGCAATTCCAAAACCGCGCGAGGGTGACGACGCGTGCGTAAAACTCCCGAATAGGTTTCTCCGTATCCGCGATGCGTTCGCGTGGCATGACGGCCGCGCTTGCTTCAGGAAGGTTCCCTGATGGGGTAAGGCCAAGTGGAGGGGTGCAGCAGAGTGCCGCCAGGCACACCGCCAACAGTCGAGGGTTTGCTTTCACAGGTCACTCCCTGCAGATAATCACGCAGATTAGGATGTGCGGTCAGTATACGTTCAGCGCGTCGGATCTGGCAAGCGAACACGCGCGGCCCGGCAGGGCGAAGACAGTCTATGTGGAATAAGCATTACCGGCGTCGCTGGTTTTCCGTCTCTCATTTATTGTATAGTTATGCCGAGGAACCGAAGATTTTCGGCAGGGGAAGGACGGACAGCGGTGGAACTGGAACAGGCGGAGCGCTTTATTCGGGAAATCTGCGCGCGGCTCGGCGAGGAGTACGCGGGCTTTCACACGATCAGCGCCGGGAAGCTCGACGGTCAGAACTGCCCTGAGGTCTGTGTTCATGTGACCGGGCCCACGGGCATCTATCATCTGCTTGTGGGTGAGGAGCGGACCACGATCTGACCCGCGATCAGTTTTTCATCATCGGGGACAACGAGGTGGACCCCGACAGCAATCCGGATCGCGATGAGGACGAAGACGAGGACCGCGCTCCCCTGCCGCCGTTCCGCGAGGTCCCGCTGACCGAGGCGGCAGTCGAGGAACTGGGCATCTACGCGAGCCAGGGACTGCGGCTCCTATCGATCACGAGCGAGCCGGACTCGCCGGAAACGATCGTCGCCGCGATCCACGACTACATCGATGCCTGGGATGATTCCCTGGTCGGCACGGACCGAGAGCTCATGGCGGTCGCGCTCTGCCTCGGCCTGGTATGGGGCCATCTGGTGACGATAACCATCGACTGGGAATGGGCGGCGCTGGAGATGAAGGAAACAGGGCCGACCACTTATGCCGTGGTGTCACCCGACCGCGCCTATGCGATCCACCCCGGCCCGCTGGTCGGGGAGTACCTCAAAC
>JAZKEA010000016.1:0-2178 GCA_040387315.1 Armatimonadota bacterium | reverse complement strand
CTGGAACTGGAGGGGCGTCTCTCGGGTATCGTGCGCACCGACAGCGGCGGCGCTCTGCTGATGCTGACGACAGACCGAAGTGGCTCCCTCACACTCTCCATGAGCCAGGTTCCCGTGTGGCTGCAGTCCGGTACGCGACTTCGCGTGATGGCGATCGCCGCCGAGAACGCCTCAGACGACGGAGCGGTAAGCGTCTCCATTGGAGTGGCGAATCTGCAGGTCGTCTGCGTGGCATCGGCAACGGATATCGTGGCGATAGAGACCCGATTTCAAAAAGAAGATCAGGAACGTATCCGCCGAAACCAATCCGCGCTGAATACGGCCGCCGCACAGCTTGCAAAGGCGCCCGCGCGTTCCAGCCGGGGCAGTCTGAACAGTCGTTCCCTCGTTTCCCGGTCTCCCGGCAAGCCGATGAGCGGCCTGTCGCCCACGGCGCTCGCGGTCTTTCAGCCGTACCGGGATTTTATCTGGCGGCATAACCGGCGTCTGACAGCCAATGAGGCGGATGCAATCACCTCGTCCCTTCTGCTTTTTTCCGAGCGTTACGATGTGGACCCGCGCCTTGTGGTTGCCCTCATTATCGCCGAGTCCGACTTCAACCCTAAGAGTACATCGCATAAAGGCGCAATGGGACTGGGGCAGATCATGCCGGATGAGGCGAAGACGCTGGGCCTGAGTAATCCGTACGATCCTGTTCAGAACGTCGCCGGCGCGATCTACCTGCTGCGGGGCCGACTGGACCGCTACTCCGGCGGCGCGGCGCAAAAGGATCTGCAGGAGAAGCATATTATGCTTGCCCTGGCTTCTTATAATGCCGGAATGGGTGCGGTGAAGAAATACGGCGGTATTCCACCGTACCGTGAAACCCAGAATTACGTTCGCAAGATCACGCGTCTCTATAAAGAGCTCTGCGCGGGCGATACGGGCGGTAAGAGCGGTAAGGGCTAATCCAGGAATGATATGCGCGGTACATGCGGCGGTAGGCGCGGCAGTGGGGAAAGCAGCAGGGAAGTTCGGCGGGGCATTCGCCTCGGGTATCGCCACCCATCTCATCGGCGATTTGCTGCCCCACAAGGATTTTGATCCAAAAGTGGAAGCCCCGCTGCTTGCGGTGACTCTGGGCGCTATCGGATGGCGGTGCGGGGTCAAGTCGCCGGAATTTGTCGGCGCTATCGGCGCGGTCGCCCCGGATATCGAGAATGCCGCTCAGATAATGAACATCATTCCCAAGTCGGCGATGCGTTTTCCCACGCACATCAACGACGGCAAAAATCACGGCCCCAAAGTCAAATCAGCCTGGCCACAGGGCGTTCTCGCGCTGCTCTGCCTGCTCTTCGTCTTCTGGCCCAGGACGGATACATCATCGAAGGCATAGCGTTTTTTCGCCCCGAATCCCGAGATCTTTTTTCCCACATCGACACGATTATCTTCGATATCGATGGGGTACTGCTCGAAGTCTCGCGCTCGATTCGCAAAGTCAACTGCCTGTCCGTCGCGGCCTATCTCCGAACGCTTCCCGGCTGGACAGCGCCCGACGATCTGCTGACGTCGCAGGATATCGAGCAGTTCAAAGAGGCAGGTGGCTTCAATGACGATTGGGATCTGACCTTCGCCGTCGTTCTTCTGTTCCTTCATAAGTGGCGCCTGCACCATACATCGGATGCTTCTGTCCTTCACACCCTGTCTCCGACGGTCGCCGAGTACACCACAGATATCGCGCGACGCGGTGGCTGGCTGCGTTCCGCCGAGGCGATTACACGGGATGCCGACCTTCCCTCCTGGCCTTCGGAGTGGTACGACAAGCCAAAAATCCAGCAGATGTTTCAGGAACTCTGGTCAGGGGAGCACTGCCAGCGTCTCTATGGTTTCGAGCCTCAATTCTTTCCCGGACCCGGCTGGATTCGGCTTGATACGCCACTGCTGGATGCTGCCCTGATTCCAAAGGGCGTGAAGCTGGGGGTTGTCACCGGACGGACACTGCGCGAGGCGCAGTTTGCCCTGGAGTTGCTCGGTCTCCAGGACCGTATATCACTGCCTGGCCCTCAGGGAATCACCAAGGACGATGGATTCTACAAGCCGGAGCCCTTGGGCATGCGGCAGGTTCTTACCCGTCTCGAAAGCCGTACTGCCCTCTACATCGGCGATACGATCGACGATTTGCGAACGGTGCTCTCATTC
>JAZKEA010000015.1:0-2717 GCA_040387315.1 Armatimonadota bacterium | reverse complement strand
TTCGCCTCGAGCGAGGAGCGGCTCGCAGACGGTATCTCGCGATTGACCGAGGCCGACACGATCAGCAAAACCGACAGAAGATAGAACTTGGACCGGTTCTTAACGACATTGAAGCGAGGCTGCCAGGTACGGTTGACTCCCCACGCCGCAAGGTTTCTTCCCGCGCCGCTGTTTACCAGCAGCAGGAGCAGTGTTCTTGTTACCGTGATCGCCGTGAACATCGACAGTGCAACACCGATTAGCAGTGTCAGAGCGAAGCCACGGACCGGACCCGTTCCAAAGTTGTACAGCAGAAGCGACGTTACTGCGGTACACATGTTCGAGTCGAAAATAGCCGAAAAGGCCCGCTGGAAACCGGACTCGATCGACTGGCGTAGAGGACGACCGTCACGCAACTCTTCCTTGGTACGCTCAAAGATCAGAATGTTGGCGTCAACAGCCATTCCGACGGACAGAATGAAACCGGCTATACCCGGCAGGGTAAATGTGACCGGGATCAGCACAAAGATGGCATAGGTGAAAATGGTGTAGAGAACAAGCGCAATACAGGCAACCGCTCCGGGCAGCAGGTAGTAGGAGATCATAAACAGGATGACGGCAGCCAGGCCGATGATGCCTGCCGTAAACCCCTGTCGAACTGCTTCCGTACCGAGGGTGGCCTCGACGCTCTGCTGCTGAATAATCGTCAGCGGAACAGGAAGCGCACCGCCGTTCAGGTAGTCCGCTAGCTGCTTGGCATCCTTTACTGTCGGGAACGGTGAGATCTGTGCGTGTCCATCGAGAATTGGAGTCTCGATGTTCGGTGCCATTAGAATACGCCCATCCAGGTAAATCATCAGGATTTCCTGCGTATGGTCGCGGGTGAAGTTCGCGAACTTATCACGTCCGGTGGAGTTGAACTCCAGAGACACGATCGCCTTGGAACTACCGGCGGAATCAAAGCCGCCTCGGGCGTTCGGTGCCAGGTCCGACCCATCCATGATCAGCTGTGTCGTGGGCGGCGCGAGAAATGCCTCAAAAGCCGTTAGCTCTTCCGAAAGCTCGGTCAGCTTCTTAGCGTCTTCGGCAGCCAGCTTGAGGGCTGTTCGCCCCTCCGCCGCACTCAGCGCCTTCAGGTTTGCAGGCAGTGGCACATCAGTCGCCTTGTCGGACGATGTCGCCGACTTGGTTACCAGGTCACGAAGCGCAAGATCAATGTGGTATCGATCTCGAATGGTTTTGTTCGCCGTCGTGTCACGAATGTTGATGGCCTCGCGTTTGCCATCTGTATCCAGTTCGGAGACAAAGTCGTATCGACCGAGGGGGTTGCGCTGGGTCTTCCAGTCCGGGCTGTAGTAAAACTGAAGCTGGGCGGTATTTTTCAACTGCTCCAGAATCTGCTGCTCGTTGCGGACCGCGGGCAGCTCCACGACGAACTGGTTGATCCCTTTCGGGGTGATGGAAGCCTCGGCAACCCCGTTCGCGTTGACTCGCTGTTCAAGGATGTTTTTGACAGCTCGCTTGGTATCGTCATTCCAGGTCTGCCCCTTGGGCAGCTTGCTGGTGTCCGCCTCCAGAACGACGCGAGCGCCACCCTGGATATCAAGCCCGAGTTTGGGTCGATATTGCTGGAGATAGGCAGCGTTCGGCGCGGCAAAGGGTCCGATGGCGAAGAAGAGTGCCAGCAGCGTCAGTGCGGCAATGATGGCAGCGAGTGGTTGGGGCTTCAAGACAGATCCTCGAAAACAGGTGGAGTCGGAAAAAATCGATTAATTTTGGGAGAAAGTGGAACGCTTTCAGCGTATCATCTGTGGCATTGTTCCTGCAAAACGTCTCCGCTGAGGATCAGAGGAGACCCAAACGGGCGTCGTATTATACGATTGGCCCTGAAGATTGTCAATAATAAATGCGGGGAATAAGCCGATAAGTAGGGTACGACAGCATCGTAGAGCGGAATTAAATTTAGTCCCTAATGGTATAATGTAATACTAAGTATACGATACCAAATTGGTCTCGTGCTCCCTTTTCCCCAATCGTTTTTCACCGTATCCGGGGGCAAGAGTATCACCGTAGCCAATACACAAGGTCTATCCTCAGAAAGCAGGGAGGGTCAGAGATTGACGTTAGATAATCGTCGGCAGCAGGATTCCCAAAAGGCCACAGGTTCAGAGGGTAAATCCCCAAAGCCACACCGCACCATTGGTTACGTTTCCGGGGTCATCTTGGCGACAGGCGCCGCCGTCGCCGTGGGAATCAATGTTTCTCACCGGAGCAGTGCCGACACTGGCACACCCATCGTCTCTGAGAGCCGTCCTGTTGGAACTGTCGCGACCGGGATGGTAAGCGGCACGAAGTCTTCCCAGGTAGCACAGGCTTCCCCAGAGGAAGACCTTGAGTCCAGAGTCGAAAGCCTGGCACGCCTGACAGCCCAGGAGGACGAAGACGGCGGTGGCAAGGCCGACGTTCACACCTTTGAGAGTGTGTACGGTCTGGTTGAGGATCATTATGTTGACCAGCTGCCCGATGACACGAAAATGTCGCGCGGCGCGGTTCGCGGCATGATCTCGTCGCTGAATGATCCTAACTCCTTCTTTCTGGAACCGGAACAGCGCGCCCTTTTTGATGCCGAGGCCCATGGTAAGTTCGCCGGTATTGGCGCGGTGACCAGCATCAAGGGGCAGAAGAAAGACGGATACACAGAGTATAAGATCGTCGTCGTCGATCCGCTGCCGGGATCT
>JAZKEA010000014.1:4019-10342 GCA_040387315.1 Armatimonadota bacterium | reverse complement strand
CGATTGGAACGTCGCTGGTCATTATCGCGGTGAACTCGTTTGCGGGATTTGTCGCCCATCTTTCCGATGTGCAAAGCGGCACCGGCCTCGGGCTTGCCTTCACCGCGGCGGCTCTTGCCGGGCTCTTTGCGGGGATGGCGCTGGGGAAACGGATGCAGCCCCAGGGTCTCAAGGTTATTTTCGGCGGTATTTCGCTTGGAGTCGCCGCGTACCTGATCGTGATGAACGCCCGCCCGCTCTGGGCGCTCCTTGGTTAGAAGAAGTTGTTTTGTTTGTTTAGCGGATGAGAGGAAGACCAAATGTTTACCGAACGATTCTTTGTTGAAGGGCTGGCCCACGCGTCGTATCTCTTTGGGGCGGACGGTGAGGCGGCGGTCGTCGATCCCAGGCGCGATGTCGACGACTACATCGCCGCCGCCGAGCGGCACGGCGCGAAGATCGTCGCCATTTTCGAGACGCATCCGCACGCGGACTTCGTGTCCGGTCATCTGGAGCTTGCCCAGCGTACGGGTGCCAGCATCTACATATCCGGGAAAGCGGACGCCGCCCATCCGCACCAAAAACTGAGATATGGCGACGAAATACCGGTCGGCCCGCTCCGTGTCCGCGCTCTTGATACGCCAGGTCACTCGCCCGATTCGATGTCATTCTTCGTACAGAGTGACGAGAAGAAAGTCGTTTACACTGGCGACACTTTGTTTGTCGGTGATGTGGGGCGGCCCGATCTTCGCGATGCCACCGCCGACCCGCACGCGATGGCGGATGCCTTATACGACACGTTGCACAAGGTACTTTTTACGCTGCCCGACGACACGATTGTGTACCCCGCCCACGGCGCGGGATCGCTCTGTGGTCGGAAGATCGGGACCGCTCCAGAAACGACCATCGGCGCGGAAAAGAGGACCAACTGGTCGAACCGCTTCGCGGATCGAGCGTCGTTTGTCGAGGCCATGTTGGCGAACCTGCCGGATCGGCCCGCCTACTTCGCCTTCGATGTGGCGCAGAACCTCAACGGAGCCGCGCCTCTGTCCACGCTGGCCCGGCCCGAAGCGCTCCCGGCCAGCGCACTTCGCGAACTGTCGCCGGATGTCCTTGTTCTGGACACGCGCGAAGCGGAAGCGTTTGGCGCGGCCCATATCGCAGGCAGCCTGAATGTGGGTGTCGGGAGCGCGATGTTTTCGACCTGGACCGGCTTCTTCGTGACCCCCGGCACACGGCTGATCCTGGTTGTGGAATCCGCGGAGGCCGCAAAATTGGCAGAAAAAGCCTGGCTGGAACTCGTGCGCATCGGGTACGACACCGTGATCGGCTATGTATTGGCAGACGCGGACGCCTGGAGAAAGGCGAATCTCGCTGTCCGGACGACGCCGCAGATAGACGTCTGCGATGTCAAAGACTGGATTGCCGAGGGAAACGCCCTCCTGGACGTGCGAACGCCCGGCGAGTGGGAAGAGGGACATGTCGCGGGCGCACAATGGATTCCGCTGCCGCAGCTGACCCATCGACTCCCCGAGATCGCGGACGGTCCGGTTGCAACCATGTGCGGGTCCGGTTACCGGTCATCGCTGGCAGCCAGTCTTCTGGAGCGGGCGGGCGTTTCGAACGTGGTCAATGTTCGCGGCGGCTGGTCCGCCTGGACGATGCGTCCCTGTCGGGAGCCGGATGCGCAGGATCTGTTCCACGGCGAAAAGGTAGTGGCTTCCTTATAAAGCAGCGTCCGAAGCCACGCTGAAGACCGATGTGGATGCGCTTCTGGCGGAACCTATCCTGCTTCGGACAGCCCCCTAAACGTTCTCGATCTGGAAGTACTGGTTCAGCTGCTCGCGGAGCGCCTTGCGGGCGCGATGCAGCCGGGATTTCACGGCGGACACCGTGAGGCCCGTCTTCTCGCTCACCTCGTTTGCCGAGAGTTCCTCGATATCCCGGAGCCGGAGCACGGTCTGGTCCGGCTCCGGGATCTTCGCGAGGGCGGCGTAGATCAGCTGCTTGACCTCGCTCTGGATCAGGTGCGCTTCCGGTCCAGAGTTCTCCGTGGCAGGCGTTCGATCCGGATGCCCCGGCGTATCCTCTCCCAATTCGTCCAGAGAAACAGCGGGGATTTCCGCTTTTTCGCGTCGCCGGAAGCAGAGATTGGTAGCGATACGAGACAGCCACGTCACAAACGAAGAACGGCCCTCGAACTGGCAGAGCCGTTCATAGGCCCGCGCGAATGCCTCCCCTGCCACCTCTTCCGCGTCCTGTGGATGATGACAGGCGCGCACCATCAGGCGATACAGGTAGTCCTGATACTGGCGCACGAGGTTGTCGAACGCGGTATTATCTCCGGCCTTCGCGGCTTCAATAAGTTCTTCTTCGGACCGAGACGTACGAGATGGGGCAGATGTCACTGGCGGGGAAGTCGTTTGCAAAGAAATTTGATTCCTGCGATTTATTGTAGGATCAGGGACCTACTTACTTCGTGATACCTGATTTCCGGTTCCCGTGCGGCTGATGCGTGGGGAAATGCCGTTGGCGCGGCGTCGCCAGGTAACACGGTTGTTGCGTCCCGACACTGCTATGGCACGCGCCGCATCCACGGAGACGACATTATTGGTGCCCGTGACGCGGACAAACGAGCTGTAGCCTGTCAGCCGTATTCGGTTATTGCTGCCTCGGACCGAAACGGTTCTTCCGTTCACCGCGTACGACTGATTGATACCCTGACGGCTGTTGACCACGATATTGCTCTGTCGCGGAGCTCTTGTCTGCGCTTCCAGGGGAGCGCTCACGATCATGGCGAGCCCGTTGGCGAGGGCGGCCAGAAGCGGAGAGCTAATCTTGACTATATTCATTCAGCCTCTTTTCTGCGGCTCCCGGGAGTTGGAGGAGCCGGATACTATGGTGTTCCTGCATCCCGAATCAATCAAACGTGGGCGCGGGCGTGCTGGAGCCGCCGATTAGCGCGTTCCTGCTTTTGCGGCCTCCTTTCGTATCGCGGCTCGCTGCGCATCGGTACGAGCGAATTCCCCCAGTTCGTCCAGAACCTCCCTCAGGCGCTGTGCCACGGCAGGATCCTCCTGGCCGTAGTGCCGGATCTCGCGGAAGGCAGTCTCCACTATTGCTTCAAAGGAGATGGTTTTAGCGATGACGCGAAGGGTGCCTGTATCATCAAGCCGCGCCGCTGAGGGAATTTGGCGCTCGGCAAGGTGGCAGAGGGATGCCCCAATCCGGTCGATGCACAGGATGGCGGTAAACGGGTCGTTGGTGCCGGGTGATAGAGCGCGTGTCGCTACCTCGACCAGCTCCAGCAGGAGAAACTCCATATCCTGTCCGCTGGTGCGCTGTTCTCCGAAAGTAAAAGCGGTATTCACTTGCTCGTCGATATCAGGGATAACCGGGGAACATTCCTGTGAGCCGCTTTTGACCGTGGCGATTTTTGTGCTTCGTATCACGAACTGTCCCGGCGCTCGTTCAAGGGTGATAACCAGGTCTTTCTCTCTGGCAAGGGCAAGAAGAGCATCCCCATCGATGGCCTGTACATACCCTTCCCCCGTCGCCCGGACCGTTCGAGAGTTTGGATTGCTCCCCGCAGAAGAGGGCGTGGAACTGGGTTTTGCCTCAACTGTCTCCCCATCCTGCCCGATCTGGTCGGGGAAGAGACGGTTTATAGCCTCCTCCAGCTCTCCGGCAACGCTCGCTATGATGCGGCTTGCCTGGATGGAGACCGAGACATGATGAATGAAGTAGATAAGGACGCACACGCTGGCGATGGCAAGAATGACGCCTCCCGTTACGGCAATGTGCGGCACGAAAAGCGCTTCCTCCACGCTCCGAACCATCCGCAGCACGAGGAGACAGTACAGGAACGTTGCGACAAAGGTGCCCAGTACGACCTGGTTTCCCGTGTCCCGCAGAAATCCACGCAGCAGGCGGGGTCCAAACTGGGAACTGGTGAGCGAGAGAACCGCAATTGTAATGGAGAAGGTCGTACCCGCGACAGCGATCACGGACCCTGCCACCGTTGACAGAAGCGATCGGGCCCCCTCCGCGCCGCCGGAGAAGATCCACCAGAGGCCGCGCAGGTCCTCTGTGTCAAAGTGCTGGTCCGCCGCAACCAGCGCCACCGCGAGGGCAGCGGCTCCCAGAAGCATCAGGGAGGGGATAAACCAGTAGGAGGAACGAACGCTGTCCAGCAGAAGGAAAAGCCGCGCTTTCATGATTCGCTAATCATCCGCTGGTTCGGCAGGGGCTTCAGGAGAGCGCAGCAGAAGGGTGAACCCGATAACCCCCGCCATGAAGGAGGCGCCCAGGATGCCGAGTTTCGCGGATGCAAGACTGTTCGCATCGGGAAACGCAAGCCCTGCAATAAACAGCGCCATGGTGAACCCAATCCCGCCGAGCCAGCCCGCGCCGATGACATGCTGCCACGTTACCCCGGACGGCAGAGAAGCAACCCCGCTTCGGACGGCAAGCCAGGCGGCAGCGGTTACCCCCAAAGGTTTGCCCAGCACAAGACCCAGCAGAATTCCCAGCGGAACGGGACTGAGGAGTCCGCCGCCTCCCGTTCCGCTGAGCGGTACCCCCGCATTGGCAAGTGCGAAAACAGGCATGATCGCAAATGTTACCCACGGGTGCAGCGAGTGCTCCATACGCTGAAGCGGGGTCTGGACCCGCTCCGCCGCCTGCTCCAGAGTATGTAGGGCGACCTGCCGTTCATTCGTTGTCGGGATATCATTGTCGTCCTTGTCGCCCGCCTGCTCGAAGCGGTCCACGAGGGCCCGCGCACGTTCCGTAAAGGTGGCGGCGTCGATGCGGGCACGGGCGGGGATAGTCATCGCAAGCAAAACGCCCGCGACGGTGGCGTGAATCCCGGACTGGAGGAATGCCACCCACGTCGCCACGCCGATGAGGACATACACAAGCGGGCTTCGGACCCCGGACCAGTTCGCCAGGGCGGCCAGCGCCAGAAGGCCGAAGCCGAGCAGCAGTGCGCCCACATGAACCGAAGCCGTGTAGAAAAAGGCGATCACCAGTACGGCCCCGATATCATCCGCAATGGCAAAGGCGGTCAGAAATACCTTGAGCGCCGTGGGCGCGCGGCTTCCCAGGAGGGCGAGAACGCCAAGCGCAAAGGCGATATCGGTAGCCATCGGCACGCCCCAGCCTCCCGCTCCCGGTCCGCCACGATTGACGAGCACATACAGAAGCGCGGGAATCACCATGCCACCAAGCGCCGCCGCGATGGGAAGCGATGCCTTGCGAACGGAGGATAACTCTCCCACAAGGATCTCGCGCTTGATCTCCAGGCCGACCACAAAGAAAAAGACAGCCATCAGGCCGTCGTTAATCCAGTGCAGCACGGTTTCACGGACACCGAAACCCTCAGCTCCGACGGTCACATAGGTGCCGAGAAGGCGCGTATAGCTTCCCGACCACGGGGAGTTCGCCCAGAGGAGCGCGATGACGGCGCAGATAAGCAGGAGAATCCCGCTGGATGCCTGGATGCGCGCGAACTCCCGAAACGGTCGGAGCAGCCGTGAGATCGGGCGTGGCGCGGCGGCGGCGGTATCCGTGCCGCCCGGAATATTGGTTTCTAAAATCATCAGTCTCCTGTAACCGCCGGCATCTGTCCATCTCGGAGATTGTATCGGCCTCTTTCCGTCATTCTGGCTTTCTTTAGGGCTTATAGCACGTCTGATTAAGTTTGCGCCCGTTTTGGACGGGGATTGCAATCCCCGCCTGGTGTTTACAGGAAACGGTGTGACTGAGACCGGGTCGCTAAATTGCCGCCGACCGGGAGTTTATGCCACCCTTCCGGGCAGGAACGAAGCCGGTGCAGCTGTTCTGGACAAAGGTGTCATAGACGGCAAGGCCGGACAGTGGGGAATGGCGTTCATCGAGGGAGTACCCGTTCCGCTGATACCGTCAACCCTGCCCCGACGTACCCCAAGGGTCCCTACCGTTACGCGCAGTGGCTGACGTCGCAGTTCATCGCCGGAACAGTACCATCCATCGGTTAATCGGTGTGTTCCTGCCTGACTGAGGAATTTTTCGCCACTTTATGGAGTAGGCGAAGCAGACGCCTTGGGGCAAGCCCCAGGGTATACGCCTTAAAGAGAATAAGGATATGTTAGCTTTACCTGTACACTGTCTACTGCCCTGCCGTCCGGTCACCCTCTCTTGACTATTCGGTTCCGCCTTCACGCCGGTGACACCCTGCTCTTGTTCACCGATGGCCTGACCGAAGCCCGGCGTAATGGCGCGCGGCGAATTCCTTGACGCCGCCGGATTTCAGGACTTTGTCCGGCAGGAGTATCCGAAGCGTCGCGAAGGCACACGGGACG
>JAZKEA010000014.1:0-4009 GCA_040387315.1 Armatimonadota bacterium | reverse complement strand
ATAGGGAACATGCAGGATGTCGGTCTTGGTCAGGCGCTTCTGGAGCGAGTCCAGAACTTTGCCGGGGGAACCCTGCAGGATGATGCCTGCCTGATTCTCGCACGGCGCGGTTCATAGGAAATGACACAGGAGCGGGAGGGACCCAATGCGGTTCGCGGATTTCTTCAAAGGATATGCCGGGGCAAAAGAACAAAAACAGGTGGTGGTGACGGGCTATTTGACGGCTGTGATGGCAAGCGTGCTCGCCGCGTGCCTCGGCGTACTGGCCGACCCGCTGCTGGATGGCGGCAGCCCTTTTCTGACGCCCACCTTTGTTTTTCTGCTCTCTGTCATCCTGGCGACACGGTATGGCGGACGGAAGCCGCTCATGCTGACAGGATGGCCTCCCGCGTCCGCCTGATAAGAGGAACCTGCTTCGGAACACATATACTCTGGTATACTGCGGACTAGCTTATGCGACAGATCTGCCCTTGCTGGCAGGTGCGCGAAAGAGTGTACGCAATGAAACGCAGGTGGATCATCACCGTGCTGTCCCTGGTCGCCGCCACGACAGCCATCTCCTGCGGAGGCTCCGGCACCTCCGCCTCCAACCGCAGCTACGAGGTCTGGCTCATGGACCAGTCCGACACACGACCGGACGGAGGCGGGAGGCTTTTCATCTATCCGGGTTCCGCGGTTGACGGCAGCAACGCCGCCGGTGCGGTTCCGGAGGTCTATGACTTCGGCGGGGCTGTGCGCGATCTGGCGCTGACCAAGCCGGGCTCCCCGACCGTGCAGGCGCCGCGACGGCCCCATATGGTCCTCTTCAACACGTCGGGGACGCACGCGGTGATTGCCTTTGTCGTTACCGGGCATGTTCTCTTCCTTGACACTGCCACCCGCACACCCCTGGATATCATCGATGCCGGGCTGCAGGTTCACGTTGCGGTGCCTTCCCCGGACGAGCGGTTCGTGATCGTCGCGGGCCAGAACGGCAAGATACTCCAGCGCATCAATACCGACTACGCCTCCAATACCTTCACGCTCGACAGTGCCGCGACGCTGAACCTGGCTGCCGGTACGACGCCGAGCGGCGGGCTCAAAGAGGACCCGAAACTGCGGCCCGACAACGCACCGATCTATGTCGCCGTTACCAGCGACAGCCGCTATGGTTTCGTCACTCTGCGCGGGGGCGGTCTCTTCGTGGTCGATATCGCCGCCACCCCGATGCGGATCGTCGCCGAGTACGACAACACAGCCATCAAACCCGCCGGTTTCGCGGGCGCTCAGTCGGGAACCAAGATGTATATCAACTCCGGCACTTCGGGCGCAGCGGACCCCTTCGGGCACGATTTGTACACCATCGATATCAACGCGATCACCCCGTCCGGAAACCCGCCCAACCTGCCCGCTCCCAAGCTGATATACCGCAGGACCCGGCAGCAGACCCGGCATGACCCCGAGCCCGGTCAGGGAGAACACGTAGACGGTCATGACGCCACCGGGGTCGTAGATGCCCACGGCATCACGTTCACAAATCAGGGGCGCTACCTGTGGGTGGCCGACCGCATCCAGAACGATGTTACGGTCGTTGACACAGTCAACGATGAGGTCGTGAATGTGTTTTCCCTGGCGGGAGCGGTAAGCCTCGACCCCGCGCCCGACCTTCTTGCCATTTCCCCGAGCGGTAACCGGGCGTTTGCCACGCTTCGTGGCCCTTTCCCCGGTTCGGGCGGGCACGCCGCCTTCGGCGTTTCACCGGGGCTGGGGGTCATCAGCGTCGAGCAGGGCGGCACACGAGGCACACTCCAGGCGATCGCGCCACTCTCAAACCTCTTTGGCGGCGCGAACGGCGAGAATCGTGCGGACCCGCACGGCATTGCTGTCCTCGCCCGGTAGCCGGTTCGTCAGCGTGTGTCCTTCCCGGCATCCAGGCGGGGTATGAAACGGGGGGTACGCTCTGCGTACGTCCCGTACTCGGGAAAGCGCTCTCGGAGCAGGGCCTCCTCATAACGCGCCTTCCCCGAAAAGAAGAGGCAGAGCAGCGTAAAAACAAAGAGATGCCACGATCCTGAGGAGGCGACCGCAAAACCCAGTGCCCACACGAGGATTCCGGTATAGATGGGATGGCGCATAGAGCGGTAGAGCCCCCCGGTCTTGAGTGCCGCCCCTTGCCTCGGTGACGGCAGCGGCGTGAGGGCGTTTCCGAGGTTCAGAGCCGCCGCAGCCACAAGAAGAAGGCCCACTCCCTGGAAGAAATAAGCCGGCAGGCGCAGAGGCAGGAGGAATGCCACCGCCGGCCCGCCCGGCAGACAAAGCAGCGCGGCAAGAAGTACCCACTGCGCAAGTACCCATGCCCACGACCGCCCCTGCTCCGATTTCAAGCGACACCCCCTTGCGGTTGTTTTCATCGTATACTACCGCCTAACCTGACTGCTCTTGCAGGCGCCGCCGCGCTGCCGGTGCCAAAAGCAGGAGTTCATCCGCCGGAAAATGGGTAAACCGGGGTTGAGACACATGCAGGTGCCAGCCGCTTTGGGCTGTTGGTGTCTGTTATCCTCGCTGACTGAGGATTAGATAGGTTAGGTTAAATTTGTTTTCCTCCATAAACAGCGCTGTTCAATCGCCTGTTATGACTGTTTCACCATCCGCGCGTGACATTTACTTCGATCTATTTTCCGGCCAGAGGCAAAGCGGCGCGCTCGACCGTGCCGAACGGTTTCTGAGCAGCCAGCTGGCAAAGGCCGATTCGCTCCTTTCGGATCTTCCCGATAGCCCCGACGACCTCGAAGCCTGGATGCAGGCAGGGGTCGAACAGGTGGGTCAGCAGTACGCGGAGTATCTGGAGGCTCGTCAGGCGGGCGGCAAGCGGCGTTACTTCCGTAGTCATGCACACGCATTGAACTTCCTGAAGTCGGTCGCACCCACCAAAATGGTGGACGGCGCGTGGCTGTACGGCCTGCTGCCCCGCTGGCAGGATCCCCGCTTTACCCATCTGATCCGGACGTATCTGGAGGAGCTGGGCGAAGGACTGCCCGCCAAGAACCATGTGACCCTGTACAAAAAGCTGCTGCAGGCACAGGGCTGTGAGCAGTGGGACGATCTGAGCGACGATCATTATGTTCAGGGGGCGCTACAGCTTGCCCTCGCCTACCAGGCGGACCAGTTTTTGCCTGAGGTGATCGGGTTTAACCTTGGGTATGAACAGCTTCCGCTGCACCTGCTGATCACGGCCTATGAACTCAAAGAGCTTGGCATCGATCCCTACTACTTCACGCTGCATATCACGGTCGATAACGCCGACAGCGGACATGCAAAAAAAGCGGTCGAGGCGGTTTTTGAGGCGATGCCCCGCGTTGGGGACTCCCAGACCTTCTATCGCCGAGTACGCAGCGGCTATAATCTGAACCTGCTCGGCGCAAGTACCTTGTCCGTGATCGAGTCCTTCGACCTGGAGAAGGAGATGATGGCGGTCTTCGCGCGAAAGGCGAGTATTGGTCAGTATGTTCACTCCGATTACCGTCTGATCGCAGGACGCACCGTCAACGACTGGCTTTCCGACCCGGCGCAAATACCGGCTTTCGTGGCCGCGATGGAAGAATCCGGCTGGTTCAAGCGCCATCAGGACCCCGAAAACAGCCGGTTCTGGAAGCTGATCCAGAGTGAAAAGGCCAAAATGTTCGGCGTGTTCAGCGCGTACGAGCAGCAGGTGATCCACGATTGGATTGTAGGCGATGCCGCAGACCGTCTGGCGGGTGACCTGAAACCGGTTCGCCCGTCCCGGCTCCCCTTTGATGTGAAGCAGCGGCTGCGCGAAGAGATGAGCGGCACTGCCACGCGGAAAGACGATGACTTTGACGCAGAAGTCCGCGCTCTTGAGGAAAATCTTTCCACAGATCGCGAGGCGGTAATGGCGACGCTGATCGGCTTGATGAGTCCCACCCTGCACCACACCGCCTCCGGTCTGGCAGCGACCCGAATGTTCAACGAGATATTGGACTAAAGCGGCAAAAGGCTTGCGGGCGGTGCT
>JAZKEA010000013.1:2163-5297 GCA_040387315.1 Armatimonadota bacterium | reverse complement strand
AGGCCAACCATCCCAACTACGGCTGGGCGATCCGCCCCCACGAGATCGCCGATACGCCCGGCCTCCGCTTCTTCGAGGTCTTCAATGGGCACCCCGGCGTCCATAACCGGGGCGATGCCACCCACCCGAGCACGGACAAAATGTGGGATCTCGCGCTTGCCCGGCGCTTCGAGAAGGGAAACAAAGAGCCGCTGTACGGTCTCGCCGTCGATGACTCGCACAAGTACCACTCGCCGCGCGGGGTCGGCGCACAGCCGGGACGCGGCTGGGTGATGGTGCGCAATCGGAAGCGATCCGAGCATCTGCTGCCCGACACCCTGATCCGCGCCCTGGAGCGCGGCGACTTTTACTCGTCGTCCGGCGTCACCCTGACCGATGTCCGCTGGAACGGTCGCAGGCTTTCTCTGACTATCGAGCCCAAGCCGGAGACCGAGTACACGACCCGGTTTATCGGCACCCGGCACGGCGCGGGCCCCTCCGAGATCGGCGTCGTCCTCGCCGAAGTCACGGGAACAGCGCCCTCGTACACCGTGTCCGGCGACGAGCGTTATGTCCGCGCCAAGGTAATCTCAAGCCGGGTCCGCCCCGACATCCTGCAGGGCAAGCGCCACGAATCGGCCTGGACCCAGCCCATTTTCCTCAAACCACGGTAGGTTGTCAGGTTGCTGTCATGTCGTACCGTGAACTATTGAGGGAGATAGAGGAAGCGCAGGCGGCATCCGAGCCTTTAGCAGAGGGTCATCTTCGCACATACCTGGTAGGAAAACACCCCAAGACTCGTGCCTTGCTGTTTTCTCTGTTTACCAATCCCTCTGTCTGGAGATTGGCAAAGAACCTTTCGAGTTCGGAAAGAAACAGCTTCCTTATAGGTGAGTTGAGGATTGCCTTAATCCAAAGTGATTCCCTGCAGTCAGGATCTGCCCTCACGCGTGGCGATGCGTTGAGAGAAATAACGGACTGGCTGCTGCGACTGTTGGCGGAGATAGCGCAATTCAGGAATCCGAAAGCACCCTCCGAGTCGCGGGAGATCGCCGGTGCCTTGGTCCGCATTCTGGAAGACGCGGCACGTCCCGGCGATGAAGAACTCCGCGGTCTAATCGTCACCGCGGTACTGGAACACGTCCTTTCGAGCGAAATCGCCGTGGACATGTTTTACAACTGGCGCAAAGACGGCCTTCTCAAACCGCTGCTGGAGGAGGGCCTACGGCTGAGTGGATGTAATGATCATTAAGCCACTGCCTCCAAACGTTCAGCAGTTGCTGGCCGCGACGGGCTCTCCTCCACGCTTGACCGCCCATTTGACTCTGGTCCATGATGCGGCCCAATCTCTGACAGAGCGGATTCATGCCGCGTGGCCGGATGTCGCTTTTGACAGAGAGGCAGTACTTTTTGGTGCAGCAACGCACGACATAGGGAAAGTTGTTTACCCCCTGGAAATGCAGAGGCCAGGTGATGCGCATGAAGAGGCAGGTGTCTGGCTGCTTCAGCAGCACGGTGTTGCGGAAAATCTGGCTCGCTTCGCGCGAACGCACGGACAGTGGAATGACGAGTCGGCAAAACTCGAATATATGCTGGTCGCGCTCGCGGATAAGGTCTGGAAGGGAAAGCGTGAGGATCTATTGGAGCAAGCGGTCGCCGATCTTATCGCGGCGCGTTCAGGAGAAGCGGTGTGGAAAGTTTGGCTTCAGGTAGACGACATTCTGAGCGATGTTGCCGCCTTCGCCGATGAAAGATTGTCCTTCCAGGCTGGCCACCCTGTTCAATGACTATTTTCCGGCTATTTCTGAACGCGTCGATTTCAAAGCAGGATGCCTTTCTGGACTGCCCAGGTATGGCAGGCATGAAAGAGCTTCTCGGGTCCGGTGCCCATTGGTAGCCAGCACAAAGTTTCCCCATCAGAACTTTTGAAACTGTCGTAATGATTCGCGATATCGACGGTGAAGAACGTCGCTTCCATGCGGTAATGCCTGTTGTCGCTGGCGGCAAAGAAGAATTGCACGGCTTGCCCCAGACAGTGAAGGATCGTACCGTTGCATCCAAGTTCTTCTCGAACCTCGCGCAGTACCGTCTGCTCTGGTGTCTCCCCCGTATCCGCCCCGCCGCCGGGGAGGAAGTAGAGACCACGCGCATTTTGCACCGCAGCAAATGCCCCGCCGCGACAAATGACGCCGTAGGCAGCGGTCCTATTTCTGTACTCTACCTGCGGGTCACGGCGTCCAAATACGGGGATCACGTCGTTCCTATCTGCCGCTCCTCGCGGACACGGTAGTCGGTTCCCGCTTCACGAAGTGCACTGTACTCGTAAGACCGATAGATAATCTGACCCGAAAAATCCAGCATATCTCGCAGGCGGTCCCGCAGCGGCGGGCGAACAACGCGAGTCCGCGCTTCCTCCCGTGGCATCCATTCGACCTCGACGCTCTCTAAACTTGGGGTCGGCTTACCAATGCCCATCCACTCACAGAGAAAACCGAACATCACGATATGAGAGTGCACATTTGAGTACACTCCGATGAGGGGACCAACCGAGACCACCAGGCCTGTCTCTTCCGATACCTCTCGGATCAGTGCCTCGGTCAAACTCTTGCCTTCCTCGACCTGACCGCCGGGAAACTCCCACCCGCGTCGGGGACTGCGGATGAGAAGGACGTCCCCGCTGCTCGGATCGGTAATCAGCCCCGACACCGCGACAATATGTTTCGGGATGTGCGCTTTCTCTTCGGGAATTCCAGCAGAATCAGACACGGTATAGTATGGCGTATTTTCCGGGCTTTCTGCCCGCAAGTCATCAAATCAACCCGTCAAAAATAGTTGGAACCTTCCAACCTGTTTTAACGCCTATAAGGCCGTGTGATCTCCTTTTCTCTCCACGAACGTTGTGGAAGCGGCTTGCGGCTCTCGAATGGCTTGTCCCTTGAGTCCGCAGGCCGTTTTTTCGTCTGTTGTTCCCTTAGATTCCGCCGAGTGATTCAATAAAGCAAGTTTGAAGCTCAACACAAGCGGAACGGGAAACCACGGAAATGCAGCGTGAGCGATCCACCTTTACAGCCCTTTTTCTTTTCTTGGCGCTGACAGCCTGTCTTCCGACGGCGGCGCAGGTATCGGTACCGACCCGCGGTTCGCGACCCGTCGTC
>JAZKEA010000013.1:0-2153 GCA_040387315.1 Armatimonadota bacterium | reverse complement strand
GGACGCGTGGACGGGCGGGGAGGTGACCCGGCAGGTGGAGCGGACGCTGGGGCCGGATAAGTATCATTCGCGCCTGCCGTGGTTCGCCGCCGTTACTGGAAAGGACAGCGTCCTTATACGCGGGGAGACGCAGGAGATCCTGGATCGCGAGATCGACTACGCCGCCGATGCCGGACTGGACTACTGGGCCTTTCTGCTCTACCCCGCCGCCGACCCGATGAGCCGCCCCCTCGAACTTTATCGGAGCAGTTCCCGTCGCGGCAGGCTGGGCTTTTGTGTCATTCTGCATAACAACCTGGGCGTCAGTGAGGCGGAATGGCCGCGTGAGCGGGACCGGGTAATAGCCCTGCTGAGACAGCCCAGCTATCAAAAAGTGCGTGGGGGACGACCCCTGGTGTATGTCTTCAGCGCGTCTGTCCCACGCTTCGCCGCGCTTCGGGCCGCGATCCGCGCGGCGGGACTGGACCCGTACTATGTCGGAATGGACTGGAACCCGGCCCCCGGCACATCGGCGAAGGCATCCCTGACCAATGACGGTTACCAGGGGACATCCGCTTACGCTTACGGCAGCAGCGTGGCGACGTTCGCGGAGCTCGCCCGCGCGGTGGAGGAGAACTACTGGCGACGCGCGGTTCGGGTCGGGGTGCCGTATGTGCCCCTCGTCACGACCGGATGGGACAAGCGCCCGCGAAAGGACAACCCTGTCTCCTGGGAGAAGGACGCCGCGTATCACTGGCAGACCGTTTTCACCGCCCGCGCGACACCCGGCGAGATAGCGGACCACCTGCGGCGGGCGCTGACATTCGTGAACGACCACCCTGACCTGTGCGAGGCGAACGCGGTCATCCTCTACGCGTGGAACGAATTCGACGAGGGCGGCTGGCTCGCGCCGACGTGGACGGCGAGCGGCAGGCCGGACAACCGACGGCTTGAGGCGATCCGGGGCGTTCTCCGGCCTGGTACCAAGTGATCCCTCCCACCCGTCCGGGCTGAGTATCTTCCTCGATTAATTCCCCGAAGCCTCGGAACGCCTCTCCTGTATCAGGGCCGAGAGGACACTCACCGACTGAACGGCGGCTTCGCCATCCCAGGCGAAACCCGTCGCTTCCAGGGCGAGGATGTTTTCGTAGGAGACCGCAAGGCCCTCAAAATCCGATGCCTCGCCGATCCGCTGCGCTCCCTTTGTCTCCAGCAGCGCGATCTTCAGCCTCAGAAAGACGGCCTCCTCCTCGATACCTTCCACAAGGAACGCCGGGGGCACGTCCCCGTCTCTAAAACCGCTGATACCTTTGCGATAAACGATCCTCGCCATCGGTTCTCCGTTCTCTTCTGTCGTTTGGGTGCGCACGCACTGTACAAAAATTATACAGCGACAGATCATGGATCAATGTTCATTGCAGCATCACTCGCGTGGCGCAGGCGCGTCTCTTGCACAGCGGTTACGCGGATGAGGAATCGGGGAACCGTGGGAACTCTATCCTCGTCCGATAGGGGAGTTTAGCGGCAAACACCGGCAGGCAGGAGCGTACGATGAAACGACAAACAATTTTGGTGGCGGGACTGATAGGTCTGATAGGTCTGGCAGCCCTGCCGGGAGTGGCGGACGCCGCCGAGTTACGCGACACGCGGGCACAGAGCAAGCCGCGGGCGGCGGTACTCGCCGCGTCCGAGCGCATCGCCATCATCGACGCCGCGTTCGCCGCCGTCCACAAGACCGTTCAGATTGATGTGCGCAAGCGGAACGGCGATTTGATCCCCCGTCGGTTCTGGGGACCGGCTATCGAGAAGCTTCGTCCGCTCCGCGTTATAAACGACCGAATGAACGTCAGGATTGTGCTGACAGATGACAGCCGAAATGAAAAGGGGCTGTATGTCGGCAACTACATCTCTTCTTACAGTGGTCCAGATTCTCGGGACCCGGCTTATGAGTTGCTAAGCAAACCCGGAGAGCGCTCCGGTGGGACTCTGTACCGATACCATATCCGGAAGCAGCCGAGCCCCACACGTCCGCGCAAAGCGAGCGTTTCTGCCGCTGAGCAATGAACCGTAGTGGATTCCGCGTCCATTCTTTTGTATCGCTCTCCCCCTGTTGGTCCTGCCCTCACCCCCCTGCCCCCTCTCCCAAGTATGGGCGAGGGGGAGTCTGGTTACTT
>JAZKEA010000012.1:1258-1596 GCA_040387315.1 Armatimonadota bacterium | reverse complement strand
CCGAACTCCATAACGACCGGGACAGCCTGAGCGGCTTTTTCGGGAGTGGCGAGCGTGAGCTGGATATCCACTGTGACAGCGGGGTACGCTGAGTTATCCACATGCCCGACTAACTTTTTGGTAACGACGGGGATGGTCCCCTTCATTTCCTTTGTTGTTTCCGTCACCTGCCAGGAGACTTTGGGAGTCACCTTCGGAACGCGCCCATAGATCTCCCGGTCAAACTCCCCGAATAGCTCCGTACGGCGCTGGTTCCATTGTTTCGCCGAGGTTACTCTGGTGCCTTTCTTGAATATGAGCGGATCGGGAAGGGTATAGCTACCGACCTTCGATTCATC
>JAZKEA010000012.1:0-1248 GCA_040387315.1 Armatimonadota bacterium | reverse complement strand
GTTTGCCGCGCCGGGGGCATTCGGATTACCATTCGCTCCGGGCCGAAGCGACGTGATTTTTAGCTGCTCCAGCAGCTGCTTATGGTCCGCCTGCGTCTTCGCCTGCTGTTCCGGGGACGGTCCAAACCGGGGAGGTGTCTGCCGCTGCGGACTCTGTCCGCCGGGCGCTGTCGTAGGCGATGTAGTTGTCTGCGCTGTGTGCGCTTTCCCGAAAAAGAGCGTGCCCAACAGGGCAGCCATTGTTGTTATGGTAAAAACGTTCATTGTCTTTTCCTCTTATGATCTGCTGGGGCTTGGCGGCTCCGGCGCTTCCTGGGCATAGGCAATAGCCTGTGCCAGGGTGAAACCCTCACCCTTTGCATATTCGCGAGCAAAGGTTTCGTCCCCGAGCTGCGTCTTCGCAAGATTGGCAAAAGGGTCGAATACAGTGCCGAGCAAGGGAGCCGCCAGTATCTGCGTCGTGCGGCGCAGATGATCGACTGCGCCCAGAAGTCGGGCGGAACGGCGCAGGTCTCCCTCGGCGGCGGCGGTATATGCCAGCATCTGCACAAGGTAATGGTGGACATACTCGTAGCCGGAATCGCCCAGCATATCCTGAGACCTAATGCCGCAGATGCGTGATTCGGCGGTATTTCCTTCCAGCAGAGCGCACAGTCCAAGGCCGTACCAGTTTCCGGACCCCCAGAAGGTTTCACCACTGTCCTCGGAGAGCGCGATGCCTTCCTCAAAAAACACCCGGGCGCGGCGTGGTTCGTTCTGATTCACTAAAGGCATCCCGTTCCACATCAGGGCGGCGGCCTCGGCAGTACGATCCCCAAGCTGACGCGCCAGCCGCAGCCACTCCTGCCCATGACGCTCCCCCTCAGCCCAGTCGCCGACTGTGGTGGCGGCGACGCACAGCCACTCATAAATGGCAAGCTGTGGGCGAAGTGTACCGGCCGCTTCCGACACGCGCAGCGCCTCATCCAGCAGAGCGCGTGCGCCCGCAACATCGCTATCGTTCAGGAACCGCAGCGAGGCCATGTGGGCCAGCACAGAGGCGATACCCTCGCCATTGTTCAAACGGCGGTAAAGGCTCAGGCTCTCTTCGGCACGCGTTCTGGCTAGAGACCAGTCACGCTGGAACCAGGCGAACCGGCTTGCTTTGTCCAGCGCATCCGCGCGGAGCAGAAGCATCCCGGTGTCCGCCGGAACATCCTCCGCTGCTAGGAGTGCCCGCTCCAGCCACCTGCCGGCCTCGCGGACATG
>JAZKEA010000011.1:0-3738 GCA_040387315.1 Armatimonadota bacterium | reverse complement strand
TGTCGCTGATCTGGCAGGCTGACGACAACGGGCACCTCGTCAAACAGTGCTATCGTTCGTCCGACGGCGGAGGCCCTTGCGGCCTTCGCCGTTCGCCTTGGGTTTAAGACGGTAACGCCAAGCCTCCTCGCGGCCCTGACGCACCGGTCCGCTGCTGCGAACGCACGCGAGAGCAACGAGCGTCTGGAGTTTCTCGGGGACGCGCTTCTCAGTTCCTTTGTCGCCCGTTTCCTTCTGGAGGCGCTGCCGCCGGACACGGATGAGGGCACTCTTTCACGGGCGCGCGTGGCGGTCATCCGCAGGGAAACCCTGGCGGAGGCGGCACGCGGTCTGGGAGTTGCCGATTTGCTGGTGGTCGGTAACGGAGAGCGGCGTGCGGGGCGTCACACCCACGACGGACTGCTTGCGGATGCTTACGAAGCCCTTGTCGGAGCAATGTTCCTTGACCAGGGTGATGCCGATGCGGACCGGTTCCTTTCTGAAACTCTCGCCGGTCCTTTAGCGGCGGTCGCGGCTTCGCCTCCGGTACCCGACCCCAAGACGGCACTTCAAATGCGCCTTCAGGCCGAAGGTCAGACGCTCCCACTCTACCGGACGGTATCCGAAGAAGGAAGCGGCCACGACCACACGTTTACCGTGGAGGTCGTGGCCGCAGATGGAACGGTTCTCGGTCGCGGCGCAGGCTCGAACAAACGAATCGCGCAGACCGCGGCGGCGCGCGCCGCTTTAGGTCAGGTCGATAACCGCTGACTCCTGATCGATTTCGATGTCGCCGGATACCGACGACACAACGATCTTTGCCCCTGCTCCCGTGCCCAATGTCTCGGACAGATTCACCATTCCGGAGCTGGTCACTTCCTTCTCTGTTTTGCCGTCTGGCCCCATGATCTTCCCCTTAACGTCGCCGCCCTTCGTGGTTATCTCCAGGATGGCATTTGTCTGGCGAGGCAGTTTCAGTTCGGCGTCGCCTGAGACGGAGACGATATTGATAGTACCGGCAGTAAGCGGTCCACGAGGCGCAAGCGCGACATAGCCACTGACCGTGTCCAGGTGGGTGTCCAGTTCGAAGGCGACATCTTCTGCGCTTGCATCGCCCGATACCGCGCGGACTTTAAGCGTGCGGCCTGAAACGGCTTTGACGTGGGCATCGCCGCTGACCGTCTCAACCGCAACCACGGGAACGGCGGACTCCTGAAAGGACACGTCCCCGCTCTGGGTGATGGCTCGGAAGTTCTGACCGGAAATTCGGAGCGCCTTAATATCGCCGGACGCGCTCGATGCGGCAACATTTCCAACCACTCCCTCGATAGCGATATCCCCGCTGGCTGTCTCCGCCGCGACATCGCCAATGATCTCGGAGGCGCGGGCATCGCCGCTCTGGGTTGCCAGGACAACGCCGCTATTCTTCAGGTTTCGCACGGTGACATCACCCGATGGGCTCATCAAGGAAACGCGAGCGCCGCTTTGCGGGACGAAAACCTTGAGATCCAGGGAGACGCGGCGAACCTTCGTGGGATGTTCGACACGAATGGTCGGCCCCTCTCCCCCATCGTCAACCACCAGTTTGATATCGTTCGCAAGGGCATCCGCCGTCGCTTTATCATTCGCCCAGATCTTGAGGACGCCCGCCGCGCGTGCCTCAGGAACATCCGAGCCGATAACTTCTATATCGCCAAGCGTGTTTCGGACACGAAGGACTCCACCAGCGGGAATTGCCGCGGTCACTTCTCGCGGTGCGGACAGCTGCGGCTCGCCCTGCAGCTGCTCGGAAATCGTATCGTTGAAGTCCGAGCTGATATCCTCAATCGAGGAGCGCATCGAACGAGCGACACGCCGCGCCTGACGACGGGCATTTGCGGCGATTCGACCGGGATCGATACCCCTCAGCGCCTCGGTGACGGAGCGCGCTCCCGGCACATCTTTCAGGGCGTCAGCGACCTGCTCCCAGGGGTTTGGGGAATCCTTCGCCTGCTCAATCTTCTCCTCGGCGGCGGCAAGCTGCTCCTGAACCCCTGCGACCCGCTCTCTTGCCGCAGCGATCTTGGCCCGGGCGCGGCTGAAGGCTTCGCCTTCCGGGCCGCTCGCCGATGGCGAAGTGAATTCCGAGGGAGGCGGCAGCGGTACTTGAGGTGCTGCAGGCGTGGGCGGGGTTGGTGGTACAGGAGGCGCAGGCGGGGTTGCTGACACGGACGCCGTTCGGGTATTAACGGCCTGCAGCAGTTCCGCTGCCTGATCCGCCGTGATAGTACCATCCTGAAGCATTTTCAGGATGAGTAGGTTTTCCTCGCGGGAGACCGCGCCGCTTTCCGTTGATTCAGGCATTGTCTTGTTTCCTTTAGTAAAGTTGACCCAATGTGTTACAGGCTTCGCAGTCGCTTTGCGGCGGCTTCCGGCGTCAGATCGCCTGCTGCCACCAGACGCAATATTTCTCGTCGGCGGGTGTCCTCTTCCGGCCCAGTCATTCCATCAGGGAGAGCCGACACATTAGCGGGCCGAACCGCAATTTCAAGCGCACTCACTGCCGCATCCAGGCGGGCTCGCACCGTCGGATAGGATATTCCCAGCACACGCTCGACGTCCCGAATGATCCCACGGCAGAGTACGAAGGTTTCTATGAACTGCTGATGTTCCGAAGCGATCCGGGCCAGAGGAACCGCCGGAAAGACACCCTGTAGACGGGTCTGGCACACCGTACAGCTCAGTTCAGTGACCTCAAGTGGGGATTCGCACGAGGGGCACTCAGTAATTCGACGAGTTCGTAACATACATAGTATTATTGCCGCTATTTATTAAAAAAATCAATAGCAAAGTTAATATTGTTAATAGTCGACTGTATAGGGTATTGTATGCTGATTAATCAAAGAGCAACCAGGAGCGAACATGCCTGAAATCATCCCTACCGCAGAAATCAAAGCCGTGAAAACGGATGCTGTGGAGAATGACGATACGTACCCCGGCACCTACGGTTTTTACATAGACCTGACCCGGGATCCCGGCCCGGATTGGTTCGTGGAGTTTTCCGCGGCCTATGATGCCGCGGTTTATCCGGGTAAGCCGCCGATTGAATTTAAGGGAAGTCGCGTGCTGGTCTTCTATCTTCCCCGATATGCCGGCGACCTCCCGAAATTTTTACGTTTCCTGAAACGCATTATTGCGGAAGGCAACCGATCCGTGGAGAAGCGAAATAGTGTTTTGCCGGACGAGGAGAAACAGAAGGTGGAATTTCTTCAGCGGCTGAAGGATGCGGCAAACGAGGTGATTGGTTTGCCTGGCGACAGGTAAGAGGAACTAAAGCCTACCAGTCACCCGGCCCAGCGTAGACCCGGCGCGTGTTGTCCTGGGCACGGGCTTCCTGCGCACGGCGCGTCCCGTGCCCCCGGCTTGCCTCAAGCACGATATCGCGTACTCGCTCTGGTTCGTCCGTTGATATGAGAAGGGAGATATCCTCTTCGCTGACCTTTCCTTCCGTCAGCAGCGTCTGGCGCGCCCAATCCAGCAGACCTTTCCAGTAGGAGACGCCGAAGAGGATAACGGGGAAGTTTTTGATCTTCCCCGTCTGTATCAAGGTCAGTGCCTCGAACAGTTCATCCATTGTGCCGAAGCCGCCGGGGAAGATAACAAATGCCTGGGCGTATTTGATCAGCATCGTCTTCCGGACAAAGAAGTAACGGAACTCCACGGAGATATCCACATACGGATTGACGTGCTGTTCGAACGGCAGCTCGATATTTAGGCCCA
>JAZKEA010000010.1:11145-13637 GCA_040387315.1 Armatimonadota bacterium | reverse complement strand
TGTGCGTTTGCCATATGCACTTATCAGCAAACAAGTTAACAGCAAAAGAGGCCGAAGCATTGGACGACCGAAAAGGCTCTTCACTGCCAATCTTGGCCCTAGCTGTTGTCATTTACGTAGAAAGTATGAAAGGAACGGCGGGTACTGGCTCTATTAGCAGGCGAGAAATCATCTGTCGTCTGGGGGTAGTGTAACCGAGCACGTCCTGTATCTTCAGGCACTTTCGCCCCGTTTCAGGCCTCGCTGACAGTGAATTTTGTCCCGGTCCCCGAGTGCATAGCGCAAATCAGCGAAATGCCACGCTCGCCGACTTCACGCGGCGCATGATGGACTAGTTTTTCCCTCTCTTGTAGAACAAGAGCAGGTAGACGACCAGCAGAATGGCAGGGATATACCACGCGCTAACAAAGAGCAGATAAAGAAACTCGCCCGGGGATTCTCTCGATTCAGGTGAGGGCAAATCAAGCGGAGGAACCAGAAAGATGGGCCGCGACAGCAGTGACAGCAGTGACGACAGCGACAGCAGTGACATTAGGATCTCCTGTTAACTTATTCGCCTTTACTCGTTCGCCGAGAACGGCGGTATCTACATCTGCAAGGGATACGGGATACGGGATACGGGTTAAGGGATATTGTAACCGAGAAAACCCGGATTAAAGCCCGAGGATACACTGCCCAAAACTTGCTTTGTTACAAAGCAGAAGACAAGCGAGCGGAACCGTATGTTGCCGATGTTGGCCGATGTTGGCCGATGTTGTTAAAGGGAACAGGTACAATAGGGCAACCCTACTCAAGGAGAGTAACTGCTGCCATGAGCCAGATGAGTCACGACGAATCAAGTTCTTCCGCCCGTCCGCAAGTCGTCAAGATGCTGACGAAACTGCTCGAAAAAGCAAATCAGGGCGAGATAACCAGCATCGCCCTGGTCGCGTTCAACCAAGGCCATGCCACCAATTTCAGCAGTGAGTTCACGGAGATGTCCGACCTGGACTGCGCTCCTGAGGCTATTTCTCGGCTAAAGAAGAGTACTCTGGAACTGGCACTCAAAAGCCAGAACTAAGCGAACCCCTCGGATAACGGATAGCGGATAACGACGGTGACAATCGACGGTGACAAAACACGGTGACAACGGACTAAGTCAAAGTATCCCACAGGGAATAGCGGGTAGAGAGTAAGGAGCGTTTGCCATGGGGATTATTCGCAAGACCGTGCTCGTCGCAGCCGGCATTTTAGCCGTATCTTCCGTTTCCTTTTCTGCGACGTTTGCACAGTCTGCACAGTCTGCACAGCAAGAGAAACCTGCTCCTATGGCACCTTTGGCACCGTCTCGGTCCATTGTGTCCAATATGTCCATCGTGTCCAATATGTCCAGCGTGGCTAGTGCAGGGGAGATGGTACGCCGCTCGGACTTCGTCGGTTTTGTGCAGGCAGAGCCCCTCGTCAGCGGCCTGAGTGGTCCCTGGGGGCAGTTCGTCACCCTGACCCGTGTGGACCCGATCAAGGGCATCATGTCCCACTCGTTTACGACAGAGGACGAGTCCCCCTTGATCCTGGCAGATAATGTGGGCAACCTGCCCCGCTTCTCGCAAGCAGGAGATTACCTGGCAGGAAGCGGAGCCGGGTCGCTCTTGCCGACGCGTTTTGCCCGAAAGGGAGAGTACCTTGTTTTTCTGCGCCGCGACAGAGACCTCTCATTCAGGGACCTCTCATCCACAAAAGTGTCGCCTGCCGAATCATCCAAGAAAGCCTCAGCCTACCGTGGGCGCGACACCTACCGGACCATCGCTGCCTTCCCGGTCGAGGTTCGGACGGACGCCGAGGGTAAGTCGGTTCGAATGGTCACCGGTGTCACCGGTGACACCGGTGACACCACAAAAAAAGACGGTCTGAGTGCGGACGTGGCTCGGCGGCTTCTTGAGCGCGTGACGGCCGACCTGGAAAAAGGCGAAGTTGTGCCCACGCGTGCCCTCTTTGTGCTGGACCAGTTTTTCCAGCGTGCTGCCGAGACGTCCTTGCGTTTTCCCTTTATCGTTGCGCCGTCACGTCCTCGGACGATGTCCGACGAAACGAAGAGGGGACAGCTGCGGCCACGAGAACCATTAGTTGAGAAACGTGGTGAGTTCTAAAGCTTCGCTGCCAGCAAATCAGTAGTCTCTCCCGGCCTATCGCGGCGGGCATCATCATAAAGCATAGAAAAGCATCAGCGTGTGGATACTTGCGTGCCGGCTGAACTTCTGCACACTTCGCAAGTCTCCTCAGGTCGGCTCCAGCGTCCCAGTAATGGAACTGTGCCTGAATCTGTGAGTGGTACACCTGGCGGTAGATGGTAGATCCTGTGACACGAGAAACGGGACAAAAGGGGCCAAGAGCCGGTTTGTCTGTGTATTGATACGCCGGAATTATCGATACCTAGAACCAGCGTTAGAACCCGGTTCAACCGGCTCTTTTCAGCTTGTTTCGGCGCAAGGGGCTGCAGCAGTGTGGTACTGTTT
>JAZKEA010000010.1:6555-11045 GCA_040387315.1 Armatimonadota bacterium | reverse complement strand
CACCAGTTCACCAGTTCACCAGTTCACCAGTTCACCAGTTCACCAGTTCACCAGTTCACCAGTCGCCGCTGGACGAGGGAGGAATAGGAAGAAATCATGAGCCCCAAGCGACGTGCTGCCCTCACTTTAGTTTGGGTGTTCTACTTCGGTGTTCTCCTGAACAGCTGGTTCGGGCCGCTGCGACTGACGCCGTATGTCCTCAACTACCTGTTTGTGCTTGCCGTATTGTGTATCCCGTTCCTGCGGACGCCTTTGACCGATGGCAAGCCGCTTATGGATTTTGTCTCCGCGGAAGCGGGTCGAGCATTCACCCAGGTGAACGTTATCCTGATCGCGATCCTTATCGCGCCCATTGCGCTCGCGAATCTGTATCAGGTAACGACGGGCGACAACATCTCGCTGATTTTGTACAAGGACGTTCGTCGGTTCCAGTACAACCGGCATGTCTATCATGTCATCTATACAAACATGGGGGCAACAGATGACGGAGCCGTGCTCGTAACAAGGGAGACTTCTGTCGTGCCTTTTATGATTTGGGTGTCCCAAGTCTACGGTGCATCCGGCTGTGGCGATGTCGAGATACTACAACTCGACAAGTCGGGCTTCTGGATCAGGGGCAACAGCCGTGTGGCAGTACCTGAGTTCGTCGCGGACCCCCGGTCTCGTTAACGCTCGGCGAACACTGGTCGGCTGATTTCTGTTGTTCCCGCATACCGATCCGTGTCCATTTATTTTCGCTAAACGCTCTTTGCGGACACAACTTGTTGCCGCACAGGCTGTGGTACTGTGATACTGCTTCACTAACTACCTGCGCAGCTATGCAAGCCTGTCTCAGAGCATCGCTCGCTAATCGCCTGGTGGAATATCGGGGCAGGGGATCCACTACAATAGTGACTGGTATTTACGGTGGTTAATGAACGAAATACCTGTCGAGAATAAGCAAGAGCAAATTCAAGAGCAAATTGCGGTGTGGCGTCGGAGTGCCGCTATTGCCGGATATTCTCTTGCGGTCATTGCATGGGCGAATTACATAGTAGCCCTTTTAGTGATGCCCAGGACCAAGGTAATCTTCCAGGTAGCCACGGGATTCATCGTCCTCAGCTGGTTTCTTCTGCGCTTCGCCGCGGGCCTCTTCCCCTTCGGGAGACCTATGTTCCGATGCCAGCGCCAGCAACAGAACCAGCAGAACCAGACGAAAATCCGCTTTTCCGCAGGGACCGGCCTCTCCATCGCCTTGTGCCTGCCGATCCTTCTCCTTTACTGGTTTTGCTTGCCGTTTACGGCACCATACGGCCTAGGTGCGCTCGATAACAACCCGTTCGATGATCTGCGTTTTGAGCAGCGTCTCTGGCGAGAAGATGCGACCTGCAGTGACGGCTCAAACCGGCGTGGCCCGATGGTCATGGACTTCCGAAGCCGTTACCTGCGGCTCGGGCTGACCGAAGCGGAAGTGGTACGGCCGCTGGGTTTGGCTCGCCGCTGGACTCCGACGGAGTACCGGAACCTTCAGAACTTCCGGCAGCGGATCTACTTCAGCGACCTGACCGATGAGCAAGCCGCAGGGAGCGGAACCGTGCTGAGCTACTATCTGGGCGAGGAGCTCAACATGCTCTGGGGGATAGACCGCGCGAATCTGTTTCTGTTCTTCGATCAGAACCAGCGCTATTTAGGATGTCGCATCGGCTGGAACTGATGGGGCTGATGGAACAGATGGTATAGGGAACCTACCCATAAGCGTAAGATAAGTTTTTGGAACTCCGATTTCCGTTACCTATTTCACCGGTTAAAAGAGCCCTGTAAGCAGGAGACCATGAAAAGGGACTAGAATCAGTCAGGGTTAGCAGGGCTCGCAATGGACATGTTCTGGACAGTAAGGCTTAACGAATGAGGGATTATCTGGCTGAGAACAAAGCTCTCACGTTGCTGCTGACGATCACACTGCTACTTGGCATTCTGCCGTACATCCCTTTTGGATGGGCACGCATCTTCGGTAACCTGCCCAGCCAGGCCGTCTGGGAATTCAACGGTGGCAATCATGGACCGTGGTGGGGGCATGACCCGCATCAATACCTTATGGTATTCCCCATGTTGGCACTCTATATTCTGCCGGGACCGACGCTCTTTACCGCTGTTGTGGATAGTCTCGTCAATAAATGCAGCCTGCCTTCTCCGCGAGGTTCTGGTCTGTTCCTGCTTCTGTTGTGCCCAATCCAATGGGTTCTCGCTCTCTTGCACCTCTGCACGCTTTTTTGGACTGTCGAATAACCCTCATCTCGATTTCACCATTCACTACAATCAGGAATTCTCAGGTCACTCTGAAATTTGTTCGTGATAAACGCTAATGAAAACACTCATCGATTTTGCCTGGGGGTTTTTCGGATTCATTCCCAGCTACCTCCTTTTTTCCTGGGTCTCCAACAAACCCATAACCTCTGCCAGGGAGTGGATGTTTGTTCTGGTAGCGGGTGTCGTGATGGGCGTAGCCATGGTAATTCGGCTGCGCTATTTCGCGAGGCACCGTTAGCTCCGTGGGGCCTCAGGAGTACCTTCAGAGTAGCTTCAGATATTCTGCGAAAGATGGAAGTCGTTAAAGAGCGTTTTGAGGATGCAGGCGAGCCGGATGCACAAGGCTTTTACGAGTACTATTACTCGGGATACCTTTACCGATTCCGCTTCGGCCGCGAAGGATTCGTCGCCCGGCAGTACGATGACACGCCCGGTGAAGTCGGTTTCTTGATGTATGAAATCAAGACCACGCGAAAATGGAAAGCGCAGCAGTTCAACGTTGTACCCTACGATAATCCTGCCTTTCGAGACGCGGTGAAACACCTCAGAGAACACGAAAAGATCCATCGTATTTTAGTGTTACTCAACGACTACGTGCCCGTGGATATGGAGCAAATGGAGCAAGCTACCAATCAAGCATATAGATAATGAGAATGGTCTCAGGGTGTCCCTATCGATTCTCTGGCCGTTGCGCTGCCGGTAGAAGTGGATACTCTGGCAAAGCGGGGAATAGCCGTTTTAGGATGTCAGGAATCGCTGCCGGCGAGACGAGCTGCTTCACGGGCCATGTGCGCTTCCGCTCGTGCGAACGCCTCCTGCGCCGCTGCGAGAGTGTCCTCCGCTTGTTGAAGTGTTTCCTGTACGGACAGCAGTAGTTCCTCCAAGCCTTTGTGCTCCCTCGTCCGTTTCTCCGCTGTTTCGCCGTCCTCGATGGCCTGAGCATCGGCTACGCTTTGCTGAACACGCTGAATTCTCGCCTGAAGAGAGGACACCATCTGCCGCAGTTTTCCCGGCTGCTGCTCTGCCTGAGCGACCTTCTGCCGTTGCTGCTCATGCATCTCCCGCAGCGGAGCGAACGTCTCCGGGCAAGGGTTCGCATAATAACGGTCGATGATGGCCGGATACTCTTCTAGCTGCCGACGCATTTCCTGCTCGATTGCGCTCTCGTGCCAGGTCGCCTCCGCGTATATCGCCGCAGCGTGTCTCGCATACGCACTTTCATCGTCCATGTTCTTGTGTTCCTGCAGACCTCCTTGAAGGCAGACAAGGCGTTATTGATACGGTTTACCTTTAACAAGACCCGAAAGCAGGCAGAGCAGACAGTCCCGTACCCGTAACAGGTATAACTTTCCTACTATGCCTCCTGTTAATCCTGCTAATCCTTCACCTCCTCCTGATGACAGATCCAAGACGCCACCCAGCCTGCTGCGCTTGGTAGTTCAACGGGACGCTTCTGCGGTGGCGTCTGCTTTGCGCCAGGGGGAAGACCCGAATGTCCGAACCGCGGATGATCAGGGTGGTGGCTATACGCCTCTGATCATGGCTGCTCGGAACGATGATGTGGCGATGGTAAACCTGCTCCTGGACTATAACGCCGACATCAACGCGGCGACGAACTTTGGTCAGACGGCACTGCTCGAAGCGGCTTCCCAAAGGAAAGCAGATGTTGTTGAGGTATTGCTGGCCAGAGGAGCGGATACCGAATCAATGAATCGGTTCGGCATGAATGCGCTGCTGACGGTTTGCAGCAATTCGAAGCAAGCTCGTAGCCTCGAAGTGGCTGCCGCGCTGTTGCGGGGGAAGGCCGACCCCAACATCGAAAGCAGGACACGTTTCACGGCGTTGATGTATGCGGCTTTCGAGGGCAATGAGGCGATGGTCCGGTTGTTGCTGAGCTATGGTGCTTTGCGAGTTGTGGACGATTCGCGTTTAACCGCACGAGCGCTTGCCGCGAGCTCGGGGCACTACCACCTGGTACCGTTGCTTTAGTGCTGTAGATCTGGCTCAATCCCTTTACCACGCCAGGGGATTTCACCCTCTAACAGTCTGCAATATAGGTTATGAGAATAGGTTGAGGGTGTTTCTATAGATCCTTTGGCCATCAGATCTGGTAAACCTGTCTCAGTCATCATAGGAGCATGGCTCTACATACCACCAATGCGCGGCTACGCGTTTGGCGTTGTAAATACAAACACTATCAATAC
>JAZKEA010000010.1:0-6545 GCA_040387315.1 Armatimonadota bacterium | reverse complement strand
GACTTCGGCTTCATGGAGGGCCGTCTTGGCCTGTCAGGTGGTGACTCCCCGGTGTAAAGGTAGCCTGAAACCAGGCGAGAAGCAGCAACCCCTGTTGGAAAGAGCCATGCTTCCCCCGCTTTTCCCTGCGTCTGGTTTTCACTTCGGTAGACATTCCCGTCTGTGGTGAGCCATCTCAAGTGGGGTGGAAGCCTTATACAGCCGAAAGCGTCTGGGCGTATGTCGCCGACTTGTAGAGAGCGAACAACAGCCTCATAGCCTGCAAAATGTTTCGCCTGTTGATCCTGCTGGTGTCTCCCGTAATGGAACAGCAGAATAAGGCCAAGGATGACGTTCAGCAGGATCACGCTTGATCGTTTAAGTCTTTGCACCGATGAACGTATCGTCTTTTTGATCTGCGGTTGTTCCATTAGCGCAATGCATCCTCGAGAGCTTGCAGGCATTATATCAACGCTCCGGCCCCGGCCCTGACGTCGTCGAGATTTCAGGTACTGCTCACCAGCTAAATAGCGCACTTTCTTGTTCAATTATAGGTTGTGAGACTGGTTTTAGGGTGTCCGTATCGATTCTCTGTGGCCCCAAGTGACCCGAAGTGGCCCCAGTGATTAGCAGATGCAAACCTGCTTCTAATGAAAAAACTTCACGCCGGTGACCTTCAGGGTTTTTCGAGAAACCGTGAACCTGACCTCACGACCATATCGTTCCGAGTCACGAACAAGGCTCACTGTTCCATCCTTGTTCATCGTGATGTCTGATTTAGGGACAAAGTGCAGGTACTGGCTGGTATCATCCTCATTGAAAATGACGGAGTAGTTGCGCAGATTCTTCTTATCAGGGGCAATGTCCTTCGTGTCTAATAGTGCCTTGTACGCAACGTTAAAGGCAAGCAGAGACCTCCCCTCAAGAGCTACCGGCCCCTTGGTAGGACTCGCATACGTTTCGAGTGTGGACCTATCTTCGAACCGTTTAACGTTTTCTGTCTGACCGCTCTGTGCCTGACCGCTCTTTATATGTAGTGTCATCAGTCCGATGCCGATCAGTAAAGTTCCTGCTGTGGTAATCCAGGGTGTAACGTGTGTAACGCGTTTTGTCGCCACGGTTATCTGTTATCCGTCCTTGTCCTTGTCATCCTTATCATTGTCATGCTGCTCGGCTCCCGCATCCGGCTCCGCATTCCTTTTGTCGGACTGGATCCGTTCGAGGAGCGCAGCGAACTTCGGGACGTCGCGCGCCAGTAGAGCAGCAAACTCCGGACTATCCTCTGCCAGATCCTCCACAATCTCTAGGTGACGCTCTCCAAACCAGAGATCGACAAAACCGGCTTCGTTCCCATCCGTCTCGTAGATGTCTGAGAGCGTCCTGCCGGTGAGTTCCACACATTGCGCCTGGAGGGCGATGATGCCGGCATCCGTTCTGTTCGTGGCCTTCAGGCACTCGCTGATGACAATACCGGCGTACGATTCGTAAAGCAGAGGGTACTCGCGTCTCTCCAGGCAAAGGGCAAGACTCAGGTTCAGCCTCGCGTACGCGCCGATGCGGTCCAGCAGGGAATCCAGAAGGCGGTACATCGCGAATACCTTGTCCCAGGACGTCAGAGGAGGATGCTCGAAACCGCCTCCGGCAAGCAGCAGGTCAAAGAACCGGGCATTCTGGATCAACCCATACGGCGATGAGGACTGGTCACTGAAGCAGTACAGCCCATCTATGGTGTCTGTCAGACGGTACTTCTCCACCAGAGGAGACAGGCCGCCGTAGATTCCGCCAGACAACGTGATGATAGGAATCATCCCATCGAACGAGGCGGAAAAGTGCAGGGTGTGGTCATCGACGTCTAGGGCGAACTCGAAGTCGGCATCCGCACGAGCGCAGAATGCCGCACTGGCTTCTTCCAAAGTGGAAAACTTCTCCCCGAAGGCGCGGCTCTTATCTGGCAGCGTGCCGTAGCGTACCCGAAAAGTTGTTTCCGCAGGATCGGCGTTAAGTTTTGTCAGAACGCGTCTGCACCGCTCCAGCAGCGCCTTCTTGTCTGGAACCGGCGTCAGCCAGGTATAGTTGGCACTGATAAGCATCGGCAGCAGCTCTTCCGTTCCTGTTTTTGAGTTTATCTGATACCGCCACGCAAGCGGACCCGGATACCGGGAGTGACACAGGGAGATTCTAAGTTACGAGAATGGTCTCAGGCGTTCCTATCGATTCTCTGGCCGTTGCGCTGCCGCTGGAGACCCGAGTGATGTTCCGTCTCGACAGGCTATCACTAACCAGCTGTCACTAATCCGCGCATTCCTGCACACCCGTGACTTTTCCCCCTTCAAAGCTGACGATGCCATAGTCCTTGTAGGTATTGTAATCACCGGCTTTATCGCTGCGGATGTAAACAAGACCGTCGGGAAAGGGTGCTTCCAGAGGACGAGCCGATGGCCCGGTTCTCCCATTGAACTCAGACGACTTCACGGGCTGGTACCGGGCCAGCAGTGCGTCTACTTCGGCAGCCGTCATACCGGAACGGACACGGGCAAGGTCATGGAAAAACGTTTGGCGCGGTGTCCACGGGAAGTACCAAAGGAACAAAATTATCAGGTTTGTGGCGAGGAAGTAAGCGGCAGCACGACGGTTCAGGTTCCGGACTGTCGCATTTCTTCCACCCCCTGCAAAACCGGCCAGCAGGAAGTACAGCACGCCGAACGTAGCAACAAACAATACGGGGTGAAAGCTTCTGTCGGGAAAACAGAATTCGCGCAGGGAACCGAACCAGAGAATGGCGATCGTGCAGGAGGCAATCAGCCCCAGATCGCGTGCCGAAGCAAATCCTGTCTGCCGAGCTGTCCGCTCCCTTCTGTTCTGGTTCGGTTCATTCTGTTGATTCATCGGTACGGTCTCTCCTGTCCCTTGCCGGGAATTATAACACTGATTACAGGTAACACCGATGCAGCCAGCCGGTGTTTCCGGTGCTGTTCGCGGGAAAAACAGGCCGCTTCCAGCCGTCAACATAGGTTATGAGAATAGGCTCAGGCTGTCCCTATAGATTCTTTATCAATTCTCGGGCCGCTGCGCTGCTGGTCTCCCTGGTATCTTCCAGCCTGATGCAGGCATTGTTCGTATTACGTTGTTCTTCGACATGGCAGACGCGGGATTTGTGGAGCTGCGAACCACGATCAGATCGACATCGGGTCGGAACTCCCACTCCCAGCTAACAGAACGGTGCAAGGCCGTCGCGGTTGTCATTGCGAGCCGGTCCAGAGCCTCCCGAACAGAGAGCGTGCCGTAGTTGACGGTCATGCGAGAGGGGATCAGGCGAGAGCTCTCCGTCACCATGCTGAGCCCCGACTTCTGCGACAGCAGGCGAAGGGCGCGCTCCATGGTGACGCTGCCAGCATTCAGCTCGATCATCTTGTCCAGCCGCGCATCCCAAGTATCCGGCTTGCTCACCGCGTTCGCCGGAGAGATCACGGGACGGGTGCGCGGGTTGTACATGCGCGTGGACTGCTCTTTGTTCGCGAGAAGATCCTCATAGTTGTTGACACTGAACCCCATGGACCCAACATTGGGGAGTCCATAGGAGAGGGAATACACAACCAGCCCGCGTCCCCCGGGCTTTCTCGTTACCCGGACGCCTGCAGAACCGAGGCTCTTCTGGTCGAAGGGCAGGCTAAGCTTCAAGGCTGCTCCTTCGCGGATCTTGGACTCCCCAATCTGCTGCAGGGACGGCTGCAGACTTGCGGGAAGCCCCGAGAGCGGCAGCCACTCGCCGTTGTTCCAGCCGGCGATCTTGGCCTGGTCCTCGGGCGAGAGCCTGGCCAGATTCTCCGCGAAGCGTTTCCCGATCTCGTTACGCTCTTTCTGCCACTGGTTCCGGGGGAGGTAGATACTGTACTCGTTAGAGCTGCCGTACAGGGTGTAGGTCTTATCGTCGTTCTGTTTCCACTGCGCGAGGTTCAGGGCGACGATGCCTTCCATGACCTCGCGAAGCGGCCGCTTGTCAAAGTACAGAGCGATCGGCGCACTCTCCATCTCACTGCTCACACCCTCAGTCAGGAGCTTGACACGAGTGTCGCGTGTCAGTATCTTCAGCAGGCTCCCGACCGTCGTTCCCGGATGCTGAAGCGACACCAGAGCGGACAGCCGTTTATCCTCTGGGAACATCGGCAGGTGGACTGCGACCCGGACAGAAGAGTCCTGCCTTACAGCCGGTGTCTGCGGCCTGAGCGGCTTCTGCGCTTTCTGCTCGGCGATCTGCGGGAGTTGCACTGGGGCGCTTGTCACGGTTCCTGCACAAAGCATGAGCGTGATGGCAAACGGGGCAGCTTTAGAAAAGACGGACATGGCGTTTGCTCCTGGAATTGTGGTGACATTCGTGATGGTAGTGACAGTGGTACTGGCACGATCTTGCTTGACGGGAATTACCAGTGTATATAAAGCGGATCGGACTCCGTTCGCCAGGGTCTGCAGCAACGCTTTTTCAACCTACTAGAGCGCTTCGTACTGTCCACTGAACCACGAGAAACCTCCGAGCCCCACTAGCCCCGCCGTTTGGGATCAGTGGGACTCGGAGGTTTCTCGTGGTTCACTTCGTGGTGCTGACCTTATTCTCGCCTGCAGTCGTGGTGACGGCGACCTCAACCCCGAGTTTCTTGAGTTCCTCTTCCAGCCGATGATCCCCCTCGCCACCGTAGCCGACGAGCGCAGCGGCAATCTTGCCGTCCTTGTCGATCACAAACTTGGTCGGGATTCCGGTCACGCCAAACTTGTTGCGCGAGATAGACTTCGTGCCGTCGCGGCCTGCCGGGTCAAAATAGATCGGGAAATTGTATTTGTTGCCCATGTTCGCGGCTGCCCACTTTTCATACGCGGTGCGCTCGTCCGAGACGCAGACCGCCATGATCACGGCATCGTCACGTTTTTTGAGCGCCTGGTGGACGCCCTCTAGATGCGGCATGGACGCAATGCACGGCCCGCACCACGTTGCCCAGAAGTCCAGGACCACGACCTTACCCTTGAAATCTGCGAGGGATTTAGTCCCGCCCCCCGGCGCATCGACGGTGAAGTTAGGAGCATCCTTGCCCACCGCAAGAAGCGATGGCGCCGGGGCCAACTTTGGCGGCTCGGGTATGACCGCATCGGACGGATAAAGCGTCAGCTTGGAACCGTCCGGGGCGACCTTAACCTCATAGATCTTGCCATCCAATCGGAACGGGCCGTTAAGGGTCACCATCTGAGTCTTCACCCCTGGAACGAGGGGACCCGCCGAGCCGTCGTTGATACTGAGCCAGACCGGGCGCGGTTTGCCCGGCGTTCCATCGGGCAGTTTTTCCGGTGCCGGGGCGAGGGACCGGTCATAGATTCCGTCGGAGTTGTTCTCCATCAGCTGAACCGGCACGTTCTTACCGTTCAGGGCAAGAATGCCAACGCGGGCGGTCTGCCGGAACATGTAGGCGGATTCACCGCCCTCGCGGTAGTAGATGCCCAGCGAGTAAGGCCCCGTCGAGGCTTCCTTAGCCGTGTTCTTGGGGTCTGCCCAGGAACCGCGCACGATCTTCTGGGTAACGCCGTAGCCGACAATGCCGTCCCTCTTCATTTCGGACGCCCAGGCACCATCGCTGTCATCGGTCAGATCCCCGTTGCGGTTCAGGTCCACATACAGTTTGCCGCCGCCACCATCTTTGTCGTCGATGATCAGAAGCGTGTCCTTGTTTGGCCCGTTGCCGACCGCCACCTTGCCGTAGCGCGGTGTGCCGACATAGGCAGGTTCCTTGGCCACGCCCGAAGGCTTCGTGGTCGAGAGCGTAATGCGAGACGGCATGTAGCCCATGCGAGTCTTGGCTTTTCGAAGATTCTCCTGAGTGAGAGCCTGATTATCAAGCGTCAGGGTGGCGGATGCAACCGCCTTCCCCAGTTTGCCACCCGTGACAGCTCCGGTCGCCCCCGAACTGTCAGTGACAGGCGCCGCAGCCCTCTGGCCCATCACCGGTGCAGCCAGAGACGCGGCGGCAAAAATGGAAAGAATGGGACGTACGCCCGCTGCTAATGATCGATTGGTCACCGGATCCATCGAACGTACAGAACGCACAGAAGGTTTAGAAGTAAAACGAGTCTTCATAATTTTTCATTACCGCCTTAGAAGGGATTTCCAGATCCGAGTCGGCTGACAGCGTTGCAGTCGGCGGGCAGAGCAGCAAGCGGCGGGCTGTCGCGCACCCACATATTGGTCGGGATCAGGGTCGCAATTGGCTTGTACCACTTAACGTGTCCATCCCCGAAGATATAGTTCGCGCCGCCGCTATGGCGTACATGCGGCTCGTAGAAGGAACTGACGTTGGTGGCGTTACCGTTGGGGAAGTTCTTGGCGACCTGGCACAGATAAAAGCCTGCCACCTGTGAGGACGCATTGCCGGTCATCGAAAAGGCACGGGAATCAGACATGACGATGAAACTTGCCGGTGCGGGAATCTGGTTCAGGTAGATCGACTCGTTTCCCTTTTGGTAGATGCGCGTTGAGGAACCGGTTCCCCAGTACTCGGCGGTCGCACTGTTGTAGATGCTCGTCTCAT
>JAZKEA010000009.1:1989-4133 GCA_040387315.1 Armatimonadota bacterium | reverse complement strand
TTGCCGTTCACCTGTCGGTACTTGTCGGCGACCACGACGTTGTTCAGGAAACGGATGTTGACGGCATCGTGCGCCCCCATCTCATAGAGCCGCCAGTTCTGCTGGTTCCCCCAAATCGTGTTGTTCACCACGTCGATGGGCGCCTTGTGCGACTTAAAGATGTGGATGCCGGACCCGCCATTGCCGTAGGACAGGTTGTTCTCCACCAGAGCAGCACCGGGATAGTTGACCAGAGAATCGAGGATGATGCCGTTACCGTCGCTGATGAGGCCCATGCCCAGGTAGTAGACGCGCACCAGCCCCTTGTTGTTGTAGACCCGGTTATTGCGGATGATGTTGTGGTAGCCCGGCTTCTCGTCGAACGACCTGCCGCCAAGCTGCGAGATCCCTGACCCGCCGTACCGGCTGTACCAAGCGTTCTCGTAGACCTCGCAGTTCTCGATGGTGTAGTAATCCGTGGACATCATCGCGATGCCCACCGTCCCGAACTTGCGGACAACCAGATCTTTCAGGCGGAAATGGTGGAAAAACGGGCGATTCCCGCGGCAATCGACGGTGATGCCGTTGCCGTTATAGAGCGGGCTGGGTTCCTCATAGGTGACGGGCCGCGATTTCGGCTTAGCGGCAGGTTTTGCCACAGGCTTCGGAGCGGGGACGGTGCCGGGCTTATCCTTATCCAGGTTTGGGGTCGCGGAGAAGTCGGCATCGGTCAGCGAGCCTTCGGCCCTCCAGGCGGCGTAAGTCGCTTTGACATTCACCTCGCCGTTGCGCTCGGCATCGATCAAGCGCACATTGTCGTTGTTGCCGGTGAGGGTCAGTCCCTCGATAGCGATATACGATGCCTTGAGTTCGATACACTGCCAGCAGCCCTGCGCAATCAACTCCGGGCGGTCGTTCTTGTAGGCCCGCCAGGTGATCCACTTATCGGAGGTCCCGGACCGGGTAATGGTGAGCAGACTGCTTGTCCCGCCGCCCTGATCCTTACTTGTGTTGCGGTACGTCCCGGCCATGATCCAGACGGTATCACCGGGCTGGACCAGGGAATCCGCCTTCTGCAGGGTTTGCAGCGGTTTTTGCACCGTGGTGCCGGGGTTAGTGTCATTGCCGCCCGGAGAAACATAGAGGTCTGCCGCGCGAACGAGGGAGGGAAAAAGGTGAGCGCCGCCAGAAGCAGCAATGGGGTGAAGAGACTACGTCGTTTCATGATTTCTCGGTCTTGAGGCCGGGGGCACGGCGCCCCCGGCGTGCGTTTGAAGTGGTTCTGAGCGTTGCTCAGAGCTAGTCGTTGTCGGGCAGAGTCCACATACCGCCGGGATTGGCAAGTGTCCCACCGTAGGTTGGGCCGACGGACCCCTTGTCCAGACCGACCGTCTGCTCCGGCTTGAACCACTTGACATGCCCATCCGCAAACCCATAATTCCACCCGCCCGCGTGGCGCGGCACGCCCGGTTTCTCGCGGTCCTGTGGAAGGCTGGTACAGCCGCTGGCGCAGTTGACATACGCGCCGCTGTTGTTCCGCACAACGTTTGCGGCGGTCAGCGTCCCGCCTGCCTCCAAAAAGAGGATTGTACCGGCGGGAGCGATGATTTCCGCCTGCGTCCGTCCCGGTGCATACTGCCCCCCAACTCCATTGACAAACTCCGTGACCATACCCCATTTCCATCCGGCGGGGCGCGGCATCACATACGAGCGCAGGGTTGGCTCCGTCGGCCATAGGGTTGGATCCGGCCGCGGCGAGACATCGGACGGGCACTTAAAGACAAGGGGCTGATTGCTGTAGGTAGTCACTTTCATACCCATGTACGACTCCAGCAGACCATCCCAGGACTTACTGGCGCCGGTATAACCGGTGCCCTCGAAGCTGACGGATGTCGGAAACTGCTCATCGTAGTCCTGGGAGTACTGCAGAAACGCCAGACCGATCTGCTTCTCGTTGGAGGCGCAGGACGCCTGACGGGCCTTGTCACGCGCTTGTGCGAAAACGGGAAATAAGATTGCTGCGAGAATTGCGATAATAGCAATAACAACGAGAAGTTCGATAAGCGTGAAGCCAGCGGTCTGACTGGTGCGTCCGGCAGTGGTAGTAACTTTCATAGCAAACCCCTTTGTTGAGAAAACAACGCTCCGGAAAGTTCCGGAGCAAG
>JAZKEA010000009.1:0-1979 GCA_040387315.1 Armatimonadota bacterium | reverse complement strand
CCGTCGAATCACGCACGATGAGACGGGTGGGCAGCAGCAGCGGCGACATAAATGGTGGTGCGCTCTCGGGTGAATCCGATGCTTCCGCCCGCTGTACCAGATGCATCGCCGCAGCATATCCCATCTCATGAAACGGCTGCTCCACGGTGGTCAGCGGCGGATCGGCGACAGCGGAAAGGGTCGAGTTGGTGAACCCGGTTACGGAATGGTCGGTGGGAAGCCGCAGTCCGCTGGCCCGGGCGACGCGCAAAACGACCATCGCGGCGGTATCCGAGGCGCAAACGACGGCACTGGGCCGTCCTTCCGGAGCGTTCAGTATCGCGATCACCGCCGCCTCGATCACCGGAACATTGCTCCAAGAGCTCTGATGAATCCAGGAATCGCACACCGGCAGGGCGGATTCCGTTAGGATGGCACGAAAGTTTTGCTCGCGCTCCAGGGAGATGATGTTCGGTCGTCCTCCGAGAAAAGCGATCTTCGTATGCCCCAGCCCGATCAAATGCTCCAGCGCCTGACGAATCCCAAGATCGTTGTCCGAGGAGACATGAAGGCTGTTCTCATAGCAGCGGGCGTTATCGACCGTTACCAGAGAAATCCCCCAGGCGCTCAGCTTGGCGGAAAGTTCGTCCTGCATAGACTCTTCCAGACCGAGAATCATCGCCCCGGCAAGACGCCACTCCAGGCAGCGCACGATAGTCGCCTCGTCGATGGTGTTCGTGGGAAGATACTGCACCTTAAGCAGGTAATCGTTCTGGTTGGCGGCCTCGTGGGCGCCGGTGAGGATACGGGCCATATTCTCGCCGTGCGGTGGGGCGGTAAGGACGCTCAGGATGCGGCTCTTGCCGGTTACCATGGCCCGCGCCAGGAGGTTGCGCTGATAGCCCAGATCGCGCGCCGCCGCCAGAACCCGTTCGGTGGTCTCCGGGGAGATATTGGCGCGCTCGGTGCGCCCGTTGAGAACAAAGGAGACCGTGGTTTGGGACACCTCGGCACGCGCGGCGATGTCGTGCATCGTCACGATCCCCTCATTGGTTTTGCGGCTGATTCTCGGCATCGATCCTCGACTAACGGCTAAAATACGTATTACTAATATGTATTAGTGAACTGTCACGTCATTCTAACCCATGTCCCGGATTTGCGCAAGCGGCATTTTCCGCGATTTTACGGCGTAAGATTGCCGGTTTTTAAAGCCGCTGTCTGCGCTTTCAGGGTCAACTCCGAGGTAAAAAAGCAGTGTTCCTGCCCGATAGCTGTCTCAGTACGATGAAGCACATCGTCTACCAGACGCGGCCCAAATAGAACCGGATCAGTCGAGCAGTCAATGCGCTCGGTTCCGCTCCCGTTCACCAGAGTCAGCGTGTCACCGCCCAATTCCAGGATTCCCTCGGTACCGACGATGACGCGATGACGTCCGGTATGCGCGGCGCTGTCGGGAATCAGCCAGTCCACACGAACAAATCCGGTACAGGCGTTTCCGTCCGCGTCCCACCCCCGAAACGTCGCCTCGCCGTAATCTTCGAACTCTCCGTAATTCGGGTGCTTGTAGTTTGCTACCAGGGAGCTTGCCACCTCTGCGTGGGTGACCCCTGAATAGTACAGGAATTGCTCTATCTGGTGCGAACCGATGTCGGTCAGAATGCCGCCGTAGTGCTTTCGCTCGAAGAACCAGGAAGGACGCCCTCCGATCCGCAGCGTGTGCGGGGCGAGGATAGCGACCTGCACGATGCGCCCGATGACTCCGCTTCGCACCAGCTCGCCCGCCCGTTCCGCGCTTCGCTCCAGAAGTCGTTCGCTGTAGGAGATCGCAAAGATGCGCCCGGTCTCCGCCTGAACCGCCCGTGCCGCCTCCAGATCCTCGAAATTCAGGAACGCGGCCTTGTCGCAGAGATAATCTTTACCAGCCCGCATCACCTCCAGACCGAGCGCAGCCCGATCAGACGGCACACAGGAAGACAGTATAAGGGCGATGCTGTCGTCGT
>JAZKEA010000008.1:0-8626 GCA_040387315.1 Armatimonadota bacterium | reverse complement strand
GTGCGCCCCCGCTGCTTCCCGCGAAGGAGAACGAACAATACAAAGACGGTAACAGCCGAGAATACCGTCGCAAACCCGTAAAGTGGACCTTCTTCGATGCCGCAGAAGAGGCCCAGAAAAGCAAAGGGGATTGGCACGACCACAGCCGCGAGTCCCCACCGTACCGCCGGATGCAGACGCTCCCCTGTCCGGATACGCAGAGTACGCGCCAGTCCGAAAGCGATTCCGCCGAGTACCAGCACCATGATAGCGTTGGATAGAAGTGCCGATCCGCCGGACCATAGTGCCATCATCCTTGTCAGTCGGGGTATGGAAAACACATAGTCAACTTCCGCGGCACGGTGTACGGCTCTCGCATTGTCACGAGCAATGCCTTCCGCCTGAAAGAAAGCCGCGTCGTCAGATCGACCGATCTGATTGGAGTAGGTCAGAAACCGTTCCAATTGCAGCCGGGCCTTATCGTTACCTTGAGCCTTTTCAGGGGATTCAGAGAGTTCTGTACCGCCGGGCCGCGTCATCGCCACTTGAGTAATAGCCATACCCACAAGTGAACCAAGGTAACTGGAGGATTCAGCTCGCATTAATGCGCCACACCGAGCAACATCACGTCTGATCGCCATGCCACCATCAACATCCCCGGCAAGCTCTTTTCGAACCGCAAGTGCAGTAGCGACACGAGCAGTGGCGCGGTATTGCGCCAGATGAGGATACAGAATCGCGGCGTATCGCGAAGTTCTCGCCAGCATCCCAGTTTCACCGTGGGTTGCCTGTATTAATTTATCGCTCGCGCGTGCCTCCTCGGATGCGTAATCATTCCAATGGGATTTCTGCGCCGCGCTGCGGAGTGCAGCCAAACCGTCTGCGTCCTTATTCGTCGCGAAGAAGGTGACGGCCTGCATCATAGGGAAAAAGCCGTTCTGTGGGTCTAATAGCGCTCCTTGATCTGCCGCCTCCGCATACCATTTATTCAAATACGCTCGGTCCCTATCAGAATCCGGCACCGCCTGCTTTTTACGAGCCAGCTTTGCTCTGACGGCGGCACTTTCGGCCCGGACCGTCGGCGTAACGAGCAGGTCCTGTTCAGCCTCCCGTCCTGTCCGGACGCCGGAACCCGTCAAATAGCGAATCATGGCCGCATACAGAGCCGGTTCGTTTGGAAAACGCGTCCGAAGCGTCCATAGACGCTCAGCACTTTTGCGGCTGATCGACATATAATCGGGAGCAGGCTTTTCCAGGTGCTGCAGCGCTGCGGCAAACTGCATCTGAAAATCATCCGGGTGCTTGCTGGCTTCTTGGATATTTTTCTCGCGCTGGCCCTTTTGCCACGGATCAAATGCGGTCTGGCCGTAGAAGCCCAAGTGGCTGCCCTGGCCCCGCACTATATAACGGGTATCAGGCAGCATTGCCAGTAGCAGGCAGAGGCCGACGGCGGCCACAAAAAGCAGACGGTTCGGCGTCCGCCGCATCACGAAGAGCTGTTTGATCTTCATCGGATCCGTTCCTTATCCTGCGATTTGGTCCCATAGTGTCCTGGCGAAAACCCCGGCAGCGGCTGATTGACGGTCTGTGCAAGAAAGGTGGTTTCGCTGTCGAGCAACTGATCCGCTTCCGTCCGCTGTTTGGATTCAGCCCAAAGCGTACCAAGCGCAGCCGCACTATAGACCACGAGCAGAACTGTTACTGTCGGCAAAGCCGTCGCCGCAATACCGCGAACGAAACTGACAGCCCGTGGACCCGGTTGTTTTCTGCGTCGACAGGCTTGAGACAGCACAAAGAGAACCGGAAAGGAAAGCGCAAGCACACCGGCTAATTGCGGCAGGAACGCATTGATAATTTCCTTGTTCGAATGCATTGATTCGACGGTGGCATCCGAGTAGGAAGCCATTCCCTGGAAGACTGTCAGCCACTGATTCCAGGGGGTGATTATAGAAGAACCCAGAAAGATCATCGTCCCAGCCACAGCGATGATGCAGAGGGAAATAACGGAGGCCGACGCTAGCTTATGCGTCAGTCGCTTGGAACCCTGTACTGCGATGCTCACCGCTCCCAGGAGGAGTATGACAATCGCAGACGACAGCAGCGCCGTTCCGACAAGCCAGCCTCCCGCGACGGGTCGAAGCACCCTGACCAACTCCCGTTCGTTGTTCGCTTTTAAGATGCTGTCGATACGCTTCGATGCCTCCACCTCTGCGCGGATGAAATCGACTTCCTGAGGCTCGCCTATGTGCTCCAGATAGCGGAAATAGGTCTCATGAACTCGGGATTCCCAGGCATCTTCCTCAACATGACTGTTGGGACGAGTACCTTTGGCCCTTACCAGAGCGGGAGCGCCGCCGGGCCGTAGCTGCGCGGTTTCGACGATAGCATTTCCCACCAGGCTCCCAATCAAAAGCGGGGAGCGTGTTCGCATCAGAGCGCCCACGCGGGCAAGATCACGCCGAAGCTGGAAACCTTCTCCCGTGTTACCGTTCAACTCCTGGTGGATAGCCTGGACCGTCCCAAGACGGGTGGCCTGGCGAAGCGGTGCGTAATGAAACAAAAGGAGACTAGCTATCTGTCCGTATCGTGCAAAGACGCCCGGCTCGCCATAGGTAAGCGCCATTAGACGCCAGCTGCCGCGCACCTCATCGTCGCTGTACTCTCTCCACTCCGTTTTGGCCGAAGCCCGGTGAATTGCGGCAAGAGCCTCGTCGTCCCGGTGTGCGGCGAACAGCCCGATCGAACGCATGGCGGGGAAGTAGCCGTTCTGAGGCTCAAGTCGCTCACCTTCCGCCGCGGCTTCGTCGAACCAGGCCAGGTATTCGGGGGTGTTCTGCGGTCGAGCGCTTCCGCGGCGAAAGACAGACGCCGTCTCCTTCGAGGGCGGTTCCAGTTCCTGAAGTTCGGCCTCACGATGAATACGCACCCCATCCGCCGTCAAGTACCGCAGCAGATTTGCGTAAAGCGAAGGGTTATCGGCAAACCGGGTGCGCAGGTTCCAGAGCGAACGCGCCGTCTGAGTAGCAGCCGTCTCTTCGGTCGGGTCGGGCATGGGGCGACCGTCCCTGGATTCCGGCCACATTCCCGGACGGGTCTGGCTGGCAGCGGCAAGCTGCAGCGGGAAGTCGCCGGGATGCGCGGACGCCGTTTGGCGTTCCCGCTCCCGTTCCCCGGCGGTCGGGGTTTTTCCGGCTGCCCAGTTCGGCATCTCGCCCCCTGCCGCGGCGCGCAGCTGCAGCCGTACCAGCCAGCCCGACCACGGCAGACACGCGAGAACCGCTATCACTGTGGCCGCGCAGGCAAACGACGCCGTTCTTTTTCCCATTCGCATTTTCCCCACCTCCATCTTCGAAGTCCTGGGTAGAGAACGGGGGCGGGGCGAGAACGGTTACGGTTTCGCTAAAACAATCTTCCGGGCAGCGGCGGCGCGGGGGTGTTCGGTTTGGCGGCATTCGGGCTCTTGGCGCGGGGAAGCCCGTTCGGCCCCAGGTCATCGACGAGCATCTGGAGACGCTGAGCGAGGCGCGTGTTCCGGGGAACGACGTTCCGGTTGCGGACTGCCATCTGTATGGCGCGTTTGGAGCCGACGAAAACCGCCATTTTCTTGGCACGGGTCAGGGCGGTGTAGACGAGATTGCGCTGGAGCATCATGTAGTGCTGTGTATGAATCGCGATGATGCACGCGGGATACTCGCTGCCCTGCGATTTATGGATGGTGAGGCTGAAAGCGTGGCCCAGTTCATCGACATCGGCGAACTCGTATTCCACGGCCTGCTCGGGATACTGAACGGCGACCGTCTGATCTTCCTTATCGATCTCGATGATGTTGCCGACATCACCGTTGAAGACGTTCTTGTCGTAGTTATTGCGGCGCTGCATGACACGGTCCCCGACGCGGAAGGTGATCGGGCCACGGGTCAGCTCGGCTTTGTCGGGGCGCGGTGGATTCAGGACGCTTTGAAGTACATCATTCAGGTTCCTCGCGCCGATACTGCCCCTCTGCATCGGCGCGAGGACCGTGATCTCGTCGCGCTTGAAGCCGAGCTTCGGGAGCGAGATAGAAACGATCGCCTTGAGCTTGTCCGGGATATCTTCGCTCTCCTCGACTTCAACAAAGACACAGTCGGCGTCGTGCGTCTTTATCGCGGACGGCGGCAGAAGGTCCGGCATCGTGCCCCGGTTGATGGAGTGGGCGTTGGTGATGATCTTGCTCTCGGCCGCCTGACGGAAGACCTGAGTCAGGCGGGCGACGGGCACCCGTCCGCTGCTGATAAGGTCGGAGAGAACATTGCCCGGCCCGACCGAGGGAAGCTGATCGACATCGCCAACAAAAATCACCTGCGCGCCATCAGGGACCGCGCGGAGCGTGTGATGCGTCAGGACCAGATCCAGCATGGATGCCTCGTCGATGATCAGGACATCGAGTTCGAGGGGTTCACCGGGTCCGTGCTTGAAGCCTTTTTTCTCGGGATCGAAGGCGAGCATGCGGTGAATGGTCTTCGCCTCGCGCCCCGTCACCTCAGCGGCACGCTTGGCGGCCCGGCCCGTCGGGGAGGCAAGCTGCAGACGTTTCCCCAGCTTCTCGAAGGCGGAGACGATGGTTTTTGTCGTAAACGTTTTGCCGACGCCGGGGCCGCCGGTCAGCACCAGAATTGGTTCCGACAATGCGCGGCGAACCGCCTGCTGCTGCTCGTCGGAGAGGGTGTCATGGTTCGGAAGGCTTTCCAGGACGGCGTCGATCTCGGCGGGCTTGGGGCGCGCTTTCCAGGGCGAGTTCAGCAGGGTATTGATGCGGTCGGCGACGGATTTTTCGGTGGTGTGGATCGACGGCGTGTAGATGGCGGTGTCGCGGATACCGAGCATCTCGATGGTCTCGGCGACCAGAAGTTCCCGGTCGATCAGGGAGCGCAGGGCTGTCTCGATAGCCCCGGCACGAACGACGGACTCCTTATCCGCGCTCTCGTCGCCGTCGGGGGCGGTCTGGGGCAGAAGAATCTCGCACGCTTTCTTGAGGAGTTCGTCCTCGGTCAGGAAGCAGTGACCGCCGCCCTCCATCTCCTGGTTGAGCACGAAAACAAGACCCGCCTCCAGACGCTCGGGGGCGTCGAGCGCGATGCCGACGTTCTGGGCGATCTTGTCTGCAGACTTGAACCCGATGCCCCAGACATCGGTCGCGAGCTGGTACGGCGTCTTCTCAACGACCTCGATGGAGCGCTCTTTGTACTTGCGGTAGATCTTGACGGCATACGTCGGGGAAACGCCATGCCCCTGCAGGAACAGCATGATCGCGCGGACCTCGCGCTGTTCGTCCCAGGCCGCCTTGATCATGTCGATGCGCTTCTCGCCGAGCCCGGAGACCTGGGTCAGCTTTTTCGGCGTGTTCTCGATGACATCGAGGGCCGTCTCGCCGAATTTATCGACGATGCGCTTCGCCATGACGGGGCCGATCCCCTTGACCATGCCGGACCCGAGGTACTTCTCGATGGCGGCGGCGGTCGCGGGGCGAAGCGTGTCGTAGCGCTCCAGCTTGAACTGCGACCCGTACTGAGGGTGCTTGATCCACTGCCCGTGGCACCGCAGCGTCTCGCCGACGACGGGGTTGGTGAAGCTCCCCAGCACCGTGATCGTGTCCCCTTTCGCCTTTGCTTTGGTCTCGGTCGGCGTGACTTTAACCACGGAATAACCGTTCTCGGCGTTATGGAACGTCACCCGCTCGATAATACATTCGAGGGTGGCGAGCGGCGCTTGATACTCGTTTTGAAGGGGGTTTTGCATGGCGTTTTCGGTAGACTCTATTATAACTTGCGCCGCCCCCGCTGTCCCGGAACATCGCCCGGCCCCTCAGGCCGTCATTTTCTCCGTGGAGCGCGTCATCTTCTCCACGGGGAACGGAGCGCACTCCCTGGAGCGAGGCGCTCGCGCCGTGGAGTGGACCATTCTCTCCAAGGAATAAATGATTAACTCCAGGGAGTGGACGGCTCACTCCAGGGAGTGGACGGCTCACTCCAGGGAGTGGACGACGCGCTCCACGGGAAAACAGCGCATTCCACGGAGTCCGGCAACGATTCCAGGGCGCTGCGTTACCCGATTCGGAAGTGCCGCCAGAAGCGGTCCCAGATAATCGCTTCCCACTCCAGGGCATAGCTCTCCGCGAACGGCTCCCCGCGTCCGGTCCGAAGCTTTCGCCGGGTAGTCATGCGGTCGTAGTGGTGCCCCAGCTCGTGCAGCAAAATGTGGAGAAGCTGATAGGCGCGGGCCGTCTCCACCGTCCACTGGCAGCGGACCCAGCGTTCGCCTTTCTTGTCCGTAAACAGCTCTCGCGGCACGCCCAGCCGGTCCAGGATTTCCCGGTGCTCCTCGACATGGGCGGGGGTCGTCTCCGTCCAGAGTTCCCGTTCCCAGGCGCAAACGGCGACAATTCCGGGCCGGTGCCAGCCGTCAAAGCCCCACTCCCCCGCCGTCAGCACGACGGCATCAAGTCCCACGCTGATCTCATCCCAATTTGGAATCAGGGTCAGGAAAACTCGCAGATCCTCGACCGTCAGCAGATGGCGGTAGCCCTCGCCGGGACGCTCCCGCACGAGAAGCACCTCTTTTTGCGTCGTCCGGTAATAGTCGCCGAGGTGCGGCGCGTGGTTGTTCTTCTTCTGGACGCGTCCATTTCGGACATCCGGCGTCTGGCGGCGAGTGATAGAGCGCATGGCAGCAAAGTTCCTCCGCCTCTGTATCGCCGGAAACTGTGAGAAGCCAAAAAACGTCAGCGTTTACCCCGTCGACGCTTCCACGGCACCCACCTGCTGACGCGTCCAGCCCACCGCCGCCTCCGCCATCTCCGTCGTCAGCTCGTGCCCCGCTCCGGGATACTCGACCAGCCGCAGTCGCTCCGGATTCGCCGCGTAGATCGGTGCAAGCGCGTTTCGCAGACGAACGGACCCCATCAGCGGCACCGTTTCGTCGTCGGTCCCGTGCAGCAGCAGAACCGGTCGCGGCCAGAATTCCGCCGCCCGCGCAGTGGGATCTCCCTGCCGAAGCGCCTCCGCGACCGCCGCCGGATACGATGCGCCCGGCGGCGGCTCCAGCACCAGCGCCCCCGCGATACTCACCACCGACGTCACCCGCGGGTCCGCGAGCGTCGTCTGCAGCGCGATAAAGCCCCCCATCGAATGCCCAATGACAGCATAGGAACGCGTCCCGAAGTACGTCGCCGCGGCCGCGATATCCTCAACAGTCCCCGCGACCGTCGCGGCAAACGCCTCCAGAAACTCGACCGACTTCACATCCGCAAGCCGCTGACGCATCTCCCGCGTCGCCCGGTCCCCGTGGTATCGCGCATCCAGACTGCAGGCGGTGAACCCCACCTCCGCAAGCCGCAGACAAAGGTCCAGATGCCGCTCCTTGCGCGACCCCAGTCCATGCTGCACAAACACCAGTGGCCCGTCGGCAGTCGGCGTGGTCCCAATCGCCTCCGCCCCCCCCGGCGAGAACGTCAGCACAACGAGTTCGTCCTGCACACGATGCTTCTCAATCCGGACCAACTGACTAGATTCACGCATACAGGCTGTTTCTCTGCACCGGAGCTCTGTTCCTGCGTCACAAATTATTCGGGTATTCGCTTGCCTTCCAAATCTTCCTGCGATACCATAGGGGCGCGAAAATCGTGGAGAGTGTAGCTCAGTCGGTTAGAGCGTCGGCTTGTGGCGCCGAAGGTCGCGGGTTCGAAACCCGTCATTCTCCCTTACAACATCGTAACTACCAAGTTGACGATGAGAAACCCTCAAAAACTCGGATAAAGCCGGCAGTATGGTCACCTCGGCCATCTGCCGGTTTTTCATTTCTACCCTTTCCACCAGAAGCGGCAGGAGACCGGATCGCTCCTGATCCGTGCGTCGCTCCCAAATCTGACCGAACAGGCTAAGTGTGTTTTGCAGCATAAGAATGTCAGGTTTCCAGGCTTTTGCGAGAGCTGCCTGCTTGTCCAATCGGTTCGCCTCGACTTCCAGTATCTCGCGCTCCTCCTCGACTTCGGCAATTTTGCGAGCGAGCGCCGTGAGAACGCGTCCCCCACCCGTTGCCACCGCCTCGGTCAATTTGTCCAGCCGTTTCTCCGCATCCCGCAGGCGTCGGCGCGCTGCCTGGGCTGCGTCATGGAGACCGGCGGCTTTTGGCATCACCAGAGCCGCCCGCTCAATGTGCGTACGGATTCGCCAGGGATGCAGTGCCATTTGAGAAAGTTCGGTGAGGAGCGCCTTGTGCAGGCGGTTCGCATTCACGCGCTGCACGATGCATCCCCCTTCTCGGTACTTCAAGTGGCGGATGCACTCGTAGTAGCGGACGGGACCGGTCCGGCCCACTGCGTCCTTTGTGGTCATCCGATAGGGCTTTCCGTCGTCAGGCTGGCTGCAGCAGCCGCAGAAGACAAGACCCCGCAAATAGTATGCATGGGGCTCTGCGGCGCTCTCAGCGGGCTTTCGGGCGCGCCGCCGGGTCCGTTCTGCCTCATTATCGGAAAGGATCTCCTGAGCGGCAGCAAACGTCGCTGGGTCGACTATCGCGGTTGCCGGATTTGCCCGCGTGAGACCTCGCCAGGTGGCTTCACCGATGTATACGGGATTGGTCAGCAGGCGCGTCGTTTTGGCGTAGCCCCAGG
>JAZKEA010000007.1:0-11610 GCA_040387315.1 Armatimonadota bacterium | reverse complement strand
TCTCTATGCGTTGTAAGTCTGTGGGCTATTTTGCTATTTTCTGTTATGCTCCTGCTGAGAACAGTTCTTCCGGCCGGGAGTGCTGTTGCAGGAAGCCGAATGGCAGGATCGGCTTCTGCGAGCGATATTCGGCAATTGCCTTTCGTTTGCGTTCCTGTAAAGCAGGATCGGCCACGAGCCACGCCGCTCGTGCCAGATCACTTGCCAGCAGCTTGCCCGCTCCCATAGGGGCTGCCCAGTAGTACCACACAAAGTACTCTACGAGGATCGGCTGTTCCTTAACGGGAAATGCGGCTGTGATCGCTTCTCTGGTCAGGGAATTAGCCGCTTCATGGTCGGCGTGGCGATCACTGTGGTGAGGTGCAAATACCTCGACGGGGCCGTTTATTCGAATCAGATCTGCCAGAGATTCAACGGCCTGGACGCGCTCTGTTCCGCTCAAGGTGTTAAGTTCACCATCCTGCAGACCTAAAAAATGAACTGAATCTGGCGGAACACCAAGATGACCAAGGGCCGCTTTTGCCTCTCGCCTCCGTGTTTCTTCCAAACCACTAGGGTCCGCCGGATTTGGCCCAAAGCAACGCTGCCCGTTCGTAAGAAAAATTACCGTCACTGGAATATCGCGCTCACGTTTTCGACCGATAAGATTTCCGCAGCCAAACGTCTCGTCATCGTAGTGAGGCGAGATGATGAACGTTTCCAGATCTGATACTAAAAATTGTGAACGAACTATCTTTTGAGTCGCTCTCATAAGTCGAGTGACGTAAAACCCTTGAAGACTATTTTTCACACAACGTATCATCCCACGAACCCGCCGCGCAGCGGCACCGGCGCGTAGTCGTTGCTGTATTGAGGCTGCCTGACTAGACATCATTGGCTCATCCTTTTTCGCGGTCAGGAGGACTGAGGTAAAACTCAGGAGTGCGCTGAATTGTGGGCAGCACGTATGGGTCGGTCGGGCTTACGTGACAGTACACTTTGTCAAATTGATCTTTTACGGTCGAGATTGTAAACAGCTGCCTCGCGCGTTTGCGGGCGGCCTCACCCAAAGAGAGCACATATTCTCTGTTCTCACGAAGCGCCGTGAGAGTCTGTGCCAAACCTGCAACGTCCGCATTAGGAAGCAATATCCCTGTCTCGCCGTTCACTATTATGTCCGACACCCCTCCGCTGTCGACAGCAACACTGGGCACTCCATGGAATGCAGCCTCAACGTAAACCATGCCGAAGGCTTCTTCCTCTGCGGTAAGAGCAAACACATCGCTGGCGGCGTAAATATAGCTCATATCCGTCTGATAACCGAGAAAGCGGGCTGGCACACTGAATTTGCGGGCCAAGGCTTCCAGGGAGCCCCGCTCTGGCCCGTCACCCGCTATCAACAGTACTACGGGGGATTTGTCCAGGTCTTTCAGCTGGCCAGTAGCCTCAATAACGGCGGCAATACGTTTGCGGGGGACGAGACGACCCGCTGCTGTAATAACAAAAGTGTTGTCAGCAATCCCCAGGTGCTGTCGTGCTTCGAACGATTGGGGTTGTGTGGCCATAGAATTGGGAACGCCACAGGGGATCGTCTGCAAAAAACGGCTGGAAACGCCCGCGGCAAGAACGGCCCGTGCAACCGCGGAGGAGTTGACTGTCAGAACCGAACACAGCCGCGAAGCGGTGCTGGTAGCTATTTGCTTGCGCAGACCCGCTTCAGGCCAATTGGATATTCCATGAAAACTGACCACGCAGCGACGCCCTGCCAGGCGCACTGCTAGCGCATCGTAGAAAGATAGAAAACTCTCCGGGTAGTGTAAATGAACAATCGTATCCGCCGGAGTCTGGTGGACAATGCTCTTTAAACTGTTTACATGCCGCACAGATCGTGTGCGGTCGTACCGCAAGCTTGCTGGTCCAAACTCTAATCTTACACCTTGGTTTTGAAATAACTCCCTCAGCGCAGCAGAGGTGTCGAACTGTGGAAACAACGCATGCACGCTTCTCCCGTGCCTTGCTTGAAGGTGCGCAAGATTGGCGACTAAATGCTCCATACCGCCAGGCGGCTGTGTGGTGGTAGTACAGATATGGAGAATCGCCGGTTCGGTGTGCATCTTTGTTCTCGAAGAACTCTCTCCATCTTCACAAAATAGCTCTTTTTCAGCGTGCTGCAAACATCTTTCCGTTAGTGACAGAGATACAGGGCTCCTATGGATTGTCCGTGAATCATCGAATCTAACGGTTTGACTGGACTGACCGTGGTTGTACTGCCTGCAATTATGGCACGAAAAAAGGCAAAACGGCGAAAGTAGGACTTATTGTGACAAATAACCGGAACGTCTGCATAATTCGATAGGATGCTGCAGACGTTCCGGTTATTTTGAGCCGTAGATTGGTGAGCTAAATGGTCTTGAAGACGCGGAGCTGGCGGTCATCGTTGCGGTTCGCGCCATTCGCTTCAGTTGTGTCCGCCAGGGCCTGCGCTTTCCGCTTCTCAGACATTGTCTTGTACTCTGCTGAGATGACTTTAACGAAGCGCGGCAGAGTCGCGTCCCACTCGTTCAGCATACGGGTGGCGCGCTTGCTGCCCGTGTACTTCGCATGCGACTCGATAAGCCCCTTGAGTTCCGCGATATCATCTAGCGCAGTTACCGGCTCCTGAAGCAGGCCTGGATCAGTGTTGATGCGCTGGTCAAAGGTGCCCTTCGGGTCGTAGACATAGGCCGTGCCACCGCTCATGCCTGCGCCGAAGTTGCGTCCCATACGGCCCAGAACCACGATAGTTCCGCCGGTCATATACTCGCAGCCGTGATCGCCGACACCCTCTACCACGGCTACCGCGCCCGAGTTACGGACCGCAAACCGTTCGCCGACGACGCCGGAAAGATAGGCCTCTCCGCCGGTCGCACCGTAAAGAAGGGTATTGCCCGCGATGACGTTCTCCGCGGCATCGAAGGTCGCCTCTTTGGGTGGCGCGACAACGATACGCCCGCCGCTCATCCCTTTACCAAGGTAGTCGTTTGAGTCGCCTTCCAGGGTAAGGTTAAGACCGGGAGCCAGAAACGCCCCGAAGCTCTGTCCCGCCGACCCACGGAACCGGATCTGGATCGTGCCGTCCGGGAGACCGCGTTCGCCGTACCGCTTCGCGATCTCGCCGGAAAGCATCGTGCCGCAGGTGCGGTTGTAGTTATGGATCGGCAAGGTGAACTGAACCGGCTGGGCATCCTCAAGCGCGGCCTTGGCGCGGTCGATCAGCTGATAGTCCAGTGCGCCGTCTAGCCCGTGATCCTGCTTCTCGACACAGCGAATCGCGACATCCGGCCCGCCGTCGGCTTTGGCAAGGATGGGGGTGATATCGATTCCACGCGCCTTCCAGAAACGAACCGCCTCATCGACATCCAGATACTGCGTCTGACCGATCATCTCGTCCATCTTGCGGAATCCGAGCTGGGCCATGATCTGACGTACCTCTTCAGCGACAAAGAAGAAGTAGTTAATGACATCTTCCGGCTTGCCCGCGAATTTGGCCCGCAGTACGGGATCCTGGGTCGCGATTCCGACCGGGCAGGTGCCCAGATGGCAGACGCGCATCATGATGCAGCCCTGGGCGACCAAGGGCGCAGACGAGAATCCGAACTCCTCGGCCCCGAGCAGTGCGGCAACTATCACATCGCGTCCCGTTTTCATCTGACCATCGGCCTGGATGCGAACGCGACCCCGAAGGTTATTCTTCACCAGAACCTGCTGCGTTTCCGCCAGACCAAGCTCCCACGGGATACCGGCGTGCTTGACAGACGACACCGGCGATGCGCCCGTGCCGCCTTCATAGCCGGAGATCAGGATATGATCCGCATGCGCCTTGGCTACCCCGGCCGCGACAGTACCAACACCAACCTCTGCGACCAGCTTCACGGATATACGAGCTTCTGGGTTGACGTTCTTCAGGTCGAAAATCAACTGGGCGATATCTTCAATGGAATAAATGTCGTGGTGTGGTGGAGGTGAGATCAGGGTCACACCCGGCAGGGCGCGGCGGATACTGCCAATATACTCATCGACCTTATGGCCCATGAGCTGACCGCCCTCGCCGGGCTTCGCCCCCTGCGCCATCTTGATCTGAAGCTCATCCGCGTTAACCAGATAGTGGGTCGTGACACCGAACCGACCGGAAGCCACCTGCTTGATCGCCGACCGGCGCTCGTCGTGGAAGCGTGACGGATCCTCGCCGCCTTCGCCGGTATTGGACTTACCGCCGATGCGGTTCATCGCGATAGCCAGCCCCTCATGGGACTCCCGTGAGATCGACCCCAGCGACATCGCGCCAGTCGCAAACCGCTTGACCAGGTCAGACGCGGACTCAACCTCCTCCAGCGGAATAGAGGGGTTCCACTGCTTGAAACGTATCAGACCGCGCAGCGTGGAGGCGTTTTCCGCCTGCTCGTTGACAAGTTTCGAGAATTCCTGAAAGGTCTGAAAACCGCGCTCGGTATCACTCGAACGGACCGCCTTCTGCAGCTTATCAATACTCTGCGGATTGAAAGCATGCCGCTCGCCATAGCGACGCCACTGGTACTGACCACCCGGATCGAGATCGAAATCACCGGGAGTGTCCTCGCCCTCTTTCGGGTAGGCATCCCTGTGAATCTGGCGCAGCTCACGCTCGATGTCCTCAAGACCGATACCCTCGATTCGCGTCGGGGTTCCCGTGAAATAATGGTGTACGACAGGGCTGGAAAGGCCGACAGCCTCGAATATCTGTGCGCCACGATAGCTCTGCATGGTCGAGATGCCCATCTTGGACATGACCTTGAGCAGACCCTTGTTGACCGCTTTGATAAAGTTTGCTGCGGCTTTTTCCGGCGTGATCTTATCGGCCGGAAGCAGGCCCTGGGCGATCATGTCGTCCATCGTCTCAAAGGCAAGGTAGGGGTTGACCGCGCTTGCCCCGTAGCCGAGCAGACAGGCGAAGTGATGCACTTCGCGCGCCTCGCCCGTTTCCACCACCAGAGCGACGCTCGTTCGGGTACCTTCACGAATCAGATGATGGTGGACCGCGGAGATAGCCAGAAGCGCGGGAATCGGCGCGTACTCCGGTCCCACCCCGCGGTCGGAGAGGATAATGATCGCGCAGCCGTACTCGATTGCCTCACTGGCTTTGCGGCAAAGACGCTCGACGGCTCGCTCCAAGGCTCCCATCGGCTTTTCCGGCTGGAACAGCATCGGAAGGGTAATCGTGCGGAAGTCTAGCCCTAATCGCTCATCGTGCAGGTCGCGCAGCTTCTCCAGGTTAGAGTTGGTCAGGATCGGAGTCGAGAGCTTGATCTGACGCGCGTTCTCGGGGCCCTCATGCAGCAGAGAACCGCTGCGACCGATGTAACCCGCCAGACTCATGACCAGCGCTTCCCGAATCGGGTCGATGGGCGGGTTGGTCACCTGAGCAAAAAGCTGCTTAAAGTACGAGTAAAGCGTCTGCGGACGGTGGGAGAGGACCGCAAGCGGGGTATCCGTCCCCATCGAACCCAGCGCCTCTTCACCCTTTTCCGCCATTGGCGTCATCAGCAGGCGCAGGTCTTCGATGGTGTAGCCAAAGGCTTTTTGCCGTGCCAGAACCGTGTCATGGTCGGTCTGGTGCAGATCCGTAGGCTCCGGAAGGGCTAGGAGGTCGATGCGGTTCTCTTCGAGCCACTGACCGTAGGGCGCCTGACGGACAATGGTATTTTTGACTTCATCGTCCGGGATGATACGTCCCGCTTCGGTATCGACCAGGAACAGGCGACCCGGCAGAAGACGTCCGCGCTCGACAACCTCTTCCGGAGAGAAATCGATGACACCGGTCTCCGATGCGAGTACGACCATGTCGTCGCGAGTGACGGTGTAGCGGGCCGGGCGCAGGCCATTTCTATCCAGAACCGCGCCGATCTGGCGGCCATCGGTGAAGGCGACTGCCGCAGGGCCGTCCCAGGGCTCCATGGAACAGGCGTGGTACTCGTAGAAGGCTCGCCGCTCCTCGTTCATCAGATTGTTTGTGGACCACGCCTCGGGAATCAGCGTCATCATGACATGGGCGAGCGATCGCCCGCTCGCCAGCAGCAATTCGATGGCGTTATCGAGTGTCGCCGAGTCCGAACCCTTCATGTCGACAAGGGGATATAGCTTCGGCAGATCATCCCCGATGACGGACGATGTCATGCTGGCTTCACGCGCCTTCATCCAGTTCCGGTTGCCCCGAATCGTGTTGATCTCGCCGTTATGCGCGATGTAGCGATAGGGGTGGGCGAGGGGCCAGGAAGGAAATGTATTGGTGGAGAAGCGCTGGTGGACAAGGGCTATCGCCGACACCATCGACTCATCAGTGAGGTCGAGGTAGTAGCCCCGCATCTGATGCGGCAGCAGCAGACCCTTGTAAATGATCGTTCGGGCCGACAGCGAAGGAATGTAAAACTGGCTCGGGTCGGGAATACCGGTGGCATCCTCGATCTCCTGCTCAATTACCTTGCGAATGACATAGAGCTTGAGCGCAAAGCTAGTGTAGTCACACGTCGTGCGGCCACAGCCCACAAAAAACTGTCGTATGACCGGCTCCGCTTCGCGGGCAAGCGATCCAATCCTGCTGGAATCGACGGGGACATCGCGCCAACCCAGAAAGTTCTGACCCTCACGCCGGGTCACGCTCTCTACGATCTCAATGCAGCGTGCTCGCGCGGTCGGGTCCTGAGGGAGAAATGCCATGCCGACGCCGTACTGGTCCGGATCCGGCAGGGTTATGCCAAGTCGCTCGCACTCGCGCCGGAAAAATGCGTCGGGGACCTGAAGCAGAATACCTGCACCATCGCCGGTCTCCGGATCACAGCCTGATGCCCCGCGGTGGACAAGGTTGTCCAGAACCTGAAGGCCCATCTCCACGATCCGATGCGAACGCTCCCCCTTGATATGCGCGACAAAGCCAACCCCGCAGGCATCATGCTCAAAGGACGCATCATACAGGGGATCGGGACCGTGTTTTTTCTTGGTAATGGCAGAAGTTTCTGCCGTTTCCCTGGTGGTCCGTGGCAGACTATCACCTGCTGCCGTCGCCGTCGTCTCGATAGAAGAGTTGGTCACAGACACTGAATTTCATCCCGCCATCAAAAAAGCGTTCACTAGATCTTATAAACGATAAGACGGGCGACATTGCCTGTGTGGGGGGCAACCGCCATTTTCGACGGTTGGGGAAAAATTGTATCACGCGCCCTGAACAAGCGTCAAACCTGGCTGCTATCACCACGGCGGGCGAGGGGGCTGAACTTTACCGGTAGATATACCTTATGCTTTCCGAGGAGCAATATCTTCAGAAAGAAAAAGCAGACCCGTTATCCACAGCAAAGCCGGAAATACGAGGCTCCGCTGGGTGAGACCTGTCCATAAACGGCCCTGCCAGTCGAACAGGTGCAGGTAAGCCGGTGTGGCAATAAGGCAGCAGAGTGCCAGAGCGCCGCAGACAGCACTTAACCGCGTGACCCGTCGCCACTGCGGCTGCCGAAAGTTTCTTACACAGACTGAAGCGATTACCAGAAAGATAGGAAGGAATACAAGGGTCGAAATTGGGTTATGGATACGTCCTGCCAGAGTGCAGGGCTCTATTCGGGTGGACTGCCCGCAGGTAACTGCATCGGTCGTCAGGTCCGCAAGATCCGTCGGAAACAGGCTCAGCAGCAGCAGGGAAACGCCCGCCACCGTCAGCAGAATCGCCTCCCGCCGCAAGTACCGCAGCATGGTGGCTGTCGCCAGCGTACCAAGGCCCAGAAAAACGAAACAAGCGATCATGATCGGGGCATAATCGGTCCGAACATACTCGCTCAGGAAGTTCCAGGGCTGATAGGAAACAACCGCACCGGTTGTCGCGTGCAGCCGGGGCGTCGGCAGAATGTGAAGAACCGCCAGCCCGGCTCCAGCCAGCCCGAGGCTGACTATACCCGACCAACGCACCGCTTGCTTCATGGGTTACCCTTCCCTTGCTCTCAGGATAACCCCGTGGGAGACGGCCGGCATGGGCCGAACGTCCCTAAATCGGCATCAGGTTCCGACGGAGGCTCTTAAATGGGCGAGGTACCAGGGTACTGTTTTTCGGATGCCTTCTTCGAGGGCCAGCGGAGCCCAGTCCGGAAGCAGCGCCCGCAGCTTCTCTGTCCGCGAAAACTGATGGCCCGGCTCGAATACCCCTGGGGTTCCGGGAAGAATCTGCGGTTCCCGACCTGACATTCCGAAGTCGTCGCGAAGCACACGCTGGACCGTTTCAATAACTTCTGCCGCCGGATGACGAAAGCCGCTGCTGATGTTCCACGCCACACGAGCCAGCCTGCCGTCCGGGCGGCGGAGGGGATCGTTGCCCCGTGTCGCTGCGTCGTCTGCCAGGGCAAGAAGAGCCTGTACGGCATCGTCTACAAAAGCATACTCTCGGAGTGATGCACCGGCAGGACCGGAAGTGACACGCGGACGTTCTCCCAGCACCGTACGGCGGATCGTATTGGGCACAATACGGGTCCATTGCGTATCGCCTGGCCCGTAGATATTTGCGAGCCGGGCGACGCGAACCGCCGGGGTATCGTACAGACCAGCATAAAGACGAGCGATCTGATCCTGCTGCGCCTTCGACAGTTCGTAGACGCCGCCGTTTTCAAACGCGGCACTGTCTTCATCGTTGTAGGGCGGAGATGCCAGCGCCCCGTACTGCTTGTCCGAGGACGCCACCACCACCACAGGAATTTCGGCCCGTCGGCAGGCTTCCAGCAGATTCGTGGTGGCAGTAACATTTGTCTCCAGCATGGCGCGGGCTCCCTCGTCCGAGGTGGCGCCCTGCAGCACTGACGTTGCCGCCAGATGGTAGACCGTTTCGGGACGCTCCGTGGTAAACAGGGCAAGTGTCGCGGAAAAGTCGCGCAGATCGACCGAACGAAAGGGAACGCCCTCAGCGAGTCCGTTCGGTGGCGGCGCACTGCGGCTCACACCCAGGACATCCACATTTCGCTGCGTCAACTCACGAGCGAGGTTTTGTGCGATGAACCCAGAAATTCCGGTGACGATGGTTTTCCCGTTCTGATTACTCATGGGCGGCATGGTAGCACGCTGAGACCGATGCGTCAACGGCGTTGTTCAGAAGGATACCCTTCCGGCAAAAACGAACTCTAGCGCGTGAAACCTTATCCTATGCTTCCTGCCGCCTTATTGGTGCTGAGTCTTGCCGCTCCCGCTGCCGTGTATGCTCAGAATACACAGAATACGGTGATTCCGCCGCCCGCCGTTGGCTTGCGCCGCGCGACGGCTGCTGAGGTTCAGAAACGGATCGACACGGCTCTTGCCGCTCCTGATCTGAAAAACGCAATAGTCGGGGTTTTGGTTCGCTCCCTGAAGGATGGGAGGACACTGTATGCGCGAAACTCGGATTTTGCGCTTGTCCCCGCCTCCAACATGAAGCTGATTACGGCGACGGCGACTCTGATCAAGCTGGGGACGGATTTTCGCTACAAGACGACGCTGCTCTATACCGGCAAGATCGACAAAAACGGGACGCTGAATGGCGACCTGTATCTGCGCGGGTCCGGTGATCCTTCACTCACTTCGGAGCGGCTGCTGGACATGGTCCAGAAACTGCGCGCCGCGGGTGTGACGAAAATTAATGGACGTCTCATTGCCGACGCAACCGCTTTTGATGACCAGACGCTCGGAAACGGCTGGCAGTGGGATTATGAGTCCGACTACTATGCCGCTCAGGTCGCGGGGCTGAACTGCGATGAGAACGTTATCGCACTGGAGGTACGACCCTCCGATAAGATCGGCGAACCGGCACAGGTCGTTGTCGGCGGAAAGAACGCGCGTGTCCTCGCTTTCGAGGGCACAAAATATGTGACGGTAGTCGGTACGGTGACCACGGCGCCTGGGGCATCGACCGGGGCGGACGGAATCGCCCCGGCGACGAAACCGGAACCCAATATCAGTTTCTCGCGGGCCCGAGCGACAAACGAACTGCGCGTCAGCGGCACCATCCCTCTCGGCGCGACACCCGTGTCCGATGCCCTGACAATCGAAGACCCGGCGCTTTTTACCATCACCCGATTCTCCGAGCTCTGCTCTGTTGGCGCGGTGAATCTGCCTGCTGTCAAGGAGCGTCTCATCCTGAAGGGAAAGACCCCGCCGGAGGCAGCGGTAATTGTGGAAACAGAATCGACACCGCTTGACGATCTGATAAAGCAGTTCCTTAAAAGCAGTGACAACCTTTTTGGCGAGGCATTCCTGAAGACCATCGGAGACGGAAGGGCATCCGCTGGTGTACGCACCGTGGTAGAGGTGCTGAAATCCGCGGGTGTGGACTCATCGGGTCTATCCATGGTAGACGGGTCCGGCCTCTCCCGCTCGGATGCCGTAACGCCTCGTTTTCTGACGGACCTGCTCATTTATGCAGACCGCAAACTGGATGACAACCGGCGAAAGGCGCTGATTAATGGCCTGCCTGAGGCGGGAGTGGATGGCACCCTGCGGAGCCGGATGAAGGGGACGGCGGCAGAGTCGCATGTCCGTGCAAAGACCGGCTCACTATCGAACGTCTCGTCGCTCTCCGGCTATCTGCAGACCAGGAGCGGGGAGCGGCTTGTCTTCTCGATACTGATGAACAATTTTACGCGTGGAAATGCGCGTGCGGCCCGGACTGCCCAGGACGAAATCGCCGTCGCTCTGACAGATGCGCCCGCCGACATGAGGATTACGCCTCCTCGGTAAAGAGGCTCTCCTTGAGCCGCAGCGCCAGAGCATAGACCTCGTTACGTGGCTCACCGGTCTGCTTGGCGATGTCGCGCGCGGCATCGCGGGCGGAAGCTCCGCTCTCCAGGGCGGTGCGCAGAAGCGTTTCGGTGGCGAGGCCGTTGTCCTCTGCTGCAGCAGGGGCTTCCGACGCGCCTTCCAGTATGATGACAAATTCGCCGCGTGGGTCGTTCGCCGCGAAGTGGGCCTGAACTTCCGTCAGGGTGCCTCTAACGAACTCTTCGAACTTCTTAGTGACCTCGCGGGCGGCAACGACATGCCGGTCGGGAGCGCACACTTTCAGCAGATCGGCAAGCAGTTCGCGAACACGGGTAGGGGCTTCGTAAAAGAGGACCGTGCGTGTTTCGCGTGATGCCGCAAGCAGCCGTTCGCGGCGATCCGGCTTGGTGCGCGGCAGAAAACCCTCGAACAGAAACCGGCCCGTGGGCAGGCCCGACGCAATAAGGGCGGCTATGACCGCGCTCGCACCGGGGATCGGCTCCACGCGAATGCCTTCGGCAATCGCGGCGGCGACCAGATCCGCTCCCGGATCGGAAATTGCCGGGGTGCCCGCATCGGAGACCAGCGCAATCGTCGTTCCCGACGTGAGCTTTTCCACCAGCGATTCCGATTTTTCGTTCGAGGTGTGAGCGTGATACGACGTCCGCGGCGTGTGGATATCGAAGTGGGACAGCAGCTTGCGCGTCACACGCGTATCCTCAGCGGCGATCAGGTCTGCTTCCCGAAGAATACGAAGCGCCCGTGCCGTGATATCCTCCAGATTTCCAATAGGGGTTGCTACCAGATACAAAATGCCGGGGACAGTAGGGGCTTGAGGCGTGGGAAGGGCAGGCAGATCCG
>JAZKEA010000006.1:1546-6757 GCA_040387315.1 Armatimonadota bacterium | reverse complement strand
CCTTTTGTTCCTGTACGGCAATGGGCGAAACGGCAAGAGCACCTTTACGGGCGTTCTGGAAAAACTGATCTCGCCTTACTGGATCAAGTCGCGGGCAGATCTCTTGATGGCTACCCGACGTGGCGAACCGAGACAAGGCCCTACGCCCGAGCTTGTGCGCATGCGTGGCAAGCGGCTTGTCACCGTGTCGGAAGTGCAGCAGGACCACCGGCTCCACGAGGCGCTAATCAAGGACCTTACCGGCGGCGACGCAATTACGGGGCGGAACCTTTACGAGAACGAGATCACATTCCAGCCATCGCATAAGATCTGGATGTACGGCAACCACAAGCCCGAGATCAAGGGCACCGACCTTGGGATCAGGCGCCGCGTGAAGCTGATCCCGTTCGACCAGCAGCTTGCCGCCGAGGACGTGGATACGTCGCTCCCCGAAAAGCTTGAGGCCGAATTGCCGGGAATCATGGCGTGGGCCGTCCAGGGCTGCCTTAAATGGCAGAAAAGCGGGCTTGGCGATCCTGCCGAAATAAGGCAGGCGACTGACGACTACTTCGCGGAGAACGACACAGTTTGTCGGTTTATAGACGAGTGCTGCAAAGCAGCACTTCCTGGATTCGGCGACTTCACATCCGTTGTTTTTGAAAAGTATAAGCTGTGGTGTAAGGACGAGACAGAAGATCCTATTAAGCAGAAGTCATTTAGCATTGATCTGAAGCGCCGCGGCTATGAGATCACACGGCATTCTTCCGGCAAGTCCATGTTCAGCGCCCTGGAGATCATCAAATAGCCTGGTCGGTAAATTAGGGATTTAATGGCCCGAAGTCCGAAGGAACGAGGGATTCCGAAGGATATAGCGGTAACTTTTCTCTTATAGATAATATAGATGACATTTTCTTAGAAGAGAAAGTTTACGGATAATCCTTCGTGATCCTTCGTTCCTTCGGACCACCGGACCTTTGAGGCCAGAAGCCCCACGATTGGCCCCTGGCCTTCCTGATATCCCTGGGGCCACTATTACCAGAGGGCCACTGAGTGATCCTGGGCACAACCACTGTGCCATTTGACGCGCGAAAGGAGCGAAAAGCGGATGAGTGAGCTTATCACAACGAAAAAGACAATGGCACCGGTAACCTTTGAGTGGGACGAGCGGCGGGAGATGGCGGCGGCGCTGATCGCCCGAGGGGACCTCACCATGCAGCAGGTCGCTGAGGCGGTCGGATGCGACCGGAATACGATCCACTGGTGGCGTCTGCACCCGGCGTTTGGGCAGCGGATCGAAGAGCACCTGGAGACGGCGCGGGAAGCGCTAATGACGGTCGGGGTTGCATCGAAGGCGAACCGGGTGCGGGCGGCGCACGACCGATGGCTGCGGATTCAGCAGATAATCGAGGAGCGGGCGGCGGCAGCGATGGCCGACCCCGAAGCCTCGGCTATGCCGGGGGCGTCGTCGGGCCTGCTGGTGCGGCGGCAGAAGGTAACGGGATCGGGCACTTCGGCAATGCTCCTTGAGGAGTGGGTGTTCGACGCCGCGCTGATGCGGGAGATTCGGAGCCTTGAGGAGCACACCGCGCGCGAACTGGGCCAGTGGCAGCCGGAGACATCCGTCATCGTTCCGATCAAGCTCTATGCAGGGATCAACCTGGACGACGTGTGAGAGCCAGCCGCCCAGGCTGATGCGTTTCCCGGCTAACCTTGCTACTGCTTGGTCACCCACGTCCACAGCAGCCAGACGATCACGATGGCGCTGAGGAACGATCCTACACAGCTTCGGAACAGGAAGCCGAGGGTGTTGTCATACTTCGGCTTGCCGTCTTGCGATTGTTGCAACTACTACACCATAAAGGGGCGACCGCAGCCGCCCCTTCCTTTCCGTTTCGTTGGCCTCTAGCCCTTGCCGTTCTTCTTCTCGGCGAGCTTCGCGTTCAGGGTCGCCAGCTTCTTGGTGAGCGCCTCGGTCTCCTTCTGTATCTCCTCCTCGGTCCGCTCGTCGGAGACGCGCACCGCCTGGGCCTCCGCTTCCAATGCCTCGCGGTTGTTCTCAAGCCAGTCGGTGAGAGCTTTGGCGGGGGCGATGAACACCTTCTGCTCGCGGGCCTTGGCGACGAGGCCGAGCATCTCGCTGTCGTCGGGCGACAGAACGAACGGCACCCACATGATCTTCCGCGCCATCATCTCGGCGATGCTGAGGGTCAGGTCCTCGGCGAGGGATTCCTTCGCCTTGGCGGTCGCCTTCTTCGCGGAAGCGGCGGCGGGGGTCGTGGTGGCGGACATGGCAGTGGTGGTTGACGATGACATAACAGAACTCCTGAAGAGTGAACCGCCGCATAATCGCGGTCGGTGGAGGGGGCGGGCTCGCAGCCTCTATACCTCCCTACACTTATATTATGTCGTGCCTGAACGCGAGGAGTGGTTGGAGATATAGCACAAGCACTTTGAAATCAGAAGCAAATCCTAGCGCTTCTCTAATTAAATAAGTGTATCCAGAACTTGACCCTGAGACTCTCTTGTGGTTTAATTAATTCAGAAAGGATAAGCGATTCGCCAAGATTCTCGCTGAAAATCAGAGCGTTTCGCTTATGGTATCAGAAAATGGCAAAGATATCAGTGAGTATTGAGGCAGAGGACATTAACGACTACCTCACGACGCTCAGGCAGCTAGTGACCGTGAACGAGGCTGAAGACGTAACTGAGGGGGTAGGCGACGAGAAGTGGACGCCAGACGAAATCCGCTCGTTGTGGTCCAAACTGACCGACGATGCTAAGTATGTACTGGGCATCGTAGCAGACTATATGACTGCCAATGAGTTCGTCGCTCGCCAGGATCTATTCGATGAGTTGGCAAAGTATCCAGATGCGAAGGTTAAGACGGGCACTGGCTTCGGCGGCACGCTTTCCAGTTATGGTTTCGCGGCCCGGAGTCTCGGGCTGCGCGGCAAGAAGGAGAAACTATACATTTCAGATGAGTCGGGGTATGCAATGCGGAAAGAGTATGCGTCGGTCGTTCTGAACCTGTTTTGTGACTGGCTGAAGTCACAGGGTAAGAACAAGCAGTAACTAGTCTACGGCGACGATTGGCGGGGAGATTTAATCTCCCCGCAGTTTCATTCTTAGCATCTTAATTGAAGAGGTAATCATGACACGTAGCAGGCACCATACCGGTTGGACCGGTACATTTGCCGCAGCCGCTGAATTATCACGTCGGGGTTATGACGTAGCGATCACAATAGGTAACACCCCGCACTATGATCTTTTGTGTGCTTCTCCCAGCGGGCGTCCTCTGAAAGTTCAAGTCAAGAGTCTGGCAGATAGCAACTTCGTCTTCATTCAGAAGGCGTTTTTGGAAATGCCTTCTGACGCTGATCTATACCTGATAGTAGTGCTTGTACCACAAGCAAGTACCATCCCATACCGATTTTTCATTTCGTCGCACACTGAGACAGGAATGTTGTGGGCAAGTACCAGGAAAACAAAACTCAACGGCGAGCCGTACAAAGCAGGGGCTGAAGGGCTGTCGTGGAGCACTGTCAAATCGCTAGAAGAGAGGTGGGAAACACTGCCTCTCTAGATCGACGATCCAGACAGCATATTTATCACAACACATAAAGCTAACTACATGAAGCGCAGGTGAAGCAGAAGATTTACTATTAAGATTTGGGAATCGATTGATCGGTCGGTATCAGGTCATCGGCAGCACACGATTGAAACCAGCAATCAAAGATGATGGTTTGAACCTGATGATCTGATTTCTTTAGGAACTACTCAGGGCCAACGCGGGGAGGAAATCGCACCCGTAATACGCGCAGACACGCCGTTGCACTTCGGTTGCAGTCACCGTTCGTGCAGGCTTGCAGCCTCTATATTTCCCTTTCATTATTATGCCGCGTCTGAACGCGAGGAATGATCAGGGACATGGCACAGGAAGTTTGGTTTCAGATTCGTGTTACGGCTTAAATATTTTTTATATGTCTCATGCACAACGACAGTCTGCAAAAATCGAATGGACTTGTAACGTGCCCCTAAGGTTGGACAATCCTGTGTGGCAAACATCGGGTATTATCGTATCCAACGGAGGAAGATACCGTGGCGAGTCGCGTTCTTTCTCGCCAGTGCTCAAGGCAAAAGCCTTTTGGAAGTATGTTGACGGCAGCAAAAACCACTGTGCAGCAAGCGTTAAACACGCGTGCACTAGGTAAGTGTGCGCGCTTGAAGCGTCAGGGTCGATTGAATCTCTATAGCTGCAGTTAGTTGTCCTGAGGGAATTGGCTATGCCGAACGTCTGATGCGCACCATAAAAGAAGTCAGCCACTTGCGCAGCATGTGGCAGAGGAAATCTTGTCTCGCTACCCGCAAACGCTAGGCTCGTTTATGACCACGAGTCGGACTGTTTATCGGGATCGCGGTCTTATCATTGAAGTGACGGGAGGGGAATTGCATCGATGTGTCTACTGAGGCAGGTGAGTTGACAGAGGTGGACGTCCGCATCAGCGCAAGATTGCTTGACAGCCGGTTCTTGGAAGAACTTTGTGCAAGCCTACAACTGTGTGGGCTTGACGGAAGCCATGGCACTATTAGAATCTGCTGTAGACCTGCTGTACAAGCCTATACAAAGCCCACCCGCCATGCGGTTCGTGGGAGACCATCGGGGGCTTTCTGGAGGATCTGAGTCAAGTAGGAACTGTAACTTAAAGCAAAATCCTCCGTTGCTTATTTCGTCATCTGTCCATTTCTGAGGCGTATTACAGAATTCTTAATTGTTAACCCAGTTCATTTGGTCATTCCTTAGCCCCAGCTTTTTTCAGGATGCGATTGACTGATTTATCTTCCAACTTTCTCGTCATAGAAAGTACCGACTTCCCCCAGATGGATCTTAAATGAACATTTGCATTTGCTTTTAACAAAGCGTTAACTACGGGCGTTGGGCTACGGCCTCCCCATGAGTTCTCCTCGTCAACAGCATGAAATAAAGCTGTTTTCCCCATCTCATCTTGGGCGTTAACATCGGCTCCACGATCAATCAGGAACTGCACTAGCTCAATTCTCCGCCAATGTGCCGCCATCATTAATGGGGTTGTGCCAGCGTCATCCACAACATTAATTTTGGCTCCCTTGTCAATCAATGCCATACCTACTTCTATAGAGAGAGCCCCCATTAACGCAGTACGTCCGCGAGAATCTCGCGCGTTGACATCTGCTCCTTTTTCTAAAAGCAGCAGA
>JAZKEA010000006.1:0-1536 GCA_040387315.1 Armatimonadota bacterium | reverse complement strand
GAGGTGTCCGATCCTCAGTGCTCCGTACATTTACATCAACCCCTTTTTCTAACAGGGCGCGAAGCGAGGTTACGTCCTTTTCACTAGCACTCATGTAGCCACTGCTTTGGTAAATGTCTCCAAGAGGCGTCGTACTGAACCTGGAAGTTTTGCTGCGAGACTCTATAATTACTCCTGCTCCATTGAGTACAACAGTAGTTGGTCCGCCACAGAGTGTAATCACTTCGTCTAGGTCGGCGCTACTTTGCAACGATTGTAACAAAGGAAGTTCTCCACGTTCTTTACCTGTTTTTAAATCACGCAAGCGAAAGTTTTTCATGAAGAACCGATATTCAAGGACGCAATCGTATGAAGAACCTTTGTAAAAGAAAAGTGGTGCGATAATCTGTGGATGCTGATTGTTCCAAGACAATGGCCAAGCGTAGTTACCTTTCTTCGCATAAAATCTATGTGCAGTCCGGAAGCGTTGATGACCTGCCCATGTCGCCCTTTGATCCGTATTTTTGGCCTCTCCTTCAGGCAGTGCGAACATGGCACGAAGTAGTAGGAATACTTTAGCGGCGCGCTCAAAGCTGGGCGAGTTGGTTGAACGCAAGTTTAATCGTGAATTATTTCCCGCATTATCTCCTTTTGGCATCCTATTTTTTACGTAAGATTGATACGCTTCGGATAGGAACACGAGTTGCGTCTGACCAAGTCCATCCGGCTTGAAAGATCCTCGGCGAAAAGGCTCAACAAGAATTTCCCAACGTTGTGAAGGAACCCAATGTTCTTGACAAGTACGAAACAAACTTGCCAAATATTCTGGATCTTCTGACGCTAACGCCTGCAGTTTCGATGCAAGCTCAAGCAGATAGATCCACCCTTGGTTTGAATATTTCGTCGAGTTCGTCCAAGCTTCAATCTGATCAATAGCTGCTATAAAGTTTTGTGACGAGATAGCTCTTGGGTTGACGTTAATGGTCTGGGACTGCGGAACTGCGGCAACTGCACTAACATTTATCATCCCTAAAACAATAGGTAATGCATAGCGTGAAATTCTGAAATAAAACATAGCCGATCCTAACTGTAGCTTCTGTAAACCGCGATACAGAAACCGCAAATGTGTTCCCAAAACACATGGACTCATGCCTACATAAAAGAGCAGCCTAACAGAAGACGACCATTTGCCATCGCCTTCTGTTGTTGGACTCACGCCTCTGTTCATGCTCAGTTATCAGTTACATCCTGCTGATGACGAACAGCGTTTACATATGAGACCCGTACCGATTACTTTTCTATTGCAACGCCAAGTGTAGCTGTCTGAGGTAAACGAGCAGGGGTAATGCCAAACCTTCGCTTTGAACCTGGACCCAAACCGCCTACTTTCTGACCTCTAATTACAGAGAACTCGCCCATTACAAGGAATTCACCTTTTGATGTTAGGTTTAGCTTGTTAGTTGATGTCCAGTTTGCTTCGATTCCGATGGTTGGTTCGATAGCAGCAGGCTTGGCGTCAGCAGGCTTGGCGTCAGCAGGCTTGGCGTCAGCAGGCTT
>JAZKEA010000005.1:0-5783 GCA_040387315.1 Armatimonadota bacterium | reverse complement strand
AAGCAGATGCGGCTATTGCTGCCAACACCCCCTCTCCTTCCGAGGGGAGGGGGAAGCCTGAGTTTTACGAAGGCGGGGGGAGGGGTGAACCCCGCGATGCGAATCGAAAAGCGGAACTTATGACTATGTTAAATATTATTAGACCTCGCCCCATTTGGGCGCTATTACCGGCACTTCTCGGTGTCGGCTTCCTTCTGCCTGCCGCGGCTCGGGCGGATTTTACCGTCGCCGAAAATTCCCGCCCCGCGTGTGTGATCGTGCGTCAGTCCGGGGCGACGGCTGCCGAGAGGCGGGCCGCGGACGAGTTGGCCTCTGCGCTCCAGCAGATTACCGGGGCCACGGTTCCGATACGCGATTCGCTTCCCGGTGACCCGAAACAGCGGGTGATTATCGTCGGGCCGGGGAATGCGGCCTCCGCCCGGTTCCCGGACATCGACCTCGCGACATTCGGCGGCGAGGAGGTCGTACGTCAAACCCGTGGCACATCGCTGCTCCTTGCCGGGGGACGTCCTCGCGGCACCGCCTACGCGGTTTCCCGCTTCCTGCAGGAACAGGGCGGGGTTCGCTGGTGGACCCCGTGGGCATCGAACGTTCCCCGCCGGTCAACGTTTCGGATTGGCGAGGTGAACATCCGGGAGAAACCGGCCTTTGAGTACCGGGAGACCTTCTGGTTTCCTGCCTTCGACGGCGACTGGGCCGCGCGAAACTTCAGCAACGGTCACATGGCCCGGCTTGGCCCTGAGCACGGCGGCAAGATCACCTATGCAGGCGATCAGTTTGTTCATACGTTCGACCGGCTGGTCCCCGTAGACCCCCACTTCGCGCAGCATCCGGAGTGGTTCAGCCTGCGGGGCGGCAAACGGGTCGGCGGAGGCGGCGCGCAGCTCTGCCTGACCAACAAAGCACTCCGGGATTTTGTCACCGGTCGGGTCCGGCAGTGGCTCAAGGACGCCCCGGAGTCGCGTATCGTCTCCCTTTCTCAGAATGATAATGTCGCCTTCTGCGAGTGTCCCGACTGCAAAGCGCTCGATGACCGCGAGGGCAGCCATGCCGGAAGCCTTCTTGCGTTTGTCAACGGTATCGCGGAAACCCTGGAGCCGGAATTTCCCGGTATCGCGTTCGACACGCTTGCCTACCAGTACACGCGCCGCCCGCCGATGACCCTGCGCCCGCGCCCGAGTGTCATCGTTCGTTTGTGCTCCATCGAGGCGAACTTCGCCGAGCCGTTCACGCATCCTTCGAACGCCGCCTTCTCCCGTGATCTCACGGACTGGGCGAAGATCTGCAACCGGCTGTACGTGTGGGACTACACGACGAACTTTCGCCATTACGCCCAGCCGCATCCCAACTGGTTCGCGCTTGGGCCGAATCTGCGTCAGTTCCAGAAAAGCAATGTTCTCGGTGTCTTTTCTCAGGGAGCCTATCAGTCGAATGGAGCCGAGATGGCGGGACTGCTCTGGGACCCCCGGCAGAACGACCGCGCCCTGATCAATGAGTTTCTGAACGGATACTATGGCCCGCAGTCCGCGCCGTTTATCCGGCAGTACCTGACCCTTTTCGCGGACAAGGCGAAAGGCTTTAACCTTACCTGCTACACGGGCTCGGATGCGCCGTTCTTTTCGCTCGCGTCTCTTTCCGAAGCGGAACGGCTCTGGCAGAAAGCGGAAGCGGCGAGTGCGGCCCAGCCCGAACGGCTCTGGCGGGTAAAGCAGGGGCATCTCGCGGTCCAGTATGCCGTGCTGTCATCCTGGCAGCGCCTTCGCCTCGAAGCGCGCCGCTCCGGTACCGATTGGCCGTTCCCCGAATCCCGCAAAGCGCTGGCCTCCCTGTGGCTCGCCCGAGCGGTCGGTCCGGGGCCGCTGGGCTGGAGCGCTCCCACCCATCTCAGTGAGGGCGGCGTAACCCCGCAGGCGTTCGCGTCCAGCCTGGCTCAGGACCCGCCTCCCCCTGCAGATCCGCCCACGCGCCGCGCGAACCCCCTGCCCCCGAACGATATCGCCGTGACGGTTGGGGGAATCGACGGCTCGGACGCCCTCGCGGCCCTTTATCAGGAAGGCGACCTTTCCGAATTTCGCTCGGATGCTGCCGCCTCCGATGGCGCGGCGGTCCGAATGCCGGGCAGCCACACCGAATGGGCGTTCCAGATACCGGTCTCGCGTCTCCCAAAGACCGCCCAGACCGGGCGCTGGAAGGTATACGTGACCGCTCGGGTCGAGATCAAACCGGGCGCGGCAGACGCAAAAAACGCAGGAGCCGCCTTTCATGCCGGTATCTGGGATAAGCGGACGGCGACACAATCGGCCTTCGTCGCCGTTCCCGCCGCAGGGACCACTGCCGGGTACCGTTCCTACCTGATCGGAACCGTCCAAACTTCTGCCGACCAGTATATCTGGGTCTCGCCCACCGCGAACCCGGCGATTGATTCGGTCTGGATTGACCGTGTCTATCTGGTGCCGGAGATGCCTTAGAGTGTGGAGGGAAGGCCCTCCGCACAAAAACTTTGCAGATTTCTGAACCAAAACCTCGGGTCCTGTGTTATTAAATGCAATGCCGACACCCGCTATTCTGCTCTTCATCAAAGCGCCTCATCCCGGCGCGGCTAAGACACGCCTGACCCCGTTCCTGACACCCGACGCGGCGGCATCGGTCGCTGCCTGCCTAGCCCGAGATGCGGTCGGCTTCGCGGCGATGTGCCTGCCGCCGGGAGGGCGTCTGGTGATTGCCTTTGCGCCCGATGACGCCTGGCCGGAACTGGCGGAGACCGTTGGCGTCCAGTCGCTTCTCGCGCTGCCGCAGCGGGGCGTGGATCTGGGAGAGCGGATGGCGAACGCGGTCAGCGATGCCACCTCCCTCCATGACCTCGGCCCTCTGGTTCTGCTCGGGGCAGACTGTGCTTTTATGCCGTCGGAGGCGATTCGAACGGCTTTTGAGCGTCTTGGCGACCAAGGTCCCGAGGCCATGGATGTCGTTCTGGGACCCGCCGAGGACGGAGGGTATTACCTTCTCGGTCTGCGCAGCGATCATCGTGTTAGACCGCTGCTGACCGGTATTGTGTGGAGCACGGATCAAGTGCTCGCGCAGACAGTCGCCAACGCCAAACGGCTGGGACTGCGCGTCTTCGACGGACTTCCACGCTGTTACGATATCGATACGCCGGAGGATCTCTGCCGCCTTCGGGATGACCTGCAGGCTGACCCGGAGCGGGAACATATCGCACCCGCCATCGCCCACTGGCTGCGGAGCAATCCGCTGCCGACTCTTAGCTTCCGCGTTTCAGGTGGGGCCGGACATCCGTAAACCATTGCTTGAGCCTGCCCGGAGGTATACCGATCTTGTAGCCCGCCCACAGGACGCACATCCACAGCGAGGTGCGGGCGACGCCGAACTCCTGCCACCGACGCGCCGATATGGTAACCGCATCCCCACCCAGTACAGCAAACGCCCGCCTGCCGAAGCGGCGTTTCAGATGATCCACAAAGGCGATATCTTCGAAGAGGGGCCACGGCTCGTAGCCGCCGAGCGCGTCCCAGGCGGCTCGGCGGACCCCGATCGCCTGGTCGCCGGTCGCGGATCGGCGCACGCGGGACTGGGCATTGATGAGCGCGGCGGTTATCGGGAGCGAAACGGGAGCGTTCTCGGCGAAGCGGACCGGGAAGCAGCCGCCCACAGTTCGCGGATCGCCCATGGCGCGGGTGATCGAACGCAGCGCACTGCCGGGGAGCAGGCAGTCAGCGTGCAGGAAAACGAGCACGTCCGATGTCGCCTGTGCCGCCAGAGCCCCGGCGTTCATCTGCGGCCCCCGCCCGCGCGTCGGGGAGCGGACAAGGCGCAGGTCGCGCTGCTGCCGCACCCAGTCGGGGGTGCCGTCGTGGCTGCCGCCATCCACGATGACAATTTCGGCATCTCTCAGTGCGGTGCGTGCGGCGGCGACCGCGGCGGGCAGGTTTTCACGTTCGTTCAGAGCGGGGATAACAACGGAGACCTTCATTGACTCACTATATCGGGCCAAGCGGCACCACTTTAAGGAAACACGGTACTTGACTGTCTTCACAACGCGCGGCACGCGCGACTACGATCTGATTATCCTCGGCGGCGGTTCGGCGGGTATCGTCTCCGGGGTCATGGCGGGTGCGTTGGGTCTGCGTGTCCTGCTGATAGAGAAAGAGCGTATGGGCGGTGAGTGCCTGAACACGGGCTGTGTTCCCAGCAAGGCGCTTATCCAGGCAGCGCGGGTGGCGCACACGCTGCGGACTGAGGCGAGCAGCGTGGGGCTCCCGACTCGGGACATCACGCGCGAGGAGGCGCGGGCGACACTCGATTGGGTCCGCAAAACCATCGGGACGGTCCGTGATGCCGACGCGACCGAAAAGCTGCTGACGGATAACGGAGTCACCATTCGGCACGGCGACGCCCGGTTCGTAGATGCGCACACGCTTCGGCTGGACAGCGGCGAAGAAAATATCAGCACCGTCACCTCGGACAATTTTCTCATCGCGACGGGCTCGCGGCCCGCCATTCCTGAGGGAATCCCCGGTCTGGCGGATACACCGTACCGCACCAATCAGACGATCTTCGATCTGACGGAGATTCCCCGGCGGCTCCTAGTCGTGGGCGGCGGTCCCAATGGGGTTGAGATGGCGCAGGCGTTCGGTCGTCTGGGGAGCGAGGTGACGCTGCTGCAAAAAGGGGAGCGGCTTCTGCCCCGTGACGATGCCGAGCTGGTCGAGCGGCTGACCGCACTCCTGCGGGACGAGAACATCGATATCCGCCTGTCGGCAGCGCTGAAACGGATCGAGAACGGAAGTCAGGCGACGGTCTCTGACGCGGACGGGAACGAAACGACTCTTCCGTTCGACTGCCTTCTGCTGGCGGTCGGCAGGACGCCGAACACCGAGGACCTCGACCTGGCGGCGGCGGGGGTAAAAACGGCACGCGACGGGATCATCGTCAGCGATCATCTGCAGACGAGCGCACCGAATATCTATGCCTGCGGTGACGTAATCGCCGATGGCTACCGCTTCTCGCATCTTGCCGAGTATCAGGCGAAGATAGCCGTCCGGAATCTGGCCTTTCCCGGCGAATCGAAGACCCGGTATCAAGCCGCACCCTGGGCGACCTTCACCGAGCCGGAGCTCGCCCATGTCGGCCTGACGGAGGAAGAGGCGCAGCACCTCCATATCCCGGTCGAGGTGTACCGGCAGCCGTTCGCGCAGAACGACCGCGCCCTGACCGATGGCGGGAGCAGCGATCCCGCCCGTACCGGGCTGGTAAAGGTTCTGGTCGAACCGGGGATTCGCGGAAAGATCCTGGGGGCGCAGATTCTCGGGCCTCGGGCGGGAGAGCTGCTGCAGGAGTGGGTGAGTGCCATGGAGCAGGGGCAGTCGATTCGGGCCATCGCGGACAGTGTGCACGTTTACCCGACACTTACCCTGGCGAGCCAGCATGCCGCGCAGCGCTGGTACGAGCGTCAGTCGCAAAACCCGCTCGTTCAGGGCGCACTGTCCACGTATGTACAGAATGTTCGCCCGCGAGAAAAAGCCCTTGCGGTCGGGGCGCTTGGGGCGGCGGGTCTTCTTCTGGGCCTACTTGCGCGACGACGCAGATCCCAAAAGTCTTGACCCTGTTGTTGGCGCACCCTCACCCCCCTTCCCCCTCTCCCGCAGACGGGCGAGGGGGAGTCTGAGGGCGAATGCGGCTGCGGCTTGGCTCCTGCTCCGGTGCTAAGCCAGTTTGCGTTACTGCGCCGCCTGTGTGCTTTGCAGATGCCGGGTGGTTTACCAGAC
>JAZKEA010000004.1:543-4934 GCA_040387315.1 Armatimonadota bacterium | reverse complement strand
GACGCTCCCGTTGGTCGGACCTGCATTTCTTCTTGCCATGCTGTGCCTGCAGCAGAACCACGCGATGGCGCAGGCAGTCCCGGTGCGTGTCGTTTCGGACACCTCCGGAAGGTGGCAAATGCTCCGCGGCGGAAAGCCTTACTTCGTCAATGGGGCAGGCGGAAATCAAAAACTTGAGTTGCTGAAAGCGTCTGGTGGTAATTCCATTCGCACCTGGGGCGTGGAAACAGCGAAGAACGATCTGGATGCCGCTCATAAACTGGGTCTGACAGCTACAATCGGAATCTGGCTGGGTCATAAGGAACACGGCTTCCGGTACGACGATCCTAAAGCCGTCGCCGATCAGCTTGCCAAAGCGCGTGAGGCGGTCATCAAGTATAAAGACCATCCGGCTCTGCTTGCCTGGGGGTTGGGTAATGAAATGGAAGGCGACGGAAAAGATCCCAACGTCTGGAAGGCGGTCGAAGAAATTGCCCGGATGGTCAAGCAGGTGGACCCCAACCACCCGACACTGACCGTGATCGCGGAACTGGGAGCGGACGGCATTAAGGCAAAGCAGGTGAAAGAGCTGTGCCCCAGTATCGATGTATTGGGGGTCAACTCTTACGGAGGGGCAGCCTCCCTAGCCACGAGACTAAAAGCATCCGGCTGGACGAAGCCTTACATGGTCACGGAATTCGGTCCCAACGGTCCGTGGGAGGTTGGCAAGACATCCTGGGGAGCGCCGCTGGAGCCGACAAGCACTGAGAAAGCGCGGGATTACATGGCCCGCTATACAGCAAGCGTTTCCTCACAAAAGGGCTGGTGCCTCGGCTCTTATGTTTTCCTCTGGGGAGACAAGGTAGAGGGAACGCCAACCTGGTTCGGGATGTTCCTTCCGGGCACAGGAGAGCGACTCGGCACGGTAGATACGATGATGCGCGTATGGGTGGGCAGTCCCTCACCTCGTCCGGTCCCCGAAATTTCTGCCGTTATAAGCAGTGCGGCACGTAAAGAAGTCGCTCCCGGTTCACGACAGACGGTAACTGTTTCCGCCTCAGGAAGTGGGCCGCTTACGACGCGTTATGAGATCCGGCGCGAGATGGGAAACCACAACAATCATGAGCCGGGGCAAAGCGCATCGCTGTCAAGTACCGGAATAGTTCCTTCCGCATCCACGCCAAGCACGGAACAGTTTTTCAATACCCCGACGCAGACCGGTGCTTACCGCCTCTTCATCACCGTCCACGATAAAAACGGCGGCGCGGCAACCGCGAATATTCCGTTCTTTGTTAAATCGTAAAAAGCGGTTAGACGGCTTCGAACAGCGTAAATCAACCTGCGCTTTTAATCATTTATGATTTATTTTTGTGCTCTCTATTGACATTAATAAAGAGTGCATGCTATATCTATTCCCAAGCATGGTAAACGTTTGCGGGCCTCCCAAACCGCAGATCGGACGCAGATTCACAGACGATGAAGCCGACCCTCAATGATGTGGCGCGAAGTGCTGGGCTGTCTATAGCGACGGTGTCGCGGGCGCTTCATCGCCATGATAGTCGCAATGTGTCTCCTGAGACACGGAAAAGAGTCCAGACCATAGCCCGGGATCTGGGTTACCGTCCAAATCTCCTCGGGCGCTCGCTGGTGACAGGCCGAACACAGACCGTCTCTTACTGGACGCCTGATTCCTTTGCCCCCTACTACGCTCTGGTAGCCCGCGGAATCTGTCATGAAGCTGTTCGCCGCCGCTACTACGTTCACACCGTTGATCGGGAGAATCATCTCAATGCCAGAGAAACGCTCACTGGCAGACCCACCGCGCTCGAACTCAACCTGGATGGCGTCATCGCCTGTGACATCGCTTATGACGTGAACCCTCATGTTGCTCAGCTTCGTCAGCGCGGGGTTCCCATGATCAGCATTGGTATCAACTACCCGGAAGACGGCGATTATGTCGGGATCGACATTGATCAGGGGACGGCGTTAGTCATACAGCATCTGCTGGAGACAGGGCGAAAGCGAATCGCGCACATGACCTATACAAACGCGGAGGAGGGGCGAGATCCTCGCGTGCTGGTTTACAAGCGTCTGATGAACGCAGCGGGCCTGAGACCGGAGGTGATTCTGGTCCCGTCATTCAGCCGGGCAGGGGCACGAAAAGGTATCGCGACGTATGTACGCGAACATGGGCTCCCGGAAGCGATCTTCTGTGTCAACGATGAGGTAGCCGTGGGCTGCTACCGGGGACTGGCGGATATTGGTGTAAACGTTCCCAGCGACACCCTTCTGGCAGGCTTCGATGGGATCGAGGAAACCGAATACCAGTGCTGCCCCATCACCACGGTCGCGGCACCTGTAAAAGAAATGTGCCGTCTTGCCTGGGACTTTTTAGAGAACCGTATCCGTGATCCGGGTCGAGCCTGGCAGCAAGTAACGCTGCCTCCCACATTGATTTGCCGCGAATCCAGCGGCACCGCCCCTCAGGAGACTGCTCCCGACTCCCCAACACACTAGAACTACAGAAAAGAGAGGGTTTGACAATGCTGTATAAGAATCCGCCCCGCCGGTTATCGGCGTTCACTCTGATCGAATTGCTCGTGGTTATCGCAATAATTGCGATACTCGCCGCGATACTTTTTCCTGTCTTTGCCCAGGCACGGCGCGCGGCGCGAGACACTTCGACAATGTCCAATGTTCGTAATGTCATGGTAGCAACGAACATGTATGTTCAGGATTACGACGAAACTATCGTCCCCTATGAAGTGGACAACGGAGGTGCTTTCTCCGGTGGAAAGCGCTGGACTGCATGGCCAGTCCTGGTACAGCCCTACATGAAGAGTACCGACATCTGCTACGACACGGCGCGGCAGATACCGTTCGTACAGGTTGACCGAACCAACGACAACTGGGCATGGAGCACGACCATCGCCATCAATCGCTACGGTTTCGGAAGCCGTAAATTCAACGGTGCAGAGGTCAAAACTCTGGCGGACCTGCCTTCTCCAACCACGCGGATGGCCTTCATGGTGAATCGGGACCCCTGGGGCGATCCTGCAGCAAATCCGGAGAACAACTGGCTTGCGATGCACTGGGTAGATGGTCAGCGCTGTGCCTGCCCGGACAAAGCAAACCTGGCGAACAACGCCGGATACAACTGGCAGTACAACGGCGCGTACAAAGCCGCCAAAGACTATCACGCAAACCAGTACATCGTTACCTATGCAGACGGTCATGCGGGAAAGGTCCCTGCCGACCGTTTCACGGGCGTGAATAGCTATGGAGCCTGCGAAAACCGTTACTTCTTTCCCAATGGCGGCGGCCCTGCTGCCGCCGATGCGGAATTATCGCGCCAGCTGAACGACTTCTGGGGGCAGTGGTGGGTGGACAATACGTAATGAAAAAGGAAATCTCTCCCGGCGTCATCATCGGCGCAGCGGCGGGCTTGATAGCCGTCGTCGTTCTGGCAATATTTTTAGCCGTTAAGAGCGATCCGGCGTCTCAAGCGCCGCACCCGCCGCCCCGCTTCGACCCGGCCGCGAAAGCAGCCGAGTCCCGTATGGATCCCCGCATGAACCGGAGCGCTCCAGGTACTGTGCCAGGAACAGCGGCTCCGCGCTAGCTCGGCATAACTTACCTTTCTATCCTCATCTATGCCGCCAGCGTCACGGCATGGATGAGGACATTTATCAGGCAGACAATTTTGAAATTTTCATTGATAAGCGCGGTGGCTGTCACGATGCTGGCAGCTGAGGTGGGGACCGTGTGCGCCGCTCCTCCCGTTACAAAGGCCGTCCCGACTACATTAACCGGCAGCAGCTTTCTGACCATCCCCGGCGATCAGTGGAAACTGCTCTGGAACGATGAGTTTACCGGCAGTGCCATTGACACTACGAAATGGTCCCTGAACCTGCCCTGGCAGGGTGATGACGGGACCAATCGCCACCATAACTCGCAGTACGCCAGCGTCATGACGGACGAGGATGTACAGCTGCGCGACGGGATGCTGCATCTGACCTCGCGTCGCAAAGAGATACCCAACCCCAAAGGCGGCTTCTACCACTTCACCGAGGGGATGATCACGACCAGCGGAAAGTTTACCACCCGTTTCGGTTACCTGGAGATGCGCGCCAAGCTCCCCACGGAAGCAGGACCGGGAACCTGGCCCGCCTTCTGGACGCTTTCCGAAGGCTGGCCTCCGGAGATGGATATCCTCGAATACTGGGGCAGCGATAACCGGATTCATCAGGGAACGGTCACACGTGCCCCGGACGGCAAGCAGCGCTGGGACAGCTACCATCGCAGTCAGGTTTCCCTTTCCGGCTGGCACACGTACGGCATGGAATGGGGTCCCGGCTACCAGAAGTACAACATCGACGGCACCATGACCAACACCATCTACGGTAAGCATC
>JAZKEA010000004.1:0-533 GCA_040387315.1 Armatimonadota bacterium | reverse complement strand
CGCATTTCCCGCACGCGGTCCTCGACCACCTGCACCGGACGTGCCGGCCCGAGGGCACCGCGCCGCCGAACGCGGTGTTCCAGACGTCGACCATCAGCGCCTTGCTCGGTGGAATCTACGACGGCACCATGACCAACACCATCTACGGTAAGCATCTGCCGGAGGGGCCGCATTATATCCTTCTTAACTCGGGGGTCGAGAGCGCGCGTCCGCCGCGCGAAGGAACCACGTTTCCGAACGACTTTGTGGTCGATTATGTCCGCGTCTACGCGCGTCCCGATGTTCCCGCACTGCTCAATAGCGGTTTTGAGGATGCTGAGCTGAAGCCCTGGGACCGTGTCAACGAGTCCGCCGCCGTGGATTATGGCGCGCGTACCGGCAGGCGCAGTCTTCGGATCGACGGCAGCGCGTCCGGGGAAAAGGCAGCCTCCTACGCGCAGCAGACGGTCCAGGGACTGAAACCAAACACGCGCTACACGCTGTCCGGCTATGCGCGAACCGAGGGCATCGCATCCGCCCGCCTTGGAGTCAAG
>JAZKEA010000003.1:4366-7593 GCA_040387315.1 Armatimonadota bacterium | reverse complement strand
TCCAGAGGAGGAGCGCGAGCGTTCCGCCGAACGCCTGCAGGGAATGGAACATCTTCTCGCTGAACCAGCCCAGCGGGGAAGGCATATCCCAGTTGTTGACCGCGCTGATCAGTATCTCCCCTTTGTAAAAGAGAAAAAAGAACCAGATGGAAAAGCTTACCTCACGTGGCAGCAGGTAGGAAAACCCGATTACCAGAAAGTAGATAAACGCGGTAAACGCCCCGATCTGGCTCCAGGGGCTCGCGGTCAGCGAGCCGACCAGGTTCCAGCGAAGGGGGAACTCCGGGATGTTGGGATAGAGCAGGTGCATCCCGTTCAGCGTATGGAAGAGTGTCGGCAGCACGGCCCCGGCCCAGAGGATGGGATTGCGCAGGAGGTCGTTTACCAGCCGCCCTTCCCGCGGCTCGTCAGCGAGCAGAAGCGGAAGCGTGACCAGGGGAAACGAGAACCGCTCGTTCTCGACCCATTGTTTCCGAAGGAGAGCGGCGACACAGAACGAGGCCGCGCTGAAGAAGACCCCGAAGAGACCCCATCCGATCAGCGGGCCGATCCAGGCCGCCCAGGGAATGTGCTCCTGCCCACGGGGGTACCCGATGAAAAACGCGTCCGCGGCGGCTTTATCCGTCATCTTCAGCCACCATGGCAGCGCCCCCCAGACCTTGTTTTGCCATTCGTTCTGGGCGTTGGAAAAATAGAGCGGCGCGGCGATATTCGGGATAAAGGTGCGCATCATCCCGGACGACGGGATGCCGGACGCGACCAGGACCATCGTCCAGACGGTCAGTATCTCACCCGGTGCAAACGCCGCCGTGGGCCGAAAGCGGCGCAGGGGAATATTCAGCCCCACCAGAAGGAGCAGCATGAAGAGCGCGGAAATCGGAAACTGCGTGCCGCCGAGCTGAGTGGCGGCAATCAGATTGTTGTTGTACGGCGTGACAATGCATAGAAGCGCCGCCGCCGACAGCCCGATACCGACCGCCCGTGCGGTCACTCCGGAAACGCGGTCCGCGACTGGGCGAACTGACCCTCGTTCGGTGTCCTTCATCGTCTTCCGACTCTACCACCTTCCTTGTGGCCTACTGTCAGAGAGATTTGCCGGAACGAGCGTTGATTCCTTCGACGCCTATCCGAGGCGCGGGCTTTTGCTTAACGCTCTTAACCCCCTGGCCCGCTCTCTCGCCTGCGAAGCAACAGGAGAGCGGGCCAGGGGGCGAGGGCAACGCCCTGGGACTGAGGGCTGTTATCCGAAGGACACGGAACTGTCCGCGGCTCCCTTTCCGACCGCGTCCTGGAGACGTTTGGTCTCGCTTTCATAGCCGGGTTTGGCAAGGAGGGCGAACATGTTCTTCTTATAGGCTTCCACACCGGGCTGATCGAAGGGATTCACCCCCAGCAGATAGCCCGAGACGCCACACGCTCGCTCGAAGAAGTAGAGCAGGAACCCGAGGCTGTGGGCATTCAGCGCAGACAGGGTCAGGGTCATATTCGGAACGCCGCCGTCGCGGTGCGCGAGTGAGGTCGCCTGGTAGGCAGCGTGGTTGATTTCGGCGATAGGACGCCCGGTAAGATACCCCAATTCGTCGGCATCATCACCGGGGGGAATCGGAAGGTCCGGCTCGGATGCGCTGTCGAGGATCACAAAGGTCTCGATCATCTGGCGGCGGCCCTGCTGCAGGTACTGGCCCATGGAGTGCAGGTCGGCGGTGAGATCGACCGAGGCGGGGAAGAGCGCCATCTGATCTTTGCCCTCGGATTCGCCGAAAAGCTGCTTCCACCACTCGGCAAGATAATGGAGGCGCGGCTCAAACGAGGCGAACACCTCGATAGAATAACCCTGATTATAGAGGAGGTTGCGGGCGGCGGCATAGAACAGGATCGGGTTTTTGAGCGGATCGGTCTCCTCTGCCGCTCTGGCGCAGTCACTCGCGCCTTTCAAGAGGGCGCGTATATCGATCCCCGCGTACGCGATAGGCAGCAGGCCGACCGGGGATAAAACGGAGTACCGCCCGCCGATATCGTCCGCGATAGGAAGTGTCCGGTACCCGACCTCGACCGCCACCTTGCGTAGCGCTCCCTTTTTTTCGTCCGTGGTGGCGACGATAAGGTCTTTTGCGCCGTCCTTTCCTGCCTGCTGCTCCACAAGGTTTCGAAGCAGACGAAACGCGACCGCGGGTTCCGTGGTCGTGCCCGATTTGGAAACGACATTGACGGCGACCCGCTGGTTCTTGACCGTCTCGATCAGACGGGAATGGTACTGGGCGGAAAGGCTGTTGCCCGCGAAATGGACCGTGGGCGCATCCGGCGCGGCCAGGGCCTCGATGACGGCACGGGAGCCGAGGTACGACCCGCCGATACCCACGACCACGAGCGTGTCGGACTTGGCGCGAAGATCGGCGGCTATCGCCTCTATCTCGGTGATCTGTTCCTCGGTAACGATGGCGGCAGGATCGAGCCATCCCCGGAAATCAGCGCCCGCGCCGGTCCCGGTCGTCAGCATCTCGTGGGCCGCGGACAGGCGGTGGCTCCAGGCGGCAACCTGAGCGGGAACGATATCGGGCGCAAGATGCGCGGCATCCAGCGATAGGGGCAGGGTATCCGTCATGTCAAAACTCCTCGTTGAGCGGCAGATGAGTCGCCGCCCATACTTTTCGTTTTTAGGATACCTGATTCATCGCATTCCTGAACAAGGGCGGGGTGCGCTCAGCCAAACCCGCAGTCTGAACAGGGGCATTTCCGCGTATTTCCCGGCTAAATTGCCGGTGTTCTAGAACATTGTGTTAAAATACCCGTGGTCACACCTGTTTTCCAGATGGCTTTGCTGTGCGTGGCATGCATTCTGCATTAACCACTCACACAGAAGGAAACCTACTCCCTATGCAGATGATAAGGGTCATTATCGCCGACGATACCGCGCTACTGCGGCGTCTTCTGGCGGACCGATTGAACCGGGAGACCGGGATTTCCATCGTGGGGGAAGCAAACGATGGACGGGATGCCGTGGAACTCGCCGCGCGAGTAAAGCCGGATGTTGCCATTTTGGATCTGGATATGCCGCACCTGAACGGTATCCAGGCCGCGCAGCGGATTCAGGCGCAGACACCGGGCCTCAAGATCATACTCCTCACCGGACATGAGCAGCTCGCCTCGCTGGGGCGGCTCTCCGGCGCGTCGATGTGTCTTGACAAGACCTGTTCCATCGCCGAGATCGCGGATGCGATCCGACACGC
>JAZKEA010000003.1:0-4356 GCA_040387315.1 Armatimonadota bacterium | reverse complement strand
AACGCCGCGCAGCCTGACCCGGACGGAGGCGACAGTGAATTTCCCGGGGAGGCGAATGCGCCTCAGCTGACCGTCGGTATCGAGCGGCTGGCGCTTCAGGCGGCGCTGTCGTCCCGTGAGCGGGCCGTGGTCGAGAAGATGGCGTCCACGGAGATGACCGCCTCGCAGATCGCCCGGGCGCTGACCGATGAACTCGGAGCGCCGATGACCGAATCCGGGGTCAAGCATGCTCTAGAGCGGTCCCTGACCAAGCTGGGCGTCGAGCCGCGGACCCGAGGCGGACTGATTCGAAAGGTGTTCGAGGCCGCCGCGACAAACGGGGTGATGCCGTGATACCGCCGCGAGTCGCCGCGTGGAAGCGATGGCTTGCGTCTGAGCCGGACGAGCAGAAGCAGAAGAACGGGATGCGCTACCCGGTGGCGGTCCTTTCGGTGCTGTTCGCGCTTCTGCTGACCCAGATAACGGGGCATCTTGAGGACCCGAGCGCGAACATGCGCCTTCCTACCTGCGATGCCATCTTCTTCGCCGCGGTCGTGGTCGCGACGTGGTGGGGCGGGCTCGGACCGGGCCTATTCGCCACCTGCCTGTCGGCCCTTCTGATGAATTATCTGCTCCTGAAGGCGACCGGCGATCCCCGCCTGACCGCCCTGGTCGGGCTGCGTGTCGCCCTGCTCCTGATCGTCTCGCTCCTGATCAACGGCTTTTATGTCAGCCGTCTGCGCCACGAGAAGGAGATGAAGGAGCGGACGGAGCTTGCGGAATTGCTGGCCCGTCTGGGCACGCTGCTCGCCCAGCGCCAGCCGCTGGACACGTCCCTTCGGGCGTGCTCGGAAGTGCTGATCGAGGAGCTTTCGCTCGGGGGAGTGCAGGTCTGGACCCTGGAACCGTCGTCGAATCAATGGACGCTTCAGGCGAGTGTCGGGGAGGCGCAGCCCGGCGCGGCCCCCGATATTTCCCCGCCGACCGGTTTCGATGTGACCCCGGAAACCATCCACGGCACGCAGCGGTCGCGCACCTATTTCCTGAAAGCGGGTCAGGAGACCGTCGGCTGTCTGTCGATGACGTATGACCGACCGCTGACATCGACCGTGGCCCGCGTTATCGATATCGCCATGGACGAGATAGCGCTCTGCATCGACCGCGGACAGGCTATTGCGCGCGCGCGTGAGCAGGCGACCGCGCTGGAGGTCGCGCTTCGCGATGCGCAGCAGGCCGCGAATGCCAAGTCCGAGTTTGTCGCCAGTATCAGCCATGAGATCCGGACCCCGCTCAACGGCATCATCGGGATGACCGGCTTTCTGCTCGATACGCGCCTGACCGACGAGCAGAAGGAGTTCGCCGAGGCGGTCAAAAACTCGGGCGAAATGCTGCTCCTTCTGATCAACGACATTCTCGACCTGTCCAAGATCGAGTCCGGCAATATCTCCCTGGAGCGCCGTCGGTTCGACCTGCGCCAGGTGGTCGAGAATGTCGCCGAGATGGTGGCGGTCACCGCCGAGCAGAAGGGGCTCGCCCTGTTTGTCCGCTTCTCGCCGACCGCGCCCCGCTTTCTGATGGGGGACGCGACGCGCCTTCAGCAGATTCTGGCGAACCTCGCCGGAAACGCCGTCAAGTTCACGAACAAAGGTCATGTCCTGATCGGTGTCGAATCCGACCCCACGGAGGGCGGGGAAGCCCGTCTTTGCATCTCCGTCCATGACACCGGAATCGGGATTCCGGAGGATCGCCTGAGCGCGGTCTTTGAGCGATTTACGCAGGCCGATGCCTCGACGACGCGCAAGTACGGCGGAACCGGCCTCGGGCTCGCCATCTCCCGCCATATCGCCGACCAGATGAAGGGTGAGATAACGGTCGAGAGCCGCAGCGGGGAAGGGTCGGTGTTCCGCTTCTGCGTCACGCTGCCGCTGGCGGAGCGTCGTCGTCGAACCGACTACCAGGAGGGCGGAGCCACCGCCGATGCCGGGTCCGCGGAACCGCTTCCGGTCCCCGTCGAGCGACGCCGCAACCGGACCGTCAACGATGCCGAGCAGCGTGCGCTTACCGGCCTGCGTCTCCTGGTCGCGGATCAGAATGAGGTAAATCGCGGCCTGCTCGGAGAGCAGATTCTGGGCTGGAACATGCGGGTGGACCGCTGCGCATCGGGCGCGGAAGCCCTTGCGATGCTCGCCTCTGCCGCCGCGTCCGGCGACCCGTATGCCGCCGCCCTGCTGGACTCCAACCTGCCCGACATCGAGATAGATACGCTGGTGCGGACCATCCGCCACGACGCCGCTCTGTCGGAAACCAAGATCGTTCTGCTCTCCCCGCTCGCCCGCTCGACCAACGGCGGCCTGTCCGAGGAGATGCCCGAGGTCAATGGACGCCTGACCAAGCCCGTCCGTCCGTCTCAGCTCATGGACACCCTGGTCGGCGCACTTTCCCGGCCCCTTTTCGAGGAGATCACCCTGCGCAGGGGGATGCTGGACCGGGACTCCCCCCGCGACCTGGTGCCGTACTCGCCCCTGCCGCAGACCCCCGCGACGCCGCTCAATGCCCGCATCCTGCTGGTGGAGGACAACGCAATCAACCAGCGGCTGGCCCGCCGCATGATGGAGAAGATGGGCTGCCGGGTCGATGTCGCCGATGACGGCGATGATGCGATCCGTATGATCGATCTGCTGCCCTACGACCTGGTGCTGATGGACTGTCAGATGCCGGAGATGGACGGCTACGAGGCCGCCCGCGCTATCCGTCTGCGCGAATCCTACCCCGGTCCCCAGGGAGTCCGCCCGCGCGTTCCTATCGTCGCCCTGACCGCCGATGTGATGCCGGGCACCAGGGAGCGTTGCTTGGAGGCGGGGATGGACTATTTCCTATCCAAGCCCATCCGCCCGGAGACCCTGCATCAGGTCATCACGCAGTTCGCGCCCGCCCGAGAGGTCACCCTGCCCGCTCACCTGACGGGGGATGCGGACGCCCTGCGCTTCGCCGCGGTGCTTTTTTCGGAAGAGTACCCGATCCTGCGCGACGAACTGCGCGCGGCCCGCGACGCGGGCGACTCTGATCGTCTCTCCCGCGCCGCCCACTCGCTCAAAGGGGTCGCCATGCACTTTGAAGCTGTCCGCGCCATCGACCTGTGCCGCCGCATCGAGGAGATCGCCCGTGGCTCGCTCACCCTGCGCGTCGCGGAGCTGGACAACTGCCTGCGGGAATTGGAGCAGGAGGTAACTCGTCTGGAAGCCGCCCTCACCAGCGCCGCCGCCGTGCCGGTCTGACTACCCCTCCCGAAGGAAGGGTGGCTGCCTGCAGGGGTAAGCGTTCCCCAGGCGGGGGAGGGGTGAACAGGACTCGGTCAAACCGTCGGCTGATAGAGGTGGCAGGCCACATGACAGGTCCCGTCTTTCGGAGGCGGCTGGAGCGCGGTCGGGACATCTACTGGGGTCGCGAGCATCGGCAGGACTTTGTCGCAGGGCTCGAACCGATGCGGGCAGCGCGGATGGAACGAGCAGCCGGGAGGCAGCTTGCCCGCGTCCGCGACCTCCCCGCCCACCACCATATTCATCTTGATGTCCGGGTCGATGTTCGGCACGGCGGAAAGGAGCGCTCGGGTGTACGGGTGGCGGGGGTGGTCGAAAAGCTCCTCGCTGTCCGCGAACTCCACGATCTTCCCCGCATACAGAACCGCGACGCGGTCACAAAGATGCTGAACGACACTCAGGTCGTGGGCGACAAAGATGTAGGTCAGTCCCAGCTCTTCCTGCAGATCCGCGAGAAGATTGATGACCTGCGCCTGAACCGAGACATCGAGCGCCGAGACCGCTTCGTCGGCGACCACGAGGGACGGTTTCATGATGAGCGCCCGCGCGATCCCGATGCGCTGTCGCTGCCCCCCGGAGAACGCGTGCGGGTACCGCTGCCGATGCTCCGGCTTCAGCCCGACCTTGACCAGCATCTCCACGACCCGGTCCTCGATCTCCTTGCCCTTCGCCAGGTTGTGGATCACGAGGGGTTCGGCGACAATATCCCCGACCGTCATTCGCGGGTTCAGCGACGAAAACGGGTCCTGAAAGATCATCTGCATCTGGGTCCGCAGCGGCTTCAGGTCCTTCTCGGGAAGCGCCGCGAGATCGATAGTCTCGGTGCCAGGCCGGAACAGCACCTGTCCGCTTGTCGGGGACAGGGCGCGCAGAATCGTGCGGGCGCAGGTGGTCTTGCCGGATCCGCTCTCCCCCACAAGCCCCAGGGTCTCGCCCCTCCGCAGATCGAAGCTGACCTGGTCGACGGCCTTGATCGCCCCGATCTGCTTGCGGGCGAATCCCTTGCTCATGATAGGAAAGTGCTTGCAGAGATTGCGTACCTGCAGCAGCGGGGTTTCGT
>JAZKEA010000002.1:0-3801 GCA_040387315.1 Armatimonadota bacterium | reverse complement strand
CGGTCATGGCGAGGTCGGCAAGCTCCTTGAGGATTGCCTCGGCGAACGGCTTTGCCGCCTTCTGACGCGCTTTCGTCAGCTTCGCGGCCCGCGCCTCCAGCTTCTCGCGCAGCTTATCGGAGGTCGCCTGCAGTTCTGCAATGCGCGTCTCGGCATTTTCCAGGGTCTCCAGGCGGGTGCCGATCTCCTCGCGGTACTTCAGGACCTCTTCCAGGGTGTCGCCGTACTTCTTCTTAAGTGTCTTGAGCGTGTCCAGACGGGTCTCTATCTCCTCCAGGCGCTCCGGGTTGAACTCTATCTCGTCGCGGTAGCTGCGGACATCGCGGGCGGCATCCTCGGCGACAAAAAGAGCGTTGTTCAGGGCTTCCAGAAGGGGAGCAAGACGCTCGTCCAGCTTCGCGGCATGATCGATAGCGGCAGTGGCGGCGGTCAGTCCTTCGAGAGCTCCACTGGATTCCCCGCCGCCCGCGCTGATACTTCCCCGTGTCCCGCTTCGACCGGAAACGGAGGCCGTCCCGCCGTGCAGCGCAGCATAAGCCGAGGAGGCGGCTTCGTGGAGCTTTTCCGCGCTGGCAAGCCGTATCTGCTCCGCGAAAAGCGTCTCCTCCTCGTCGGCGGTGGGCTTGGCGGTGTCGATCTCGTCCCGCTGGAAAGAAAGCAGATCGATGGTACGAACGCGCTCCCGGGCATCCTGCTGAAGTGCGGCAAGTTCCCGCGCGGCGGCGGTAGCCTCGCCCGCGGCTTCCGCGACGGCTGCCTTGAGAACCGCTATCTCCGGCCCGCACCAGGCATCCAGAATATCCGCATGGCGGTGCGCATCCAGCAGGGACTGGTGCTGATGCTGCCCATGGATATCTACCAGGGCATCGCCGATTGCCTTCAGAGTGCCGACCGTTGTGGGGCGTCCATTGATCCGGACCGAGGATTTACCGGTTGTGGAGAGTTCTCGTGCGACAATCAGCAGGCCGTCCTCTTCCTCGACGCCCGCCGATTCCATCGCCTCTTTCAGGCGAGCGTCAGCAGCGTCTATGGTGAAGACCGCCTCAACCCGTGTGCGGTCGGCCCCGTGGCGGATGGACTCGGAGCCGGTACGCTCCCCAAGAGCCATGCCCAGGGCATCGAGAAGAATTGATTTTCCTGCCCCGGTCTCTCCCGTGAGAAGATTGAGACCGTCCCCAAACGTGAGACGCAGTTTTTCGACGAGCGCAAAATTTTCAACGGAGAGTTCGATCAGCATATCAGCGGCGTATCCCCCGTTATTTTACCCCCGGCATTGGCTTCGCTGCAAAAGGTTGTTTGATATCTTGGCAGGAAAAAAGGGAGCGGCTCATGCCGCTCCCTTCATGGGATGATTTCCTGTATTTGAACGCCGTTACCGGACGTTGCCGTTCAGTCCGGCGGGGAAGAAGGCGCCCCCCGCCGCATTCGCGCCACGCACGATCGCGAGGACTTCCGCCGGTGTGCGAGCGACCGCGAGACCGGTTGTTGGGTCTGTGGCGAACTGCTTGTTGGTTGTCGGCAGAATGTCTTTTGCGTCCACCGCCGGTACGCTTGTGATCCCCCTGCGGAGAAGCAGGTGACGGATATTTCCGGCATGAAAGGCCTCTGTGCCGAGGATTCTGCCTGCCGCCTCGAAGAGATCGCGGTTCTGAATAAAGCGCGCTCCACCCGCGTAGGCCGAGACGCCGACATCTTCCAGCGCGCGAGACACGGTTAAAAACTCCGTCTCGTTCGCGAAACCGATTCCCAGCGCCGCCAGATTGATGGCGGGCTTTGCCACCGCCTGTCCGCCCAGCGCACTGCGCAAAAAGCGGACATGGGTAAGCTCGTCCTGGGCTATCTCCGCGGCGATTGCGGCGACATTGGCATCTGCGAAGGCGACCTTTGCCCCGCCGGTCGTCGCGCCCGCGGTTCCAGCTCCACCGGTCAGAGAGGCATCGATGCCCGTGCCGTTGACGGCGTAGCTGTAGAACTCCGCCTCCAGGTACTCCAGGTTCAGAGCAAAGTTAAGCACATCGATGTCGGTTGGTGCGCTCGTTTGTGCTCCCGCCTGCCGTGCCGCGGTTCCCGTGAGCAGCAGTCCTGCTGCCAGCGTGATCGTCGATAAAATTTCGTTTCGATTGGTATTCATTGACTGTCCTGATTCTGTTACGCCATTGCTGTTCAATTAAACTAGCTCGATAGATCAGCGGATGTTGCCATTCAGGCCACTGGGGAAGAACTTGCCGCCTACTGGGTTCGGTCCACGAACGATCAAGGCAACCTCGGCAGGGGTGCGGGCGACCGCCAGTGCATTCGCGTCCGTAGCGAAGAAGTTGTTTGTGGCCGGTGGCTGATCTTTGGCATCCAGCGGGGGCAGCGTGTTGGGAGCACTCAGCAGCAAGTACTGCAGCCGGATGTTGCCCGCATGGTAGCCTTCCGCCGCAAGAATCTGCGCCGATGCCTGCTGTAGATCGGGCTCGGTGATGAGCCGTGCCGAGCCTGCATAGGCCGAGGTGCCCGTATCGGTAAAGGCGCGGGTGACGGCGACAAACTCCAGCTGGTTTCCAAAGCCGAGGTTGAGCGCGTTCAAATTGAGCGGCGGTTTTGCTATCGGCTGACCACCCAGGGATTGGATCGTCTGGCGGAGGACTTTAATATGGTTTAGCTCGTCGTTGAGGATATCGGCGGTATAGCCACGCAGAAGTTCGTCTGAGAAGCTGACCTGCCGTCCGCCCGTCGTACCCCCGGCGATGCCGAATCCGGTTGTCAGCGAAGTATCAATGCCTCGGTTGTTCAGGGCGTAGCTATAGAACTCCGCCTCCAGATACTCCAGGTTCAAGGCGAAATTGAAGACATCAATCTCCTGCTGCCGCCCGGCCCCGACAGGGGGAGTCGGAGTGGTGACAACGGTGGTCGATGATCCGCCTCCACAGCCTGCCAGCAATAGCCCTGCCGCCGCGCCACCGCCAATGGTGCCAAGAAACAGGCGACGGTTTATGCGTCGCTCGATTTGTGCCAGCGTTTCCGCGGTGCTCTCTCCCCGCTCCGTCGCTCGCTCTGCATTACTGAATTCCATGCGTGCCCCTTCCCACAACGGTTCCCGTACATCGCTTAGCTGGCAATAATCGCTTCAAAATCCGGCGAATTTACTGCGGCATGCAATCGGTTGTACAGGGAAAACTTGATGCGATCCGGTCCGACTTGAAGAAGCCGAACTGATGCCTTATTGACTGCAGAAATAGGGGCTAAACCGGGCGAACAGCAAAAAACCCGGCGCTATTTTCAGGTGCCGGGTTTCTCCTGTCAGGACCTCGGAAAAGCCTTACGGGGCGTTCGTGCCTTCCCGGCCGTAGCTGTCCTGAAGCCGGACGACGTCATCCAGGTGGGGTGTCGAAACCTCTAGGACATCGGTATCCTCGACCCCTTCGATGGTGTGGATCTCGCCGGGCAGATTGCGCCACTGGTAGCCTTCGCCTTTTTCGATAACGGTCAGATTATCGACATCAGGACCCTTGGTGATCTTCAGGCGCCCTTTCAGAAGATAGCTCGTCTCGTCCTTCTCGTTATGATACTGAAGCGAGAGCTTCTGGCCGGGATTGACGTGAATGATCTTGCCCACATACTGGTCGGTCCAGGCATACCAGATCTCGTAGCCCCAGGGCTTTTCCACACGTACAGGCAGGTCTTCGGGTTTGATGTCCATAGTAATTTTTTCTTTCTCCAGATGGGTGGCTGCTTGCCCCATTATGGGATGTCGAGAGGCGGCAGGTCAAGGGCGCGTACCGCCCAGGGCAGAGCGAATAGAAGCTGACGCCGCTG
>JAZKEA010000001.1:18910-19220 GCA_040387315.1 Armatimonadota bacterium | reverse complement strand
CGGCAACTTTATAGACACCGCCAATGTCTACGGGCGAGGAAAGTCCGAGACGATTACCGGAGTCGCGCTGAAAGAAGGCGGAAAGCGGGACAAAGTTTTCCTCGCGACCAAAGCCCACAGCAAGATGGATGATAACGATCCCAACGCCTGGGGTAATACGCGCTTCAATATTATCAAAGCGTGTGAAGACAGTCTCCGCCGTCTCCAGACCGATCACATCGACCTGTATCAGATCCACCGTCCGCAATCGTCGGTGCCCATCGACGAAACCCTGCGCGCGCTAGACGACCTGACCCGCCAGGGCATGGTC
>JAZKEA010000001.1:0-18900 GCA_040387315.1 Armatimonadota bacterium | reverse complement strand
GCTGGATGATCTGATTCGGGCCGGCAAAGTTCGGTACATCGGCACCAGCACGTATGCAGCCTGGCAGGTGGTCGAGTCGCTCTGGGTATCCAAGGAACTCGGACTGAATCGGTTTGTCTGCGAACAGCCGCCCTACCATATTCTCGATCGGCGGGTGGAGCGCGAGCTGATTCCCGCCGCCCAAACCTATGGCTACGGGATCATTCCCTGGTCCCCTCTTGCCGGTGGTAAGCTGACCGGTAAGTATCGGCGCGGCGAACCCAGACCCGAAAATTCCCGTGAAGACCCGGAGAAATTCAGCGAGCAGACCTGGAAGACGCTGGAAGGACTGGAGGCGCTCTGTCAGGAAAAGGGCTGCACAATGACAGCCTTCGCGAATGCCTGGGTCGCGGCCCAGCCGGGAGTGACAAGCCCGATCATCGGTCCAAACAGCCTCAGCCAGCTTCAGGAGAATCTCGAAGCGTCCGATGTAACCATTAGCGAGGACGACAAAAAGCGTGTCGATGCGCTGGTGCCGCCAGGAACAAACGTCGAGGGCCAGAGCTACTACAACGCGGACTTCGGGCCGAATAACCGCTGGTAGGACTCCAGCTGTCTGAGGGTGGTATGCAGGTAAAACAGGCAAAAGAGGCATCCCGGCAGTGGGTGCGGGAAGAAGGCTCCCTGCTGCCGGGGTTCGTGGGGGCGTTCTTTCACGGCTCCATCAGCGGGCTCGCCGACGAGGCTGTTTTGCCTGCCACCTCAGACATTGATGTGATGGTGGTATTGAGCGGGCCCGCGCCAGGGCAAAAACTCGGTAAGTTCGTTTATCAGGGCGCACTTCTGGAAGTTTCGTTCCTTGAGGAGGAGCAGGTACGTTCTGCGGAACAGATCCTCCAGAACTATCATCTGGCAGGAAGCTTCCGGGTGCCAGGCATCATTCAGGACACCTCAGGACGGCTGTCCCGGCTTCAGGCTGCCGTGTCCGAAGACTATGCAAAACGCCTGTGGGTTCGCCGACGCTGCGATCATGCCCAGGGCAATATCCTGAACTTTCTGGCGTCCCAGAACGAGGCTGCCCCGCTACACGACCGGGTCATGGGCTGGCTGTTCGCCGCTGGGGTGACAACGCACGTTTTGCTGGTCGCCGGACTGAAAAACCCGACCGTGCGGCGGCGTTATGTCGCCGTGCAGGAGCTCCTGACCCAATACCGCCTCCTCCACTTCTACGAACCGCTGCTGGAGATGCTGGGCTGTGCCTCCCTGAGCCGGAAACAGGCCGAGCATCATTTGGCTGCCGTCACTCTTGCGTTCGATGCCGCTAAGGCCGTTATCAAAACGCCGTACCGGTTCGCCGCTGACTTAACCGATCTTGCCCGTCCGGTAGCAATCGACGGCAGCCGCGAGCTGATCGAGCGTGGTCTGCATCGCGAGGCGATCTTCTGGATGCTCGCCACGTACTCCCGGTGCCAGTGGGTTCTGGCCCACGATGCTCCGGAAGCCCTGCAGGAAGAGTTCAGCGCTGGCTACCGCTATCTTCTCGCCGATATGGGTATCGCCTCCGAGGCAGATATTCCCAGGCGCTGCGACGCGGTTCGTCAGTCACTGCCGCAGGTCCGGGAAGTGGCAGAGTCTATTATCGCGGCGAATCCAGAAATTGAGGATTAGACCGCCAGTTACCCCGTTCGTGGAAAGACGTAGCTGCCCACTTCGGTGCCATCGAGCTTCTGCATGGTGACTTTGAGCTCTCGGTTGTCTGCTTTCCCCCGTATCAGAGTCGCCACCGCCACCTGCGGCCCTCCCCCGATCAGCTGTCCGTAGGGACGACCCGCTTCCGGTGCATGATAGGCAAACCGGTGCGTATGTCCGGAGATGACGAGGTCCACCTTACCCTTCACCAACAGATCATGCCACTTCGCGCGCCCGTCCTCGCAGTGATACTTTCCCAGCAGGGGAATATGCGCGAAGACAACCCGAAACGGGGCGGAGCGAAACTCTTTCTCCGTGATCGCCTTCTTCAGCCACGTCTGCTGCTCGGTACGGTAAGCGGCAAAATCCCCCAGGCCCGCGTAGGCGGGATGGCTGTCCGGCTTGTCTTCGCCCGTGTCGAGCACAAGAAAAGCCACAGGTCCCTGCCGGAAGCTGTAGTAATAACGTCCCCCCGGCAGATCGACAAACCGGTGCAGGTCACGCGCCGCCACGCCGCGAACGTCATGGTTTCCCCGGCCCAGAAACAGCGGCGTCTCCGCGGCGAACGGTGCGCCTGCCGGGGCGAGAAACTGCTGCGCGATCTGGGTCTCGGAGCGAATCTCGTTGAAGACGTCACCGTTCCAGAAGGTGAAGTCCGTCTGCCCTGCCTTGAGCAGCGGCATAAGCTGCTGCAGAGTCGCCTGGTTTTCGTGCGTATCGTTAATAACCGAGAAGCTGACGGTCCCCGCCTTCACGCCCGTGGGAACCGTGAAGTGGTACGTCGGGCTGTATACCGGCTCCGCGCGCCGGATGTCGTAGGCGCTCCGAAAGTCGATGGGCGCGACTCCGACCCGGTAAAAGTATGTCTTACCCGCTGTCAAACCATCAAGCCGTATCTTGAACACCGTGCTGTCGAGCGGCATCAGACCACCATCAGCGCCATCGTTCTTCCTGCCGAGGGATGGCGCTTCGCCGTACTCGACCCAGCCGGTACAGGCGCTGTTGACCGCCCAGACCACGGTCACTCCGTCCGAGGACAGGTTCTGAAGTACCGGCGCGCCGACAAAGGCAAACGGGGCTAAAGCAGTCGTTCCGGCGGGAGTCTGGGCCTCTGCAGTGCCGATCGTCCCTATCAGAGCGCCCGTCCCCGTCACCTGCAGAAATCTGCGTCGATCCATCGCGTGAATATGCCTTTCTACTCCCGCGCCTGCTGCAGAAGTGTTCCCAGTTCGCCGACGTCAGTGACAATGAGGTCCGGTGGCAGCGGACTCGCGGCGGCCTCCTCGCGGGTCCCCTCGCCGGACAGGACGAGCACGGCGGGAACGCCCGCCCGCCGTCCCATCGCCACATCCGTGTAGATGCGGTCGCCGACCATCAGCGTCTCTTCCGGCTGCACATTCGCCTTCCGGCAGATGTCAAGCAGCAGAGAGGGCTCCGGTTTTCCCAGGACGATGGGCGTCCGTCCTGTCACTGCAGTCAGGCACGTACAGATTGCGCCGCAGTCCACCAGCACCGTTGGCTCCTCGGTCGGGCAGATCAGGTCAGGGTGCGTCGCGATAAACGGCAACCCCTGCTGGATGAAGTAGGCGGTTTTACACAGCCGATGGTACTCAAGGCCGGTGTCGAATCCGACAACCACGGCTTCCGGGGATTCCCAATCGTCTGTCAGCCCCGCTTCGGCGAACTGGGCTGCGAGAGACGGCGTCCCTAAGATCGCGACCCGTTTTACATCGGGAAGCTGGTCGTGCAGGTAGGAGAGCGTCGAGTCAGCTGCGGTGTACATCTGCTCGACCGTGGCGGAAATGCCTCGCTTTTCGAGTTTTGCAATGTAGTCCGTTTTGCTGCGGGACGTGTTATTGGTCAGAAAGGTGTGGTTGATGTCGAGCCGTTTCAGCAGATCGAGAAACGGCAGAGTGCAGTCGAATAGCTGCTCGCCGCAGTAGATCGTCCCATCCATATCCAGCACCACATGGCGTATACGCGCAAGATCAACCGTCATAACTTATCGAATTTTCCTTTGTTATCCGGGTTATCCGGTCCAGAATGAATATGGCTGAATGTCCATCGCCAGGCCGAGAAGGTGCCACAGCGACCCGACCACCATCTGCCCGAGCACCATACCTAAAAAGAACGGCATCAGACCGCGATACAAACGGACGCCACCGTAGCGAAGAATCAGTCCTTTTGCCGCCCAGGCGAGAAGCAACGGAAGCCAGACGTTATTCATCGCCCACGAGGATGAGATCGCGTAGCCGAAGGCATGAAACGGCCACCAGGGGATCGTTGTGCGAGCGATCATCAGCAGAGCGCAGAAGACAAAGCCCACCCCAATTGCCCCAAGGGCAAGATGATTGGGAGGCTGCGGCGTCTGAATCCAGCCGTTCAGCCGGTTGAACGCCTCATCGGCAAAGTAGCTTCGTCCCGCGAACCCCACCTGGGAGCCAAGACGATAGGCGAGATGCAGATAGGCCCAGAAGGCGGAAAGCGTCCCCGCGATAGCGGCAAGCATGACGCACCAGAGCAGGGCGCTTTGCGCGGAGCGCTGCGTCGCCACAGCCTTCAGCCCCTCGATCCCGAACGGCATGGGATGCGAGCGATAGGCGCGGTTGAACCAGTAGAAAAAGGTCAGGACTGTCAGGTCCTTATCCCCGAAGGCGGGTGTCCCCAGCGAATGCGTCAGCAGGTAGTCCGGGCCGGAAAAATGGAGGTCGTGAACGGGTGGCCCGAGTTCCGCCCGCATTCGGGTGATCGCTAGAGAGATCGCGAAGTAGACGATAAAGGCGGCTACCGCGACAAGCGGCGACAGTCCCGCCCGAATCATAAACCAGACCAGAAATGCAAATCCAACGGCAAAACCGAAGGCGGACTGCCGGTAGGTCATCGCCTCATTCCGGTCCGTCAGGTCGGCGGGGTCGCCCAGAATCCGCTTCCAGACCTGCCGGAAATAGCTGCGCCCATTCCAGAAGACAAAGACGAGAATCGCCATGTAGCCGCCGAACGACTGCTCACGCACAAAGGGAAAGTCCGGGGTAACGTTCCACGCCATTGCCGCCGATACCACCATCTGCAGCTTCCAGAACAGATAAAAGAACCAGCAGGAGAACGAAAGGTCAAGCGGCAGCAGATATCCAAGCCCGATAACAAACGGATAGAACGAGTAGCAGGTGTATCCGACGGAGTTCCAGGGGTGGGTGGCGAAGATCCCCTGCCCCTGTACATTGACCGCCTTGATCGGGATCGAGGGCACATTCGGGTACAGATACGCGAGCCCATTGATCAGCTCGATAGTAGCGCAGAGCGCAAAGCCGCCCCAGAAGAGGCGGCTGCGCCAGAGCGCCGCGCCGGGGTCGGTCATCTGCAGCGGAATCTCGACCACGGGAAACGCCAGACGTTCCCGATCCTGCCAGCCCTGACGCATCAGGACATTCAGGCACATCATGCACCAGAGCAGGACGACGACAAACAGGGTCCACCACCCTACCGGACCCGCCCATGCCTGCAGGTGCTCGGGCGTGTAGAGCGTGGAGTTTCCCTCGTAGTAACCTCGCAGCGCCTCTTTGCTGGAGACAACGAGATTCTGTGGCAGCAGCAGTCCGAAGCGATCCGCCCAGCCGTTACTGCCGTTGGCAAACCAAGTGACGTGCCCGAGCATCATCACCAGAGCGGGAAGAAAGTCCTGGCCCGCAATCCCCGCGGCCACGGTGAGCATCGTGTAGATGATCAGCAGTTCGGCCTGGGACAGGGCAAGACGGGGGGCGAAACGGCGCAGAAGCGCATTGATCCCTACCAGAGCGGTCAGGATAAAGAAGACGTTTGCGAACAGGGAGATGCAGGTGAAGTAGGGACCACGCCCTACCCGTTCCGCCTCTATCACCCAGAAGGCGTTCAGCACGATCAGCGGGAGCGCGATTAAAACAATGCGAAGAATGGAACCAGCGCCTCCCCTCGCGCCTGGCGCGAGGGGGGTACGGGACGTCGGCGTCACGCCACTCGACATTTGCTTGTTCACCGGTTTAACCGCTCTGTTGTATAGCTATTTTTGAGCGGACGCCACGACTTTGGATTCTGAGTCTTATTGGTTCGGAACCGTGAATGCGGCGGTGTAAGACTTATTGACAAAAGTGCCGTTCGCCTCGGAGTCCGATTGTCCCTGGGCCGCATACGGCTCATCGGGAACCAGGCCGTAGTCGCCGCTGCGGAAGTTGGAGTATTTACGCCATTTTACATGACCATCACAGAAAACGATGTTACCACCCGCCATGTGCAGCGCATTGTATGCCTCGCCGCAGCCGGGGCGCACCTTAACCTGAAGCTGCGGGGCATAGGCGGGACGGCAGTCAACGTTATGCCAGCTGATAAACGTCGGGTTCGCGGCGTTCCAGTTGGAACTCTTGGGACGGTTGAATAGATGCAGCCAATACAAGTTCGACTCACTGGCGAACACTATTTCAGAGGGATTGGGGATAGCGGAAAGCGGCGTTCCATAGACAGAAAGTACGACCGCGTTTCCCTGGTAGGAGCTTTTAGGCAGTGCTGCATTGGCACCGTCAAAGTTCTGTGTTGGGGTGGGAATGGAGGACGGGCAGGTCAGGACATCCGTGTTCTTCATAAGCGGGGAGAGCCGATACGCCCAGTTCCACCGGAAGTTCGGGCTGGTCGGGTCCATGAAGTTGGTACCATCGCCGGAATGTCCGGGAAGCGTCTCATCGTAATCCTGTGAGTACATCGCAAGGGCTGTACCGATCTGCCTCATATTGGAGAGACAGGCGGTCTGCCGCGCTTTCTCCCGTGCCTGAGCGAAGACAGGGAAAAGTATCGCAGCAAGGATAGCGATAATAGCAATAACTACGAGAAGTTCAATCAGAGTAAAAGCGCTGTGTTTACGAGTCTGTGAGGGTACGGGCATCATCGAACGTTCTCCTTGTAGGGCAGAGGCGCGAAACCGATCAAAAGTATCACTGTAGTCAGATTTGGCAGGAGCAGCGGAGTGCTTGGTACGTTAACAGCATAAGTATAAATGCAGATGCGATAAAAGTAATCAGCATAATTAACATATTTCTCCGGTATATTAAGATTCACCGATGGAGAGTCAGTCACCGATACGGGAAAAAGGGATTCTGGGGCTCGCTGCCTGGGTCGGACAGACCCATGGTATGACCGGCGTGGAGCGCCATTTGGACCTGGAGATCAACTATGTCCTGAGCGGCCCGATGCGCTATCTGGTCGGCGGTCGCATTGTGACCTTGCCGCCACGTCACCTCTGCCTGATCTGGGGCGGCGTCCCGCACCAGATGCTTCTTAACAACGAGACGACAGAAGCGATCTGGGTGATGATACCCGCTGACACCGTACTGCGGTGGGGGCTGCCGGACCGCCTTATTCACCCTCTCCTCGCGACCGGATTTGTGGTCGATCCCGCGCCCCGTCCCGGAGATCTGGACCAGCTGCGGCAATGGCTTGACGATCTTCCTGTACTCGAAGAGCGCAAAACGGCGGGCAGCCCTCTCAATACCGCCGAGGGAATCGTGCTCCTTGAGATCGAAGTGCGGCTGCGCCGAATAGCGCAGGCTTTGGACCGTGGTCCAGGACTCGACACCGACGCGGTCCCCATTCCGATCACGTTGCCGGGGCACCAGCCCGATTCGGCGGCGCACTACGAAAAAGGTCTGGCTGCCGTGGAGGCAATGGCGCAGTTTATCACAAGAAACTTTCAGAACGTGGTCACCTTCGCGGATATCGCGGAGCAGGCACATCTGCATCCCAACTACGCGATCACTCTATTTCGACGGCATACCGGAATGACACCAGGACAGTATCTGGTTCTGCAGCGCGTCGCACACGCGCAGCGTCTGCTCGCCACCACCAGCACCTCTATTGAGGAAATCGCCTTTGACAGTGGTTTTGGTTCCGCCAGCCGTTTCTATGAGGCGTTCCGAAAGCAGACCGGAAATTCACCGCGAAGATTTCGCCTGCACATGAACCAGAAAAACGGTTCATCGAAGTAACTATTCTGCCATTCCAACGCGACTTCGTTGACACCGGGCGTTGGAATCGGCTACAATTTAGATGTGAGAACGACCGACACACGTCGTTTCGGCACGTGTCATGTAGAAAGCTTTTACGTTTTTTGAATAAATTTACTTCCCCCAAGGAGGCCCTCCGACCATGACCACCCCCGCAGCAGCGACCAGCGACACCAAGCCCACGCCGACCGTGGCGCGCGGTCTCGAAGGTATAGTCGCCGCCGCGACCAACATCGCGGAGGTCGATGGTGAAAAGGGCAAGTTAACCCTTCGCGGCTATGATGTCAGCGAGCTTTCCGGCAAGGTGACCTTTGAAGAGGTTGCTTACCTTCTCTGGTACGGGAAGCTCCCCAGCCAGTCTGAGTTAGACGCACTGACAGCGGAGATGAGCGCGGCGCGCGAACTGCCCGACGCGACCCTTGCCGCACTTAAGGATCTCGCTCCGCATGCGGAGGGAATGCATATTCTTCGCATGGGCGCTTCGACACTTTCCATCGGTGATGAGAATGTCGACAGCCTGGATATGGAAGAGAGCCGCCGCCGCGCCGCGCGTCTGCAGGCGCAGATGCCTGCTCTCGTCGCCCATGCGTACCGCATCAAGCAGGGCAAAGAGATCATCCATCCGAAGCCGGAGCATAGTCTGGCCGAGGGCTTCCTCTACATGCTGGAAGGCGTGGAGCCGGACCCCGCTCGGGTCGCCGGTCTCAATGCCTACATGGTCGCGGTCAGCGAGCACGGCCTGAACGCCTCGACCTTCGCGGGCCGTGTCATCATGGGCACCGACTCCGACATGGTCTCCGCTCTGACCGGCGCTATCTGCGCTCTGAAGGGTCCCAAGCACGGCGGCGTTCCCGGCCCGGTTCTGAAGATGCTTCAGGAGATCGGTACTCCGGAAAATGCCGATGCCTTTATCCGCAACGAGATGAATAGCGGACGGCGCATCATGGGATTTGGACACCGCGTCTACAAGGTTCGTGACCCTCGCGCCGCCCTTCTTTCGGATGCCGCCGAGAAGATGGCGCAGGGAACAGGCGATGACAGCCTCCTGGTTCTAACCAAAGCCGTTGAGGAAACCACCGTACGTGTTCTGGCAGAGCTGAAGCCGGGTCGTGATCTGTATGCGAACGTCGAGCTGTTCGCGGCTCTCATTCTGCATGCGGTGGGCGTTCCCAGCGAACTCTTCACCCCAATCTTTGCTATCGGGCGAACGTCGGGCTGGACCGCTCACATGCTGGAGCAGATCGAGGATGCGCGCCTTATTCGCCCGTCCGCGATCTATGTCGGTCCGCGTGATCTCAAGTTCACCCCTATCGACCAGCGCAGCTGACATAGCTGGCTGTCGGTCAAAAACGGAAACGACCCGTTCTTCTTAATTGAAGAACGGGTCGTTTCGCATTTGAGAAAAACAGGGCTATAGATCGGCGGACGAATACCGTGAGACTATCGACTCGCCCCCCGAGGACCGAGCGAGCTTCTTGAGAGTTATGGTCGTCCCCTTGGCGCTGGAGGCGATCTCGACCGCATCTGCCAGGGCAATCATCAGGGGTAGACCACGCCCTCCCGGCGCCTCTGGACCCGGCATTTCCGAGGTTCCAGGGACGGAAAAACCCTCTCCCCTATCCCGCACCTCGACAATCAACGCGGTTGGAAGGCTGTGACAGACAACTTTTACCAGACTGCGGTCTCCGTTCGGGGAGCCATGACGGATCGCATTCGCTGCCGCCTCATCGACGGCAGTCAGAAAGTCCTCTATCTCTTCTTTGTTCAGCCGCGTCTTTGCCGCCAATCGCTCCACGAGTTTACGGACATCGGCGAGCTGGTCCGACCTCGCGAAAAACTCAAGCTCGACGGGCAGGATTTCACCCTGCCCATCTCCATTTGCCATCAATGTCACCCCGCTTCTACCAGGCAGTTTGTTTTCGCCGGCAGCGTCAGCAGCAGATTCAGGCAGAAACTGGCGCTGATGAGTTAACTAACTCATCCGGTGTGTAGCAGACTTCCAGAAAGGTATCAAAACGCCCCAGCTTCAGTACGCGCTCAGGCTGGCTTCGCGCCGAGATTATGAGCGCGAGCTGGCAGGTATCCAGGTAATTCTTCCGTATCTCGACCAGAAGTGCGAGGCCGGCGGAATCAATAAACGGAACTTCCCGCATGTCCACGGCAACCTTGCCCGGTTCTGAACGCTCTTTGCATGAATTGATCAGAGCCTTCCGCAGGATATCCTGAGTGCACAGGTCTACATCTCCCTGTGCGGCAACAACCGGCACCCCATTATGATTATAGTTATGAACCAGCAAAACGTTTTCTTCGTTCATGGATTAGTGAAGCAAATTCCCTTCCATATCCTGCAAACTCCCCTAAGGAGAGAGTCCGCTTGACACCGCTATCTCCTGCAGTCAGCCACAGGAGCAAAACCCGAAAGTATTTTATCTGCAGGAAAGAATATATACGAATTCCATACGTTTATACCCGTTCCTCGTGTCCGTTTGATGAAGTAATCTTTTTATCTTCACTATGTCAGACTGTCTCAGTACCTGAAACGGTTCCCCGCAGAGCCGCGCGCCGGTGCGCCTCCAGACCTTCCAGAGCCGCAAAACGGGCAGCGGATGGCGCAAGACGGGCAGATGCTTCCTTCCCCAGGTACAGCAGACTGGTCCTCTTCAGGAAATCATCAACGGACAGCGGCGATGCGAAGCGAGCACACCCGGCAGTCGGCAGAGTATGGCTTGGACCGGCGATATAGTCGCCATGTGACGCGCTCGTGTGCGGTCCCAGGAGAATCGCCCCTGCGTTCTCGATGCGACCGATAATCTCCCACGGTTCGGCGACATCGACATGCAGGTGTTCCGGAGCGTAGAGAGAAACCACGTCCGCTGCCTCTTCCAGAGTCTTCGTGAGAATCAGATACCCCTGGCTCTGGAGAGCACGCACGGCGATATCCGCACGGGGCAGTGTCTTGACCTGGCGGAGCAGCGCCGCAGTGACGGCATCGGCAAAGGCACGCGAGGGCGTGGCGATAACGGCGGATGTAAGCGCATCGTGCTCTGCCTGAGCGAGAATATCGGCGGCGGCAGCCTCTGGGTCCGTGGTGTCATCGGCAAGCACACCGATCTCGCTTGGACCCGCCAACATGTCGATGCCGACCGTGCCGTAAACCAGTCTCTTCGCAAGATTTACAAAGACATTTCCCGGCCCCACAATCTTATCGACCCGTGGCACGCTGTTCGTGCCATAGGCCAGCGCTCCTACCGCCTGCGCCCCGCCGACACCGTAAATCTCGGTAACACCTGCGAGATGTGCGGCGGCCAGGGTACCGTCCGGCGGCAACCCCGTATCAGACTGGGGCGGCGTCACCAGCGCAACGGACCTAACTCCGGCGACAAAGGCGGGAATCGTGGTCATCAGAACCGTGGAGGGGTAGGCAGCCGTGCCGCCGGGAACATATACCCCTACCCGAGCAAGAGGCCGGATGATCTGCCCCAGAGTCTCGCCGGGATTGCTGGTCACATCAAACCAGGACTGCCGCTTCTGCTTCTCGTGAAACGCGCGGATGCGTTCCGCGGCGAGGTTCATCGCCGCCCATACCTCGGCGTCCTGCTGAACACGCCGTGTGGCCGCTTCGATAGCCTCGTGAGAAACCTGAAGTACGGTCGCCTCAGGGCAGTCCCATCGGCGTGTGTAGTCCAGAACCGCGTCGTCTCCCCGCTCACGAACATCAGCAAGGATTTGACGAACAGACGCTTCTGCGGCATCCGAGGCGGCAGTAAGACGGGATGAGAAAACCTTCTCTAAAACATCGAGCGCGGTTTCGCGCGTGTCATAAAAACGTAGCATTGGGATCGAAAAAACGGACTCAGCTACTCCGCGAACAGCGAAATAGCTGAGGAAGATATCGTTATCTTACGTCCCGTACCGAAGCATGTCAACGCGGAGGGATGCTCTAAGGCGCATCGATAGAGGCCAGCTTCGTTCCTGCTGCGCTGCGACGTGAGGCATAACGATACAGCAGCGTCATCGGCACCCAGAGGGGACTGAAGGCCAGCACCCAGATGATCAATACGACCGGCACTCGTACAGCCGAGGCAAAGGCAGCGGATGCCATTCGGTTCGTCTCGCTCATATCTCCGAGAAAGCCGCTCTTTACCGGGGTTTCTGCAGCCTTTTTAGCCTTTTCGGTCAGCGAAACGTTGATTGTTGCCAGCCGTGCCATTTTCCGAAGCAGTCCAAGCCGAGCCTGTGTCTGTGCCAGCTCGATGCGGACACGGCGCAGGTCGGCTTCTCGGTAGCGGATCTCCTTTTCACTCCCGCCATTGTTTCTCAGTTTTCGGGCCGTGGCTTCCGCCGATTCACGCAGCACCTGCTCTGCCTGTGTCGCGTCGCTCATTCGCTCGGTAATGTCCTCGCCGGAGATACTTTTGGCGGTAACATTTCCGAGGGCGGCAAATTGCTTGAACATGTCGTCGAACTGCGCTACAGGCACACGTACCGTAAGGTCCGCCGATTTGTAGCCGCTGCCGTCGGTATTCAGATTGTTGCTTGCGACAAATCCCCCACTTGCCTTGACCGCCTGCTCCACTTTTTCGCTGGCAGCCTCGAGTTTGTCAACGGAAACCGTTACACTTCCCTCCCGATGCACCTGGCGCTCAGTCACAAGCCCCAATGGAACATCCTGTGACGACGGCTTCACTGCTCGCTCTTCAAGGGCAGATTTCAACGTTCCGGAAATCAAAGGTGGTGCTCCGGCCTGCAGGGCAGCCCGCGGGCCATTGGAACTGCCTGGAATGGAGGACGCAAAATCTTCCGAATATTCGGCCCCATTGCCATTTACAGGCGCACTGCTCTGTGCTCCAAAAGCTACCGTGTCGCCCCGCCGCGCTCTCTCTCTGCTTGTTCCGAAGGTGGGAAACAGAACTGCCGCAAGGATCAAAAACACCCCGACGTAGGCAGCGCCACCACCAAAAACGAGCAGGGGCTTTCGTCGCCACAGCGGGAGCGTTCGCGCGGTGGGCAGGGTGGACGTTTCAGCCGCGATACTGCTAAGCAGACGGTGGCGCATCGCCGGATCAAGTGCTGCGGCAGGCGTGGCAGTGTCCGCTGATTTCATTCCGTCAGTGATCGTTGTCATGGCAGTGATCTCCTCGCGGCAGGCAGCGCACTGCCGCAGATGGGAAGCGATTGTCCTTCGGCGAAGAAGAGACAGTTCGTTGTCGAGATAGGCTTTGAGGTCCGCAGCGATCTCCGGAGACGGGCAGGCCGTATCGTCCGTGGGACGTCGGTGGTTCATAAAGAGGTTCATTTCGCAGCCCTTTCCGGCAGGGCAGTAAAAAACGTCGGTGGGGCAGCCGTGGCAGTCTCCGGGTGAGGCGTCACCGGCTCGCTGCCAAGGACATAGTCACTGAGGCGGGTCCGAAGCCGTCCGAAAGCGTTAGACAGACGAGATTTCACGGTTCCAACCGGAATACCCAAAATGGCGGCACATTCCGCGTAGGTCAGTCCATGGAGCTCGTGGAGAATCACCACATCTCGGTGGCCGGAGGTCAAATCGAAAAGTGCATCGTCTACCTTATCTGCAAGCTCCCGTCGCGCAAGGTGACGCTGCGGGTTACCCTCCTCGGAAGGAGTGCCTGACTCTGCCTCCAGCTCTACGGTCTCGGGACGGCTGCGCCCCTGGGCCTTCAGGCAGTGGTTCAGCGCGACACGGTAGACCCAGGTTCCCAGCGAGGATTCGCCCCGGAACTGCCTGATACCCCGGCAGATATCCACGAAGATATCCTGCGTCAGGTCCTCGGCATCGGCGGTGGTTCGGGTGTAACGCCGTGCAAGACTCTGGACGCGCCTCCCGTAGGCATCCACGAACTCCGCGAAAGCCGCTGCGCTTCCCGCCTGCATTCGGGTAATCAATTGTCGTTCCTTGGATAGCATCACTTGTTTGGTGCTTAAAGGTCGTGGAAAGGTTCACGAATCGCCCGAATAATTTTCAAAGCGATATAATGCAGTCACCGCCTATGTCAATTTCCGCACCAATGGCTCTCCCCCTTCCTATCGCCGATAACTTCGGAAGGCGGATCGAGTACCTGCGTATCAGCCTGACGGACCGATGTAATCTTCGGTGCGTTTACTGTATGCCGGAAGAGGGTGTTCCGTACGAGGATCTCGACAATGTACTGTCGTTCGACGAGATCGCGCGGATCGTGCGGGTTCTTGCCCAAGCGGGCCTGAAAAAGGTACGACTCACTGGCGGTGAGCCTCTGGTCCGAAAAAATGTGCCGGATCTGGCGGCAACCCTCAACACAACGCCGGGTATCCGCGAGGTGACCGTTACCACGAACGGTATTCTGCTCCCCCGCGATGCGGAGGGACTCTGGGCGGCGGGCGTTCGACGCCTCAATATCTCCCTGGACACTCTGCGCGCGGATCGGTTTACGCAGATCGCGCGGCGGCCCGATTTCGACCGTGCCTGGGAAGGAATCGAGGCCGCGCTGCGCGTCGGATTCGCTCCTATCAAGCTGAACTGCGTCCTGATGCGCGGAATTAACGATGACGAGATCGCCGACATTGCCCGCCTGACGCTCGACCGTCCGATTTCGGTTCGCTTTTTGGAGTACATGCCTATCGGCATGGTCTCGCCACCAGAGTGGCGGGCGCGCTATATCAGCAACGAAGAGGCTTTGGGCCGGATACGGGAAGCGTTCCCTGATCTGGAAGCCGAAGAAGACGATGCCGCATCCACATCGCGTAACTTTCATATCCCCGGCGCACAGGGCACTGTTGGACTTATCAACCCGATCTCACACCGCTTCTGCGACGGCTGCAACCGCCTGCGCCTAACCGCTAACGGTCGCCTCGTCCCCTGCCTCTCCGACAACTACGAGTACGACCTGATGACGCCCCTCCGGGCGGGCTGCACGGATGCGGACATTATCACGCATGTCCGCGCCGCGCTGACCCACAAACCCATCCAGAGCGACTTCGAGGGCCGCCTGGGGCGTGGCGGAAGCCTGCGGATCATGGCGCAAATAGGCGGCTAAGCGAACCCGTCGTAACGGTTCTGAAACTTACGCAAGCCCAATTCGCGTATTTCCAGGTGAGCCCCCGCAAGCAGTACGATTCCCCCTATTTCTTCCTGTCGTGCCTGGCTGCGGGTGATGCTTGCAATACCCCCGCCTGGAATACCGCCGTGCTACCGGCGCACCGGGCAAGGAAGAAAGAGATGTTTCGAGCCTATTCTTCACGCTTCTTTTTCGCCTCCTGGATACGTCTGGCGGCGCTGCTTCTCGTTTCAACGCTTCTGCCCGGTCTGGCGGGAGCCCAGGTAAACCGCGTTCCCCAGGTCGCGGTTATCGACCTCGGAGTTTACGCGGATATTCTGCGTAACAGTAATGTCAGCGGTCGCCTGCTGTCGCGGCAGGCAACCGACGCGGTAGTGAATGAGATGATCCGGACGGGGCGCTTCGACATCGTCCCGCGCGAACAGGTGAGTCAGCAGGCGGAAGCGCTGGGCCTGAACCGCCCCTACAATGAGATTGCGCTTCAGCGACTGGGACAGGCGCTCGGCGTCGACTACATCGCCACCGGAGCAGTCGCGGCGCTGGAGCGCGACAAAAAGACAAATGCCCTCCGGACATCCGTAGTTATGCTGCTGACCGATGTAAACTCGGGAGAATATGCGAATGGAGCGGTCGGGTTGGGAATTGCCCTTCCGCCGAAATCCGTCAGCGAAGCCATTAAAGATCTGCCGGTGGAACAGGTGATGCAGGATCAGGCTATCGGAGATGCCGCCTTTGTGCTGGTCCGGAAGCTGAACAACTACCGGCTGCCGGAGGCGACTGTGCTGCTGACGACCGCAAACACCGAGGTACGCCTGAACCGGGGCATCCGGGACGGAATCCAAGAGGGTCAGGATTTTGTGATTTTCCGACAGGGAGAGCGAGTCGGGCGCGTTCGCATTACCCGCGTCTATGACATCGAGTCCTACGCCACGATCATAGATATCGGTCGAGGCATTCGACCGGAGGACAAGGCGCGCGCCATCTTCCCGGTCAGCGCTATGCGCTACTGAACGCAGTCCCTTTTAGAGGGTAGCAGCCTCGGTCAAACTCTGACCGGGGCTGCCGATCAAGAGGTAGAAAACTGGTATCGCCTTGCAGGAGATTTTCCGGTCGGCGGCGAATCGGGAAGCATGTATCAAGTTGGCATCCTGACCGTATCCGACGGATGCTCACGGGGCGAGCGCGAGGATGTTTCCGGACCTTCCATCGCCGCCCGTCTGCCGCGAGACACCTATGACGTTCGTCTGCGCGTTACCGTCCCCGATGATGAGGGAGAGATCGCCATGCAGCTCCTGGCGATGTGCGAAGCAGGCTGTGACCTCGTGCTTACCACCGGGGGCACCGGCTTTGCCCCGCGGGATGTCACCCCGGAGGCCACCGTTTCCGTGCTGGATCGCAACGCGCCCGGTATATCCGAACTGCTCCGGGCCAGCAGCCGTGAGAGTGTTCCCACAGCATCGCTTGGACGTGGCGTGGCGGGAGTACACGATCGGACGCTGATTATCAATCTGCCGGGAAGCCCCGGCGGGGTACGCGATGGAATCGTGACACTGCTGCCCTTGCTGCCCCACGCACTCGCCCTGCTTAAAGGCGAACCGGTTGAGCACTCCTGACCAACAGCCGACCTCCGTTTACAATTTCGACCGGGTGGCCCACGAGTATGAAGTCACCCGGTTTATTCCTGGCGTGATCGCGGATCGGGTCGCCGAACAGGTCACTCAGGGCATGGCTCCAAACGATTGGCTTCTCGAGGCGGGAATCGGGACGGGGCGGATCGGGCGAGCGCTGCTGCGTCAGCATGCACGCACGACAGGCATCGATATCTCGCAGGCCATGCTCAGCTACCTGCGGACCGCCCACGGCGAGACTACAGGTCCACTGCCGCTCGCTCTGGCGGATGTTCGCGCACTCCCTTTCGCTTCGGAGTCTTTTCAGACGGTTCTTGCGGTGCATGTGCTGCATCTTGTCTCCGAGTGGGAGCGAGCCCTGCAGGAGATGTGGCGCGTACTCCCCGTCGGTGGGCGTTTGATTCTCGGGGTGGAGGACCGAAGCGCTTCCGCGATTCGTGAGTACTTCTTCGCCCGCGCGGCAGAGCGCTTCGCCCTGCCTGAGAATTCCGGAGGGGCGCATTCGTCTCAGGTAGTAACCGCACTGAGGGACCAAGGTGTCCCGGTGGAAGAGCGGCGGCTGCCAGAGCTAGGCTGGACGCGCTCGGTCTCAGCGGCAGAGACCCTGGATCTGCTTCAGCGACGCACGTACTCCATTCTCTGGAAGGTGGCGGACTCAGTACTGACCCCTCTTCTGGAGGAGACGCGGCGCTGGACAATCATCCGATACGGAACGACAGACCTTACGCGCGTTATTGAGCCAATCGACTTTCAAATGGTGCTGTTTGTTGCGATAAAGCAAGCCCCATGAAAAGCAAAGGACGGGCCTTTCGGCCCGTCCTGAAGTATTAACTGTCGTATTAATCTGGCTTTAGCTATCTTTACCTTCGCCTACTTCGCTCGCCTCGCCGGAGCCACTCTTCTCAAACTCTGTTCGAAGGTCGCTCAAGCTTGGTAGGTTTTCCAGGGCAAAGTGAAATTCGGCCTGCTCACGGATATCGATGGGACCGAGAGACGCAAACTGGCTTCTCTCGTCGCTGCCGAGTTCAACCACGGAATCCTTGAGGATACCGCTTTCCCATTCTTCCTGCTTAACAAACTGCTCACCCAGCTTTTTGCAGCGCGAACAGCGAAAACGAACGTAAATAAAGCTCGGGCCAAACATGCGAGGGTAGTAGCCGGTCTGCATGACTTCGCGTTGGCTGATCCGCTGACCGCAGTTGCATTTTATAGCCGTCCGGCTCATGTTCAACCTCCAGATGCAAGCATTACGAGCGCATTTCCCGACCATAGTGCAGGCTGGGATTACCGTCTCCCATGACTGCTATATGACAAGGAATATCGGCGCCTCCACCCTACATCATTACCCTTATTGTACCACAAAGGCCGCTTTCGCGGCCTCTGTCGTTCCGTCAGGACTACGGCTCTATCAGTTTATGCCACTGACGGGAGCGCTTGTAATCGGTATACGAGAGCTGCTGCCCGATGTTAGCGAGAATCGATCATTGGCCGGCAAACTGCCAGCACCACCCTGGCTCGCATTAGGCATATTCATCACTACTGTGTTGCTGGTACGAGGGCCGCGCACGCGGAACTGCATCATTGCTGTGCCCGCAGAGGCGGCAACTGCTGCCGAGGGAGACTCAGACGATGCAACCGGTGACCGAGGAGCGGTGCTTTCCGTTATTGTGCTATGCTCCGACAGCAGCGGCGAGATCGGCGCTGCCCCTGCGGTAGGCAGCGTGGGGGTGACGGACGCAACCGTCCCGGCTGCGCCGCGCGCTCTCCGACTGCTCTCCGTTGCAGCGCTACGATCATAGCCACTGCGCGGAATAAAGACCACTCCCCCACCGGGCCTCTTCAGCGCGATGTTTGCGGCGGAGCGCAAGGGACTGTTTCTGTCCATGCGAGGCTCCCCGCGCACGTCCCGAATAATATCGCTGGCGCTCAGTGATCCCACAGTCGCCGCCTGGATAGATTCCAAACGACCGGGACGGGAAACCTTTGCCACAACGGTGATAGGTCTCTTCGCGGGGAGAACAACAGGCGACTTTGCAGCGACCGGGGGTTTCGCCTCAAGCGGCTTGGTTGCGACGGTCATTTTTGGCTTGGGTCGCGATGGCTCGGCGGTCTTCGCCGTCTTCACCACACTCTTTGAGGGTGTTTTCCCGGCGACTTTTTGCGCAGATTTGCCGACTTCCTTACGGGTGCTTACAACGCCACCGCCCGCGGGCGCGGAGGGCAGTTCCGCAGTATCGACTTCTCCCATGCGAGGGACGATGAGAACCAGGGCAAGGCCCGCTGCCATGGCGGCTCCCAGACCGATGCGAACCGGCGCAGGACGCAGCCATCCGGCAATACGCTCGGCGAGCGTCGGGCGGTCATACGTTGCCGCGGCGATACGCGAGGAAAGCGATGCGGAAGGAATCACCTCGGGTGTTTGACTCAGGGCGCGACCGGTCAGTCGCAGAAACGCAAGGTGCGAGGCGCAGTTGGGGCAGACGACGATATGCGCTTTCGCACGCGTGGCTTCCTCCGCAGTCGCCTCGTTAT